>NZ_AP018449.1:2187500-2511712 GCF_003966895.1 Methylomusa anaerophila | reverse complement strand
CCGCGTATTGCTGCATTGCCTCATAATACATACGATCGTTGATACGCTGCGATATTGCCGCATAGTAGCCGTATGCCAAACCGTAAGCTTTAAAAATGATGACTACGATAGCTGCGATAGCTGCTAACGCCGGCAGCCACCGGCAGGCGCGTGCGGACCGCATTACATAATAACCGCTTATAATAAAAACCATTTGAAAAAGAGCGCTGGGAATGTATACATAGTAACCATTACCCCACCGCCAGAACAGCATCCCCAAAAAGTAAACCCAGCCGATGTTTAGTAGGGCAAAGGCAAAGCTGTAAATCCTGCCTTCCGTCATTTCAACTGTTAAAAGCCGGTGCCAAATAATCATTGCGAAAACAGAAGCCAGGCCAAAAAAAACGACATCCGGCGTCTGCTGTAAATAATACAGGAAGTTAGCCCATATCCCGCTTATCTCTAACGAGTAGGTTGTGTATAGCGGGGAATAGTCCGGGCGCAACAGATAATAAACCAGCCGGGCAATAAAAACAGCGAAAATTTCTAAGCCGGCTATATGCAGCCAGCGGTAGACCCAACTACGTTCGCGGGACGGCAAACAATAGGCCATAGCCGCGCCGGCAATGCCAAAAGCAGCTATGCTCATAAGGGTTTCTTTCGTCCAAACCCCGCCCAGGGAAAAAGCAAACACGCCTAACGCCGCCGCGAAACTTTTCTGCTGTTCGGCCCGGAATAGATAAGATACGGCAGCAAAGGAAGCAAGTAAAAAAAACATTAAAGCCGGAATTTCGGATTTTCCCAGTGTATAGGCCGTCTCATAAACAGGCGACCCAGTCAGAAAAAAAACGCCGGCGATACCGGCGGCAACAGCCGAACCAGTAAAAATATAGGTTAGCCTGACAATAATCAGTCCGCTTAACAAAACCAGGAGCGACTGAATAAAATAAAATCCTGCCGGCGAAGCTCCCCACAACAAATATGGAATCACTTTGCCCAGCTTATATACCGGTTGAAATCGGCCCAGCCCGATATTAGGCTCCAAAGGAGCCTCGCCAAGCAAAAAATCTCTCGCCTGAATTACAAGAACAGGATCATCAAGAAATCCAAACGAAGCTCGATATACAGAGGGTAAAATACAAATCAGCCATGTTATAAATGTCATAACCGGAAGTATTATACCCCACCTGCTATCTTTTCTTTTTGTCGCTGCCGCTAATACTTCTTTCACTTAGATACCTCCGTGCAGCCGACACCGGTCTAAGGCCGCTGCAAATACGGTTGCAGCATAGTTATAAGTTCTTGGGTATGAAGCTTTGCCCCTTCAGAATTTAAGTGATAGATTGTATCGTAGAAATATTTTTTGTCATACATAAACTCCGTTGGGGTTCCTAAAACCGGCGTTTCCAGGGAGTTATAAAATTGTTCCACTTTACTTAATGTTTTTTTGCCAATCTCCCCTTGGTATTCCGGGAAATAAGCCACGCTGGGATATGTTAAAATTACGCGTACGTGATTGGATTTACACCACTGCAAAAAATCACGAAATATCGTCCACTGAGGGCTGTCGTCGGGAATACCTTTAAGCAAGGCGGACCAGTTGGGAGTCTCAGACAGTACCCGATTGTGAATATTTATGAGCGGCGTATTTTGGGGATCTAAATATTTTTTGGTTTCATCGCCATGACGGTTGAGCGTCGATGCTTGATAACCGTCCAAACTGGCCGTTTGCGGCTGCCTTTTGGCCTTAAGACCCGCAAGCAGTCTTTTTTCTGATAAAGCGAAGTAAAATTTGGCCTGGTTCATTATATTTTGGCTGTGCAAATAATCAGGATCACGGGAAAACATGTAGTCAAGCAGCTCTACATTGGGTATCTTTTCCGTCAAAAACAATTCGTATTCCATTGCTACAATTGCGGTATCTTCCGGGACAAGCACCGTTTTGGCCATGTCGACAATGTACTTTAGACGCAAGCCGGCATGTACGCCAAAATTTAGCGTGGGAACGTTAAAACGATCGCCAATTTCCGCCATATTCACGCCAAACAGGCCGCTGGAACCGGCAATCCAAACAATTTTCGGCTGTGAAACAGACTTGGCATAGCCAATTTTTTTCTGATAACACTCATATATCCAGCGCGAGGACTCGGTTGGCACCCCTTCCTGGTAATAAACCAAGCCTATCCAAGAAAATGCGCATACCAAAAATGAAATACAAAATGTTATAAAAACACAATATTTGCAAAATATCTTCCTGGTAGAAAACATAGCGAATTATCCCCCTACAGATCAAAATTGAAAGTATAAAAATTCGCTCGGCTCGCCGCCGGCCATTTGTTTCAGACAGACGAAAGCCAATATGCCGGCAATAATTCCTATTGTTATTCCAAACCCAACCTCTTTCAGCCTATCTGCCGGATTACCAACTGCACCTGAATCATTAGGACCCTTGCTTTCCTTCCGTTCATCATAATTCATAATCTTGAGAGTATCAGGCATTAGCTGAACAACAAGCAACAAAAATGCCAATACGAAAGCCTGTTTATATCCCCCCGGCATGGCTTGTATTTCCGACCAATGTCCGGGCAATCCCTTAAAACCAAGCATCGTCTGGGAAAATGAAACGGCATCCGCCAGGGTGGGGGAGCGAAAAAAAACCCAAGCATAAACAACCGCCAGAAAAGTCGCTGCCCGGGATAAAAAAACCGGCAAGGCAATCCCGATTCGTCGCCATAAATGGTTTATTGTCAAAAATACCCCATGCAAACCGCCCCAAAAGATAAACGTCCAGCCGGCTCCGTGCCATAATCCCCCCAGCAGCATGGTTAGCATCAGATTGCTGATCTTTCTGGACAAACCGCAGCGGCTGCCCCCGAGAGGTATATATAAATAGTTTTTCAGAAAACTGGATAACGTAATGTGCCAGCGTCGCCAAAAAGCAATGATTGAATTGGCCTGATAAGGGGAATTGAAATTTATGGGTAGATGAATATTCATCATTAAGGCAAGCCCGATGGCCATCTCCGAATATCCTGAAAAATCAAAATATATTTGCAAAGTATACGACAAGGCCCCCGCCCATGCCTGCACCATTGTCAAGTTGTGAGCATTGGCGTATGCCGCTGTTGTCCAGGCTGACAAAGAATCGGCAATAATAACTTTTTTAAACAAACCAAATATAAATAATATGAATCCTAATTGCAAATTAGGAAAATGAGGATAATAATTTTCTTTGCGTAGAAACTGGGGAATTATATGCTTATGATATAAAATGGGACCGGCAATTAGATGGGGAAAATATGTAACAAATAATGAATAGATGGTTAGCTGCGTTTTATCTGTTTTACTTTTATACGCGTCAACTAAATATGCCACTTGGGTAAAAGTAAAAAAAGAAATGCCCAATGGCAGCGTTATTTCCGGCACAGCCAGCGATATTCCGGCAAAGTCGCGTATTGAAATCATAAAAAAGACAAAATACTTGAAATAGGCCAGAACACCCAAATTCAAAAATATAGCAAATGCCAGCAATACCTTATTGCGGTTTCTTTCCAAGGCGCGTCCGAAGCAAAAGTTGACAACAACGGATAGTAATAAAATGGGCAGGTAATAAATATTCCAGAAAGAATAAAACCATAAAGAGGAAAGAAAGACAAATATAACTGCCGCCTGCCGGAACCCAAATCGGCCCAAACAAAAATATCCGAATAAAACTATCGGCATAAAAAAGAAAATAAAAGTAAAGGAGTTAAAAAGCATTCGCAACACTTCCGTCTTTCATATTTTATCATATTTTATCATATTTTATCATTTTTTTACGTAAAAAGCCAATTATCTGAATGTCCACACGTAATTTAGGGAAAAACTTACCGTCGGAACGACAATTATGCCAATGAAAAAACCTGTTTGATAATTCCACTGTATTACTTCTGTTGTTATATACATAATGATTACATTTAATAACAAGCCCACGATGGCAACGGCAAAAAATTTAATAAAGTACATCTTATTCTTGGCCATTACCCCAAATGTCCATAAGCTGTTTAACAGATAAGAAGTTAGAAAAGCAGTCACAAAGGCAACGAAAGTCGCATATACGGCATTCCAATACCAAAACTCGACTAAAGCGGCCAGTACAATGCCATGAACGCCGGTCACCATTCCGCCAACAATACCAAATTTTATAACCTTTTTCCAAAGCTGCGCATCATTTTTCCAGCGGCTGTAATTATCTTCTGTTATCATTTTTAGTTTCACAACAATATTTAATTATGATGGATTCATTTCCGCCCTTAAGCCGGCTGCGCCGTCCTTTCATATGCTTATCCTCCGGTATAATTTTTTCATTAAACGCAAAATCGCTGCTAATCTTTAAGTACAAGTTTTGAAGACTTAAGTAATAGGCCTAATTCCCGAGTATCCTTGTTAAGTCCCATGTTTTGCGGTACAAAGATGTTGCTTACGGAAAATTTTAAGTCAACGGAAGCGGAAACGGAATGGTTATTTGTAATATAATTGTCCAAATTTAGTACTAACGGGTATGTCCCACTTTCGGAAAAAGTTATATCGCTCACAAGGGCATCGCCGCAATGAATTGTGAGCCTCTGCGGTAAAACTTGCTGTGGAACAAAGACTTCAAAATAAACGTTTTCTTGTTCCGCCGGGTTTGGAATTGCGGCAATCGCGCTTCGCCCAATCCAGCCATCATCAAACTGGCCAGACCATTGAATCATCTTCTCAATGTCGCCGATCTGGTATAAACGATACCCGCGGTAAACTTTGTCTAGGACAATAAATGGGGCTTGGGGTTGTATAATCAAGCAGGATTTGCTTTGTAGATTTTCACTTTTTACTGTCACATGATCGGCCATTCTTTCAAAGTGGGAGTGCGCAGCAACAAACGGGGCCACCCCCCGGACTATCCAGTAAGCAGAATTTTTTCCGGGCATAAATAGTATGTAATCGCCTTTTTTAGGTTTTAATATGGTGTCGTTCCATTCATTTTTTATAGAATACAGTTTTTTCTGCTCTTCCGTAAGCGATTGTCCGGTAAAAAGGCTGCGAATGCCATATACTTCCGTTTGTAAGGAAAAAACCTGTTGCAGCATAAGCCGCGAAGAATAAGCAGGTTCTTCAAAATCATTCCATTGTTCCAGCAGCAAACGGTCACCCGGTTTAGCCAATTCAGCATATTTTCGGATTGCTTCATAATACATAGAGTCGTTTATCCGTTGCGACACCGCCACATAATAACCGTAAATCAGCCCATAAAACTTAAATATACTAATAAGCAGCAAAACCAAAA
Organism: Methylomusa anaerophila; assembly: GCF_003966895.1. Classification (NCBI taxonomy): domain Bacteria; kingdom Bacillati; phylum Bacillota; class Negativicutes; order Selenomonadales; family Sporomusaceae; genus Methylomusa; species Methylomusa anaerophila. The sequence continues at coordinate 2,506,428 of NZ_AP018449.1, read as the reverse complement.
CTATTAGGCTGCGGGTACACTTGTATAAGCGCAATACAAAATATCCGGCCACAATGCACGCTGTTTGAAATAAGGCGCCGGGAATATATAAATAATAAGCCTCACCCCATCGCCAGCAAAGCATGCCTAAAAAATAGCCCCATCCAGTCAACAAGATTCCACATATAATTATATATATTTTTTGGCCGGCTTGTTCTGATTGTTGAAACCGCCCACTCCATGCAAGTACCAACGCGGCGGAAAGCAAGCCAAAAAAAATAACATCCGGGGTTTGCTGAAGATAGAATAATAAATTCTCTTTTATACCAGTTATGTTTATAACAAATTTAGTATATGCTTCCGCTGAAATTTCTGGTCTCAGCGCATAGTAACCAAGGCGCGAGACAATTACCGCCGCAATGCCAACAAGGGACGTTTGCAGCCAGGCAGACAAAAAATGTCTTTGTTCCGGTATTCGCATATAGGAAACGGATAGTCCGGTAAGCCAAAATACAGACGCAGCTGCTAAAGTCTCTTTCGTCCAGTTGGCGCATAAGCTGCATATAAAAATTGCTGCTAAGGCGGCAATGGCGGTGCGGCGGCTTTGACACTCAAGATAAACGGCATTAGCGGCAATAATCAGAAACAGAAACAAGGATGCCTGAATTTCCGACTTGCCTAATGTATATACCGCTTCATATATACTAGAGCCGGTAATAAAAAAAATGCCTGCTGCCAGTCCGGCAAAGGTTGACCGCGTAAATCGATTGACTAAATATATTATTATCAACCCGTTTAACAAAACCGTCAGCGCCTGGAATAAATAGAACGCCGCCGGCGAATCGCCCCATAAGGAGCAGGCCAATAATTTACCTAACCAGTATATAGGCTGAAAGCGGCCGGTTTCCGGGTCCGGCAATAATCCAGCCCAATTCTGGCTAACATTCCTTACAGCCACTACAGTGCCGGCATCATCCAAATAGCCGAAGGGCGCCTCATATGCAGACGGAAGTACAGTAACGCCCCAAACTGCTAAAAATAAAATATAACACGCCAATTTCGCTTTGCATAACGGGGGTAAATAATTTCTCACATTTGTGTCTCCTAACTTCACTTGGCTGGCATACATTTATATTTTTCTCGTTCCCCCTTAACAATACTAACTTTCCTGATTATGGTCAAAACCATATAGATCCCTGATTATGTACAGGGGACGTTCTTTTACTTCAATAAAGACTCTGCCTAAATATTCGCCAATTACTCCCAAGCCAATCAACTGTATTCCGCCAAGAAAAAGCATAACAACCATGATTGAGGTATAACCGGGGACATCGACGCCTCTTATCAAATATTGAAGAATAAGAATAAGAACATACACAAAAGATATGATTGACAATGCCACGCCGACGTAGCCCCAAACTTTTAGGGGAAAAGAACTGAAGGAAGTGATTCCTTCCAAGGCGAAATTCCACAATTTCCAATAATTCCAAGTTGTTTGTCCGGCCCAGCGAGGCTGTTGCTCAAACAATATAGACTTCTGTTTAAATCCAATCCAGGCAAAGAGTCCTTTCATAAACCTGGTTCTTTCCGGCAATTTTTTCAAAGCTTCGACAACACGTCTGTCCATGAGGCGAAAATCGCCTGTATTTTGAGGAATATTAATATCACTTAGTTTTTTAATTATTCGATAAAACAAAAGAGCGGTAGTCTTTTTCAGCCAACTTTCACCAAGCCGTACTTTTCGCGTCGCATAAACAACATCATAGCCTTGATTCCATTCATTTATTAATTCACTTATGACTTCCGGCGGATGTTGCAGGTCGGCATCAAGCAAAACGACAGCATGTCCCGCAGAATAATCCAGGGCCGCCGTCATCGCAATTTCCTTGCCAAAGTTTCGGGAAAAATTAATAATTTTTATTTTATTATTTTTTTTGCTATAATCAATGAGCATTTCCAATGTGTTGTCGGTACTTCCGTCATTGACGCAAATAACCTCATAATCATAATTAATTTTTCCCAAAGAAGACAATAGTCGCTCAAAAAATGGCTCAATACTATTCATCTCATTGTACATCGGCACCAAAACAGAAATTTTTTTACTCATGTACACCCCTCGCCGCTAGTCAGCTATTCAGATCACATAAATAGTCTTCAAGTGCTTCCTCCCAAAGGCGGAATGGATCGCCCTGCGCCATCTTCAACATGTAGTTTTCCATAACTGAATAAGCCGGGCGAGTTGCCGGCAAAAGATATTCCCCCGTGGTAATGGGTTCAACAGCAATGTTTACTCCGGCAAATGCAAATATTTTAACAGCAAACTCATACCAGGAGCAGGCCCCATTACCTGAGCCATGATAAACGCCATAGGCATCAGTAAGCAATAATTGCCTGATCGCCCAGACTAAATCCTTGGAATTGGTCGGGCTTCCTATCTGGTCGCTGACAACCCGCAATTGCTTTTTCTCCTTGGCTAAGCGCAACATGGTTCTTACAAAATTATGTCCATCGCCATACAGCCAGGATGTACGCACAATATAATGCCGTCCTAATATTTCCCTGATAATGTTTTCCCCGTATAGTTTTGTTTTCCCATATACGCTCAGCGGGTTTGTTGGGTCAAATTCCCGGTACGGCCTAGTCCCCTGACCGTCAAATACATAATCCGTGCTAATATATACCATTCTGGCATGGTGCTCAAGACACTGAGACGCCAAATTCTGCGAACCAATAACGTTAACTTTATATGCGCCGTCAAAATCCTGTTCGGCGCCGTCGACATTCGTATAGGCAGCGCAATGAATTACCGCCTGGGGTTTGACTTCCTGGAAAACACTGCGTACTTTATCTTGATTGGTAATATCCAAATTATCAATATCAGTCAAAATCAGTTGCTGGTCTGCATCCATCTGCCGGGAAATTTCCTGGCCTAATTGTCCCTTGGCGCCTGTAACCAGTATTTTCATCAGATTTCATCCTAACTCCTAACGTTTTGCATACATTTTTTTGTAATATTCCCGGTATTCCCCGGATTTAATGGCCCGCCACCAGTCAGCATGCTCTTGATACCACGCCACTGTTTCTATTAAGCCCTGTTCGAATGTATATAACGGCTTCCAGCCAAGTTCCCTTTTTATTTTTGTCGCATCTATCCCATAGCGCCGGTCATGACCGGGCCGATCTTTCACATATCTGATCAAAGTGTCGGGCTTGCCTAGCGCAGCGAGAATATTGCGAACGATTTCGATATTTGTTTTCTCATTGTTACCGCCGATATTATACACTTCTCCGACGCTTCCCCGGTGTAAAACCTGATCTATGGCCTGGCAATGATCGCTGACATGGAGCCAGTCCCGTACATGCAAACCATCCCCGTATACCGGCAGTTCCTTATTTTCCAAGGCGTTAGTCACCATCAAAGGAATAAGCTTCTCAGGAAAATGGTAAGGTCCGTAGTTGTTGGAACACCTGGTAATATTGACCGGTAAACCAAATGTTTCATAATAAGCCCGCACCATAAGATCAGCGCCGGCTTTGCTGGCAGAGTACGGGCTATTGGGAGCTATTGGGGTTTCTTCCGTAAAAAGGCCCTCAGCCCCTAATGCGCCATAAACCTCATCGGTGGAAACCTGCAAATATTTCTTTACCCCATACTTTTTGGCCTGATCCAATAAAACCTGAGTCCCCATGATATTGGTTCTAATAAATTTCTCCGGCTCTTCAATGCTGCGGTCCACATGAGACTCCGCCGCAAAATTCACTACATACTCAAAAGAATAATCGGCAAAAAAAGCATCCATGGCCGCATGGTCGGCAATATCCGCTTTGTGGAAAATATAATCGGCGTCGGTTTCTATGTCCCGCAGGTTGGCAAGATTCCCCGCATAGGTCAACATATCAACATTGATTATTTTATATTCCGGATATTTGTTCAGCATATGCCGAACAAAATTACTGCCAATAAAACCGGCGCCGCCGGTAACTAAAACATTCGTAGTCATATTTGCGCTCCTACCTGTTTTTAGTCGACCAATCAAAATTTATTTCCGAATCATCCCAGGGTATGCGATATTCATCCGGATCAGCAGGATCATAAGACTGAGATGTAAAATAGACAATAATTGCCGGCGAAGATCCCAGGACGCGGTAACCATGAGCCACGCCGACAGGTATTAAGAGGATTTGCGGATTATCTTCACCGAGATAGAATACATTCGTTTCTCCTTTAGTCGGCGACTCTTCCCGTACGTCATACAACACCACCTGCGCGTTTCCTGCGGGAAAGAACCAAATATCATCCTGCTTCTTATGGTAGTGAAAAGCTTTTATCACCCCCGGATAACTTTTTGACAGGGAAGCCTGCCCAAAATTTTTCAATAGTTTATCGTCATCCCGCAGAATCTCCATAAAAAAACCGCGATCATCACTGTGGCGCACCAGTTTTTTTATCTCTACTCCCTGAATCATGGCGTCACCCCTAAATCCAGGATAATATCCCGGGAAAGTTCTGTTGCTTTTATCAGTGACGGAAACGTCCCGGCATCTGTCCACCAGCCGTTAAGAAAATCATACGTTAAGTTTCCTTGCTGGATATATACATTGTTTACATCGGTAATTTCCAATTCTCCCCGCCCGGAAGGCTTCAGCGTTTTTATGATGTTAAATACGCTGGAATCATACATGTATATGCCGCTGACAGCGTAATTCGATTTTGGCTTTTGCGGTTTTTCCTCAATAGAGATAATTCGGTCGTCCGATAATTCAGCCACACCATACCGTTCCGGATCTTCAACTTCTTTAATTATTATTTTTGCGCCGTTTTTTTGGACGGAAAAGTTTTTGACATATTCAATAAGTTCATCTTCAAAAATATTATCACCAAGAATTACTACACAACGATCCTGGCCAACGAAGTGTTCCCCTAAACCCAATGCTTGCGCAATGCCTCCCGGTTGGTCCTGAATGCGATAAGTAAATTCCAATCCCAGTTCGTACCCGCTGCCCAGCAAATTTACAACAGCGCCCATGTGTTCCCTGCCTGTAACAATAAGGATTTCCGTAATACCCGCCCTTGCCAGTCTGGCAATTGGATAATAAATCATCGGATATTTGCCAACAGGCAATAAATGTTTATTGGTCACTTTTGTCAAAGGATACAGGCGTGAACCCGTACCTCCCGCCAAAATAATTCCTTTCATGCTTTTATTTCTCCTATCGCAAGTAATATGGTATTTTTTACCTGTTATTAAGAACCTTTTATCTTCTTTATCTTTTAATAACAAACATCACTGCGTGTATACCAAGTATAAGTTTTTTCTATCCCGGCCCGCAGCGGGGTTTTAGCCTGCCATCCTAATTGATTGATACGGCTTACATCAAGAAGCTTGACCGGAGTTCCGTCCGGTTTCGTTGCGTCATAGACGATATCTCCTGCAAAGCCGACAATTTCCCGGATCATTTCCGCCAATTCACGAATGGGCAAATCCTTTCCTGTACCTATATTAATAATATGATTGCTTTCGTAATTCTGCATCAAAAAACAACAAGCTTCCGCTAAATCATCCACATACAAAAATTCACGCCGCGGCTTACCGGTCCCCCAAACAATAACTTTATCCGCGCCAGTCTCTTTTGCATCGTGAAATTTTCTTATAAGCGCAGGCAGAACATGGGAGGTTTCCAAATCAAAATTGTCGTTTATACCGTACAGATTTGTTGGCATAACAGAGATAAAATTGTCGCCGTATTGTTGTTTATAATACTGACACAATTTTATACCGGCAATTTTGGCAATGGCATAGGCCTCGTTGGTTGATTCCAGAAATCCGCTTAGCAAATACTCTTCTTTAATGGGTTGAGGACAAAATTTCGGATAAATGCAGGAACTGCCAAGAAAAAGCAGTTTTTTTACGCGCCACTGGTGAGCGGCATGAATAAGGTTAGCTTCAATCATGATATTATCATAAATAAATTCTGCCGGATATGTGGAATTTGCGCCGATTCCTCCCACTTTGGCCGCCGCCACAATTACATAATCCGGCTTCTGGTCGGCAAAAAATTGATCTACCGCTTTTTGCGACCGTAAGTCCAGTTCCCTGCTTGTCCGCATAATCAATTGTTCATACCCTGCTTTTTGCAATTGCCTGACAATAGCTGAACCGACCATTCCCTGGTGACCAGCTACATATATACGTTCATTATGTTCCACCGTCCAATGCTCCTTCCGTTTTTTAGCGTTAATAGCTCTGCTGGACAAGCAATCAGTATCCTGGAAGATATTCTAATCTATTCGCGTAAATAGCGTTACCAGGCAGGGTAACGCTATGAAAGCAAGACAGTATTAATAAGCTCCGTTTTTATTATATATTGTCTTTAAAGTTTTCAACAGCAAAACCACGTCCAGCCACATGGACCAGTTCCTCACATACCAGGAGTCCATCTGAACCCGTTCCGCATATTCCACATCATTACGGCCGTGGACTTGCCAAAAGCCGGTCATGCCGGGACGGACCAAGTAATAATCAAGAATATAATCACCATATTTGGATATTTCTTCCTGAACAATAGGCCTTGGCCCCACCAGGCTCATCTCACCTTTTAGGACATTTAAAAGCTGCGGCAGTTCATCCAGACTCGTTTGCCGCAGAAATTTACCGATCCGGGTAATGCGGGGATCGTTTTTTAGTTTGAAATCCTTTTCCCATTCCTCTTTCGCATCAGGGTTAGCCGATAAATACTGTTGCAAAACTTCCTGAGCATTAATTTCCATCGTGCGAAATTTGTAACAGCCAAACATTTTTCCGTTGGGTCCGACGCGTTTATGGGAAAAAATCACCGGACCGGGAGAGTCCAGGTATATAATAACACTGATAGATAAGAGCAGCGGCGCTATGGCAATCCCGCCAAAGGTAGCCAGAACTATGTCAAATATGCGTTTTAGCATGCGGTTGTACGATTGGGCCAGATTATTGCGCACGTTAAGCAAGACAATTTTTTCATTGAGCAGCGTATCCAGTTCCATTGACCCCACCGGAATACCAAAAAGGTCGGGAACAAAGGTTATATTACGCACATAGGGCTGGAGACGGTAGACGATATCTACAAGTCCCTCCCGTCTAAGACCCGGCGCAGCAATAAGCACATTCTTAACGGGAACCTGCTTGACAGCCTCTTCAGCATCGGCAAATGAACCGATGACCGGAATGCCGTGAAATGCCGGACCGATATTTTCCCGATTATCTTCAATCAGGCCGACAACCTTATATCCCAGACCGCTGTCCCGGCAAAAAGCCTGCATCAAAAGCTCCGCCGTCTTACCGGCCCCGACGAGAACGACCGGTATCTGCCAGAGATCAAGAGAGATTAGCGCCTTTTTGACTAAATAGCGGCAGCAAGCCAGGTAACCAAAAGTAAATACACCCAGCATAATCATAAAAGGACGCGACAGATGCTTCACAATCTCGGTCATGTACATAATCATAAGAATGAAAACAAAGGAATAAACCGTAATTTTAAATATCTTTTCTGTCTGCTGCCACAGTGGAAGACGCCGGGTATACATATTGTCAAAATGCATAAAAAACAGTACGGTCAGTGGAATGGCCACATATGTGTACAGGTTGGGAATATCCGTGAACGGCAACAGCGGCAAAAATCCAGGCAGTAAGTTAACCCGCAGCATGTAGGCAGTCCAAATTGCCAATATAACAGCTGCATAATCGGTACATACAAAAATGGTGGGAACTAACAAACGTCTAAGTTTGTCGGTCAGTTTCGCTGATCCAAATATTCCAGAATCTAAGGAAAGAGTCTGCGGTTTTGCTTCAAACATTTCTATATCAACTCCTGGCATAGCCTATAGCTTTAAATTTGCCATAAATGCATAAAATCCTGCAAAAACCGTTCTTTATCTTCAAGGTAAATGTTTCAATTCAAATCTATTCTTTTCCATAGCAGAGAATTACCGTAAAGATATACCCCATTCTTGTTTAAATACTGAAAAGGACGTATAATTTTATAAAAAGTTAGGAGTTAGGAGTCTGTCTCGATGAAAATCTTATTCCATTCCAATCAATTATCATTACGAGGTACGGAGGTTGCTTTATTTGATTATGCCCATTACAATGAGGAGATACTGAACAATGACTCGCTCATTGCTGTTAAACGCGGGAAAATACATCACCCGATGGCGGTAGAAAAATTTCACAATCGATTCCGGGTGTTTTATTACGACACATTGGAACAGTTGCAGAAATTGGCTGAGGATGAAAGAGTAGACGTTTTTTATGCAATTAAGGCCGGAGAAAACGACGGCATATTGTTAAAAGGAATAAAAAACTGCGTCCATACCGTATTTAAGTACTATGATCCCCACGGTAATGTGTATGCTTACGTATCTGAGTGGCTAAGCCAAGAAATGAGCGGCGGCAAAGTACCGTATGTGCCGCATATTGTCCATTTGCCGAATGCGGAAGGTGATTTGCGCAAAGAATTGAATATCCCGGAAAACGCCACTGTATTCGGTCGCTACGGAGGCTTGGAAACATTTGACATCCCTTTTGTCAAACGATTGGTATATTCAATTGCAACCAAACGTAAAGATATTTACTTTTTGTTTATGAACACCGAAAACTTTTTAGAAAGAAAAAGTTTTCTCAAAAAAAAATGGCTGAACAAATTTATCAGTCCGTTATTGTTTACTAATACTAAAATGAATAATATAATTTTTCTGGAAGGTATGGCTGATCCATATTATAAAACAAAATTTATTAAAACTTGTGATGCAATGTTACATGCCCGGTTACAAGGAGAGAGCTTCGGCATAGCTTGTGGGGAGTTTTCAATCTTCAATAAGCCTGTTATAACCTGTGATGCAAGTTTTATCAAAGAACGCAGTCATATTGACATTTTGGGAAATAAAGGAATATATTATGCCAACTATGATCAATTAAAAAAAATATTAGATAATTTTAATAAGAATCCCGGCAAGGATTGGGATGCCTATTCTCAAGAGTACAACCCTGTGGCAGTTATGACTAAATTCAAAGAAGTATTTATTGATGGCTAGCGGAGGTTACTTGTGCATACTATCAATAACGACATAAAACCAGGAATTACCGGCAAGATTGACAAAATTCAATTTTTTCTTGTATGTATCGCCGGTCTTTTAGTTAGTAATCATCAATCGGTTCAGGTTGTAAACATATTTTATGTTGTCGGTGCATTGCTCTTGATTAATGTAGTATTATTAACTAGAAAAATTCCTGTTATTGATAAAACCATGGTTATTATCGTCGGGCAGTTTTTTGGTCTGATTTTGTTCGTTAATTTATTTTCGCGGGATGTAGTACGAAGTTATGATTACCTGTATGATTTATTTCTAATGCCGGCGCTGCCATTATTTCTAATACCTTTGACAATAACGAAAAAAGAACAGATAATGTATGTTTTACAGATAATGATGTTTCCAGTACTAATATTAGCTATTAACACTGTCTTTGAAGGAGTTTATTATCATCACTTCTACTGGGATATCGTTTATTTTACCGGACATCATAACGTAAAAAACTTTGGTTTCCTGGCAATCATGCTGCTACCCTTTGTGTGGGCTTTCATGCAATTGGAAGAACACAAACAAAAGCAGCGATTGTGGGAAATTGTATTATTTTTATTTATGATCGGTATATTATGCAGTGCGCTCAGAGCTCTCTGGGGCTTTTTACCTGTATTTTTGTTGCTGAACGCTTATTTTGAAAAAAATAAAAAGCTGATTTGGGCGGCTAGCGCCGTTACAGTGATTTGTATAATGCTAATACCAATGTTAATGCCCAATATTATGACAAGAATAATGGTTAGTGACAGCCAAGACAGGCTTGCGATGACCTATACGGCCATCAAGATGGGCTTATCGTCACCTTGGGTAGGTATTGGCAGTAATATTTATCCAACTGTATCAAACAGTGCCGAATTTTATTCAGAAGGAATGCTGTATTTTGGTTATGCGCATAATATTTTCCTTATGTTCTTTGCCGAAACCGGGATAATTGGCTTAGTATCAATTATTGTCCTTTTTGGCGGGCTTATTAGTTATGCGTGGATACAATCAACGAAGCGGCATGACCAAATAATAGCGGCTTTTATTATTGCCTGGATATCGTTTATTAATTATAATTTTACCGACTATATCTTTCTAAATAAAAATGAAACTTGTTTTATGTTTTTTGTTATGGGATTAATGATTGCTTATTTGAATATTTTGCGTCAATCGCCTTCAGAAGGGGTAATTCTTTCGAAAGATCAACAGCTTGAAGAAATAATAACTTAAGTGAAGTGTTTAGCACAGAATCAATTTTTTTATTTTGCCGATAATGATGGACCAATCAAAATAATTCCTGGCTACTGCTACAATTTCCTCCGGTTTGCGCAGACTTTTTTCCCAAAGATTGATCTCCCAAAAAAGAGTGTTCGCCACTTCCTGCGGATTCCAACTGTCAGTTGTCAATCCCAACACCCCGTCCGCCGTCTGCATGGACATGCCGGTTGGCGTGCACACAATCGAGCATCCCTGGCCGAGAGCTTCCACAGCGACTAATCCGAAACTTTCCCACCGGGAAGTACTCAACAGAATCTTGCTTGTCCTCATGTACCGGAGTACTTCTGAGTGAGGCACCGGACCTAGCAATCTAACTCTTTCTTTCATATGATTGCTTAAATTATTATATAATAATTGAATATTTTCTTCCATTGCACCAATAATCACAAATGACCAATCGGGATTCTCCTTCAAAACAACAGGTATAGCCTTGAACAGGAGATCGGGATTCTTTTGTATTTGTTCCTTCCAGTTGCCGACTGAACATATTACGTTTTTTTTGTCAAGCAGATCTTGGGGATCACTGGTAAAGAACCCTCCGTTAGGTATCATTACAAATTTGTCCCTAATTGACGGCAATGCCTTTGCAAAAGACTTATACGCCTGAGAAGATTCAACAATAATGTAATCTACATCGAAGAATCCCCGGCGTTTAGCCCAATGATTTATCACCAGCATACGAGCCCAGTACTTTAAAAAAGGAAATGGCCGGCCGCTAAACTTTTTTTGAACCGCGAACGCAGGACTAAACGGGTTTAAAGTAAGACGCGCCTGATAACCGTCACTGTCCGCTTTGATGATTGTTTTGGCACCGGCTGATTTTGCTTGTTGAATAATAGCATAGTGTTGTTTCAACGGATGGAAAAGAATATAGACATCATGGGGATATTGCGCCATCCAATTGGCCTCAAAGATATCACCCCAACTCATCGTGATACAATTTTCCTCAGCCCGGCCCTCGCCGGTGCAAATCATATGCACGTCAAAATCCTGCTGCAACATTGAAAATAATATACCCGGATCTTTGTCTTTGTGCACCCGGACATCATATCCCGGGAAAACAATTGCAATTTTTTGCCGCATTGCTAAACTCCTCGCATAAGAAGATCTTCTCCTGATGAGAACCACTACGAAATTGAGCTTGATTTGCCTTGCTTCCTCATGAAATAATCTACCACTCCCTGCCAGTATGCATTACCCAGCCTTACTAGCGATGAGTTCCGCTTTATGAAGCCGCGCACTAAATGACGTATCGAAAATAAAAGAGAACGGATGATAAAATAAGGATAATACCTTATTTTGTATTTAATTTTTGCATACTTTTCCATGAAATATAAATTATTTCTGACTGAGTAGTACGCTTGGATGTGGGCATTGTTTGATACAGATGCCGATTTTTTATGCCATATTACCGCTTGCGGCACAACAAGCAGAGGTATTCCCTTCCGGTTTAACCGCATACAATAGTCCACATCTTCAAAATACAAGAAATAACGCTCATCCATGGGGTATTGAAAAAATACTTTTGCCTTAGCAAACATGCAGCACCCGGACAGCCAAAGGGATGTATACGGCTCTGATAACATTTGCTTATCTTTTTCGTGCATATGGATATGAAACGGTTTTCCCTTTCGCCAGTTGATATCCGCCCCGCAAAACCAAATTTCACGGTCGGTACCGTATTTATATATTTTGCCGGACAGCAAGGCGACCTCATACTGATTGGCGTAGTGACGAAGGAGTTCAAGGCTATCCGGTTGTACGACGGTATCGTTGTTTAATAGCCAGATATGGGCCGCGCCTTCTTGAAGAGCTTTTTCGATCCCAATGCGATTTCCTGCGGCAAAACCAAGATTGTCGAAGTTGGCCATTATAGTGACTTGGGGGAAAGCTTCGGAAATTCGTTCGACACTTCCATCGTCTGACGCGTTATCAATAACAATGACTTTAAATTGCCTGTCGTTTAGTTGATATAAAGATGTCAGACATTCCAGTGTGTCGTGGCAAGACTTATAATTTACCAAGATAATATAAACCATGTCTTCTCCATCCAACTATTTTAAAGCTTTAGAATCTGACTTACCTCGCGCATTACTTCTTCAGCAGTCACTAAACGGACACATAATTTGTCGCGTTCACATTCTCTGCCGGTATTATAGCAGGGTGAACAATCTAAAAATTTGCTGATCGGCGTACATCCTTGGCGGGGTGCCCACTGCACCGGCGTGGTCGGGCCATAGATGGCGACCGCCTTAGTACTTGTAGTTGCGGCAAAATGCAGGACTGACGTACAGCCGCAAATGACCAGTTCAGCTAAACTAATTAAATAAGCGGTTTCCCTGATGTTTGTATCGCCAACAAAGTTATAGACTCCTCTAAATCCAGACGCTCTGCTCCGGTGTTCTTTGCCACCGACAAGGACAGGCTTGTAGCCATGCTTCTTTAAGAATCCGATAACTTGCCGGTAGTTTTCTTCCGGCCAATCCTTTAGATCCGATAGCGAATATGGCGCTAGTACAACAAGCTTGTCTTTCTCAATATCAATACCCGCGGTCCGTAGTAACCGGTCTGCCTTTTCTTGTTCCAAGGCTTTGAGTGGCGCCATGACCAGCTTGTAGTTCATAGTGTCAATTCCGGCATATCTGGCAACTGCCAACGTATTTTCGGCTTCATAAACATCAGAACTTGGCGTACCTAACACTTGATGGGTAAGAAAAGACTTATTCAGCGGGCTTCGGCCTATCCGGACAGGTATTCTTGCCAACCAGGAAAATAAACTGGACCGGTAGTGATAATCCAATATTAAAGCGAAATCAGAGCGCCATATCTTTTTTATTATTGGAAATACCCTGTCTCCTTTTTCATAGACAATAAGCTCATCTACATACGGGTGACCTTCTAGTATATCTCGAGCCGAAGGAGAAGCCAGAAAAATCGTCCGGCTCTCCGGATATTTCTCCTTAATCGCGCGTAACGTCGGAGTTGATAACAATGTATCGCCTAAACTAGCTCTTTGCGCTACAAATACTTTTTTCACCGGTTTATTTATTTTCATTATCTTTCTTCGGTAAGTTCGTATATTTTTTCCAGCACCCTGTTAACACTGATTCCATTCATACATTGATGCTCCGGGCATTGGTCAGCCGACACAGCGCAAGGACAACATGCTTCATCAGTTGTAAGCACCACTGTATTGTCACTTAAGGGATGCCAGCGTTTAGGGGACGTACATCCATAAATGACCACCATAGGCACGTCTTGAGTTGCCCCAATATGCGTTGCTCCAGTGTCAACCGTAATAAACAAGTCCGTTTGTTTTAATACTGCCGCCAAATCTCCCAGTTCCGTCCTGCCGCAAAAATTGGCCACAGGCGTCTTGGCAAGCGCAATGACCTCAGCGGCATAGTCTTTATCTTCCGGCGCGCCGACGATGAAAAAAGCGGCGTCGATTTTCCAGAACAGCCGGTCAATAACTTCGGCAAAGCGTTCCTTGGGCCAGGTTTTTAAAGGAAAAGTACCCTTCACGCACAGCGCGATCTTATTTTTTCTCAGCGGCAATGTGGCAAACAGTTCCCGGGCTTTCTTTTCGTTCGCCGGCATAATCTTGGCCATCACCGGTTTACATGAGCCGGTGGCGCCGGAAAAACCCCGGACAATTGCCTGGTAGGTTTCAGCCTGCAGCGTATTGACGATATCGTGAGGTATCTTTACCGTATGGGTGAACAGTTTCGTCACATGACTGGGTTTATCGCCAAAGACCCTGTCCGGGCCTACCCGCACAGGTATGCCTGCCAGCCAGGTCAGGAGCGCCGGCCGAAGCTTGCGGTCAAAGGAGACTGCCAGGTCAAATTTCTGCTCGCGCAGCGTTCCGGCCATTTTCAGCATGCTGGCGACAGATTTGTGCTTTGCCTTATAGTCGTAAACTATTACATTATCAACAACCGGATTATTCCGGATAAGACCCGCCGCCACCGGACGCACCATCATTGTGACTTTCGCCTGGGGATAGGTCTTCTTGAGCAAAGCGACGGCACTGGTGGAAAGTAAAACATCGCCGATATTGACCAAGGAATGCACCAATATGTTTTTGTACTGAATATTTTTATACTGAGTCATAAACGAAACCCTCACTTGTATTTACTCGAACATAGATTCTCACGAAATGCTTAGAAATCGTCAGATGCTAGGCGCGACGAGGACCGGAGCGGAGGCGTACTGGCTGTACGTCGGAGCGAGGACCACAGGAGTAACGACGCAGATGGCGGTTTATAAGCATTTCCCTACTTTAAGCTGACTAGTTATTATTGCTTTAACAAACTTTAGTAGGTTCCCGCCTGGAAACAGATATCCCTGAATGCCTGCCGCCTGAGCCGCCGCAACATCCGATGCTTTGTCCCCGATCAGGATCGACCGTCCGGCGTCCACCGGCCACTCTTCGATTGCCTGTTGAATCATCCCCGGTCCAGGTTTGCGACAGTTGCAGCTGACGCAGTATTCTTCCACTACTCCGCTAATGTGATGCGGGCAATAGTAGAAAGCGTCGATGGCGGTACCGTGCTGTTTAAGTTCCCGGTTCATACAGGCATGCAGATCCCTTACATGCTGCTCGGTATAAAAGCCCCGGGCAACACCGGACTGATTTGTGATGACAAAAACCAACCACCCGTTATCTTTGCACCACTTGACGGCTTCAATCGCCCCGGGCATCCACGCAAAATCCTCCCGGCGGTGAACGTAGCCGTGGTCAATATTGAGTACTCCATCCCGGTCGAAAAAGACTGCGGGCTTTTTTTGCGTCATGTGTAACTCCTAACAGAAAGATGTGACATACTCCCACCACCTACGCTAACGCTTAGAGGTAGGGGCTTCCTACTATACGGATAAGCTGCTCCATCATTTTTTCAAGGCGGTCAAAGCGTTCTTCGCTCATACTTTACCTCACTTTCCAAAAAACTTCAAAAATCCAAAGATGGCCACTAATTGACCTATCCAGAATATAAACATCCATTTAATTATTTCACTCTTAGTTTCTTTAATCTCAACCCTAACGTCTGCTATTTCTTTTCTGACACCGGTAAACTCTTTGGCGAGGTCAGTCGCTTGACTTAATTTAAATTCGGTAATGCGTTGTTGCTCTGTACGGGCATCGGCCACTTCGTTGAGCAGTTTAATAAAATCATCGGCTGCATCGCCAAGTTTGGCGCGAACAGATTCGGGGAGTAATATCACACTCAATGGTTTCACCTCGCTTTGCTGTTAGATTTAAGTCATCCAGCACTATATGGAATAAGATTCGGGGAACGGTTTACCGCAGAGGCGCGGAGGACACAGAGGAACACAGAGAAAAGCAAAATTTATTTTGATAAAATTACTCGTTTAATGCCTTGTCTTAGAGTACTTACATTGAAATTTATTAATAGGCCAAGGGACATATTTATCATTTTTAAATATGATAACAATTGAGCCGTATGAATTGCGGAAATACAGTCGATTGCCTTAAGTTCAACAATTACCTTATTGTCAACAAATAGATCTAGTCGACCTTCCCCAACTACATGTCCTTTATAATTCAATCTAATTTTCTTCTGTCTTTCAAATGGAATATCCTTCAGTGTAAGCTCCGTTGCCATAGCTTCTTCATATACACTTTCTGCATAACCCGGCCCTAGTACTCTATGAACTTCTATTGCTGCCCCGATAATCTTTTCTGTTAAATGAACCATATCATCATTTGAATGACCTTTATCCATTCTCATCATCTCTCATCATCACCATCGGGTCCTAGTTATTACTATGATTTCCTCTGTGGTCCTCTGTGTCTCTGTGGTAATCGAATCTATTGATCGAATCTTCCGTTATTACAGATATCCCCCTTTTTCATCGAGATATTGGCAATAATCCTTAACTGCGTCCTCTAAGGTGTGAAATCCCCCGTTATAACCGGCAGCCAGCAGTTTGGACGGGTCCGCCTCGGTAAAACTTTGGTACTTGCCTTGCAGGGTTTCAGGGAAGGGAATATATTCGATCTTGCCGTGTCCTTTGGCCCTGATTACGCTTTCGGCAACGGCATTGAAGGTGTGGGCCTGGCCGGTTCCGCAGTTGAATATGCCGCTCTGTTTCGGTTTTTGCCAGAAATAAAGGTTGACCTTAACAACGTCTTTTACATAGATAAAGTCGCGCCTTTGCTCCCCGTTGCCATAACCGTCGGTGCCTTCAAATAAGCGAATGGCGCCGTCTTTAGCCAATTGGTTGTATAACTGGTAAACGATGGATGCCATGCGGCCTTTATGCATTTCCTGCGGTCCGTAAACATTAAAATAGCGTAAGCCGACGACCTGACTTTTAGCATGAGGTAAAATGCGGCTGACATAGCGGTCAAATTGCATCTTGGAAAACGCATAGACATTGAGGGCTCCTTCACATTCCGGACTTTCCTTAAAACCATTGCGGCCATTGCCATAAACGGAGGCTGAGGACGCATAAATAAACGGAACATGGTGATCCAGGCAAAAGTGCAGCAACGCTTTGCTGTACTCATAGTTATTGTCCATCATGTACCGGCCGTTGTATTCCATAGTATCCGAGCAGGCGCCGATATGGAATACGGCGTTAATATCCGCTTCATCGTAATAGCCGTCAATTACAGCCTGTTTAAATGTTTCCTTATCGATATAGTCGTTAAACTTCAAGGCATTCATGTTTTTGCACTTTTCGCCGTTGGTCAGGTTATCTACGATAAGTATATCTTCCCGGCCCTTCTCATTTAAACCGCGGACCAGGTTGCTGCCGATAAAACCGGCGCCGCCGGTAACGATGATCATGGGTATAAGCCCCCTTAGAATTTTATTATTAACGTGAAGATTTTGTGCTAATATATTGACATCTATTGGCATCGCAAGGAATGAAGAGAACGTTTTACCGCAGAGGCGCAGAGAGCGCAGAGGGTGTCTCTGCGGTTTCGTCCCCTATTCTCTCTTAACAAAACTCTCGAAAGCTTCCACAAGTTCTTCCCGGCTAATGGCATACGTTCCCAGTTTGGCCACTACCACGCCGGCGGCGAGATTAGCCAGTTGAGCGGCATCAGCCAGGTCGAGGCCGCCGGCCAGGGCGGCGCCCAAAACAGCTATAACCGTGTCACCGGCGCCGGATACATCAAATACTTCCTGGGCCCGTGTCGGGATGTGAACTTCTCTGGCATCATCAATAAGAGTCAACCCTTTTTCCGAGCGGGTCACCACAACCCCCGACAATTTGAACCGCCGGCGCACTTTATCCGCCGCCAGCTTTACCGCTTTGTCGCTATTGGTGACCGGTCGCCGGACAGCTTCACTAATTTCTTTCAGATTGGGTGTTAAAAGGTATGCTTCGCTGTATTTCAACCAATTGTCACCTTTAGGATCAACAATTATCGGAATCTTATGCCGGTTGGCGGCTTGGATGACACATTGGCAGAGAGCGGGAGTACAGAGGCCTTTCCCATAATCGGATATGATAATAGCGGCAACCCCGGCTTGGATCGATTGCTCTACATACTGACACAGCTTTTTTACCGCTGACGGGGAAACCGGTCTGGTATCTTCAAAATCAAGCCGCAGCATTTGCTGATGCCCGCCGATTACCCGCAGCTTGGTGGTGGTAGGCCGGTTGCCGGTAATGAGGCCGTCAGCCTCAACCCCGATATCCGCCAGCAGCTTGGTCATGCGATTGCGGTTGTTGTCCTGGCCGGTCATTCCCGCCAGTAATACCCGGCAGCCCAGCAGCGCCAAATTGCGCACTACGTTGGCTGCCCCGCCCAGCACTTCCTTCTCACTCAGCACCCGGGTTACGGGAACAGGCGCTTCCGGCGAAATCCGTTTCACCTCGCCAAAATAATACCTGTCCAGCATGACATCACCGACGACCAATACCTGGCAATCTTTTACCCGGCTGGCCAAAAACTCCGCCGCCAAAGCATAATTGTCAAACACCGGCCGGCACCTCGTCGATCATTTCACAAATAATGTGTCCCACCAGAATGTGGGCTTCCTGTATCCGGGCAGTTACGTTAGACGGCACTTTGATGCATACGTCACACAGGTCGGCCAGTTTGCCGCCTGTTTCGCCGGTCATGCCGACGGCGGCGGCGCCGGCGGCTTTGGCCCGTTCAATGGCGGCAACAACGTTCGGGCTGCTGCCCGACGTACTGATTCCCACCACCACGTCGCCCGGGCGGGCCAGTGCTTCCACCTGCCGCGCAAATACCAATTCATAGCCATAGTCATTGGCGACAGCAGTCAAAATTGACGTATCCGTGGTTAAGGCAACAGCCGGCAACGCCCGCCGTTCTCTCTGGAAACGGCCGACAAACTCGGCGGCCAAATGCTGGCTGTCGGCGGCGCTCCCGCCATTGCCGCAGAAAAAAACCGTTCTTCCCGCCAAAACAGCCTTTTTGCAAAGGCCGGCAAATGTTTCAATATCGGCCAGACATTCTTTCCTAGTTTTCTCGACCACAATAACATGATCCTGCATAATTTTCTCAACTAACATAGCAATGCACCCTTATTTTTTTTGTTATTTTGTTATCTACTTACTTGTCGCCATATACATTAAATTAAAAGCGTAGTCTTAGTCAACCAGCATTTCCTTGATAATATTTTTTGCCTCTGCTATTTCGCCGTTGGTTAGATTCCCTATTTTTTCACAGAGTCTAGTTTTATCTATAGCCCGGATTTGGTCTAATACAATCCAGCCTGATACATCATTCACAGCCAATTTTATACGAGTAGGGTATCCCTCCCTGCCCCGCCTCGTTACCGGTGCAATTATGATGGTTCGCAAATAAGTGTTCATCTCCAGTGGAGAGATAACTACACAGGGTCTTGTCTTATTCATCTCCGCGCCTCGGGTGGGGTTTAAATCCACCCAGTACACGGAATATTGGTCAATTTTCATTCCATTCCTCTAATAGGTCGGCATCAACATCATCAGGGATTAGTAAAATATCGTCATCATTTTGATTCATTCGTTTAAATGCTGCGGCCCACCCTTGCCGTGGCGTTTTAACCGGCTTTAAAATAATCTTGTTATCTTTGATTTCCAGTTCCACTTTAGAACCTATGCCACATTGTTTAAGTATCGTGGCCGGAAGCCTTATTCCCCTGGAATTACCGATTTTCACAATATCCGCTTGCATGATTGTTTAACCTCCCACTGTTATTACTTTGTAATTACATTATACCAAAAAAAAGAGAGAATATGCAAGGTAGAAAATTATAAAGGTGAATAATTGTCTTTATTGGTCTTCTGCAAGTAGTACAACTTTACATATTTCGCCATTGTATAACAGTAGTGAAACGAAGCCAGGATGAAGCCGACTTTGCCGTCGCGCCACCCGGCTTTCAGGATATACATTTTGAAAAACGCCACATGCGGTCTAATCATGATGTCGAAGAAAAAGTTGGCTTTCTTGCCGTTTTTTCGGTTCTTTTCGGCCGCCAGCCGGGTGTAGAGGTTCAGCTTGTTGAAGTAATGCTCCCAACTGGTATATGGGTAATGAAGCATATGATTCTTTAACTGTTTCTCAGGATAGTTATGATGAATCCGGGGATGCACAAAACCCTCGACATAACTTCCTTCCCGGGGCAAAAGATGAATGCCGAAATCAGGATACCACCCGCCGTGGCGCAGCGCTTGTCCCATAATATGATTGAGCCGGGATACTTTATAGGTATATTTCTCATTAAGCTTAACCGCATTCCGGATTTCAACCGCCAATGCCGGGGGAATCCGCTCGTCGGCATCAAGGAAAAAAATCCATTCCGTCCGGGCCAGTTGAATGGCGTAAGTTTGTTGCGCCCCCCAGTCGCCGTTCATGGCCCGCTGGTATACTTTGGCCCCCAGGCTTTCCGCAATCGCCTTGGTGTCGTCGGTGCTAAAATCATCAATAACAATAATTTCATCGGCGAATTTGGCGCTTTCGATGCACTCCCGGATATTTTTCTCTTCATTTTTCGCCAGTATTAAAACTGTCAGTGTCATGCGGCTCCCCACCTCTCTGTGTGAATTTTACCGCAGAGATAATATGCATTCATTTCATCTCGCTTCACCTTGCGCGTTTTAACTCTCGAATATCATCAGCGTGTTCGAACGATTTACGAGCGAGGAAAGATACGTCGCCTGCTATACGGTCAATCTTAACTTCCAGGCGGTTAAGAGCTTCTTTGGTAGCGGTAGTATGAAGTAAACCGTCGAATTTAGCGTCAAGTTCTTCAGTGCGGTGGAGAAGGACTTGAATAAAACGATTGTTTTCCGTTTGCTGGCCTTCAAGGTTGTCCAATCGGTTGTCCACAGTGTCTAACCGGCTATCTATAGCGTCTAATCGGGTATCCATGCTGTCCAGCCGGTTGTCCACAGCGTCCAACCGGGTATCCATGCTGTCTAACCGGGTATCCATCCTGTCCAATCGTGTGCTGATCTTGCCAAGTTGATCAAGTACTTGTTTTTGGAACTCTTCGTTAGTCATGATAATCATCCTTTCTGGCCTTTCTTTGTGGTTATGCCTTTACAACTCTATAATTCTAGGATAGAAATCCCCCATTTTCCTGGGCAGGGCGCCTTGCCTGTCCCCGTACTTTTCCAGTAATTCGATTGTATATTTCATTACTGTGTCGACAGAGATCAATTTCATGCACTCGTGAGTGTCGCAGTGATGTTCGCCGCAGGGGTGGCAGTCAACCGGTGTCTTGATTAAAATACTGATATTATTATAGGGATAAAATCCTGGTACCGGCGAAGAGCCAAACATGGTGACCAGCGGCACATCCATGGCCACGGCGACGTGCATGGGCCCGGAGTCGTTGGTAACCAGTACGGCACACTTCTTTAAGAGAGCGGCCAACACCTGCAGGGATACTTTACCGGTAAAAACTTTAACCAGCGGATGATTTTTGTTTCGCATCAGGCCAATGGTTTCTTCGACCAGCTCCACATCCATGGGTCCGCCAAAGTAGGCAATGCCGTAACCCATATCCAGCAGCCGGTCGGCCAGCTCGGCGTAATATTCATTGCGCCAGCGCTTGGTAGGCCAGCTGGCGCCGATATTGAGACCGACAATTCTTGCCAGTTGCTGTGAACCAAAGGCCTCCTGCCATATTTTAGCGGCCGCATTTTCCGCTGCTGCGTCAAGCCACATTTCGATGCCGCGGTCGTCGGTCCGGTCGATACCGACGAATTCCTTCAGCACGTCAAAATGGGACTCCACCTGGTGCTTGACGGCTTTCCGGTTTTTCATCATACGGTGAAACAACCAGCCGAGACCGAAGGTTGAGTAACCGACAATTTTTTTTGCGCCGCTGAATGCGGCAATAAAGGAGGCCCGCTCATTGGCGTGCAAATTGATAACCAAGTCGAATTTCTGCCGGCGGATATCCTGGACAGCCCTTAGATAATTGCCTAATTTGTTGTGATAGCCTTTTTTATCGATGGCAATCAGTTCATTAATATTTTGATTATATTTTACCAAATCGGCTAACTTGGCATCCGCCAATAGGGCAATATGAGCCTGGGGATAATTTGTCCGCAGCGTGCGCAGTACGGGCGTAACCAGCAAAAGGTCACCAATATGCATCAAGTTTATAACAAGGATCTTGGCGTACAGGGAAATCACTCCTAGAATTCGCTATTTAATCAGTCAAAGAATTGCCTCGAACTGCTTAGAAATCGTTAGATACCGTTGCATATGAAAAAAACTTATTGCAATGATATTTGCTAATTACAAGTTCGAACTATCATAGTCAGACCGGAGGCGCGACGAGGACCGGAACGAAAGCGTACTGGTTGTACGCTGTAGTGAGGACCACAGGAGCAACGACGCAGATGACGGTTTATAAGCAGTTCCCGCCTTTAAGTTGAGCAATCATTGCAATGCGGGAGGCGAACAGGCTGGGATGAAAATCACGGTATGCTCTGTCAAGCTCTTGCCGGTAAGTGGCGGCATTATCGTCGTAAGTGTTGATGAATTGTTCGATGGTGTGCTGTAGCGCCGCCGGGTCACCGCTTGCATAGGTCATGCCGATACGGTAATTGGCGGTAACCTCGGGGTTGATTTCGTCACTTACGACAACAGGCTTTTTATAGCCAATAGCGGTGAACAGCATGCCCCCCCAGTGATATCGATACCGGGCGGCGGAATAGGGCATCAAAAGTATGTCAACGCCGGCAATTGCCTGCTGCCACTCCTTGCCGAACAAGCCCTTGTGCAAAAATTCAATATGGCTGTGTCCGCCGTACTTGCTGATGATTCGCTGGAAATCGTCGGCATCGTCAGGATTCATGGTAGCCCCCTGCACCAGGAGACGGACCGGTCTTTTGTATTCCCGGCTGAGAAAGGCGTCGAGGAAAGCGTCCAGCTTTTTCTCTCGCCGGTATTGGCCGAAAAAGCCCAGTTTAAGCGGCATGTTCCGGTCAATGTCAGCGGCCGGCGGTTCCATGTTTTTTCCGCCAATATCTCTTGGCAGATAAGCGGGCGGATTCATGCAGGTCACGTTGGCAAACGTCCGGCCGTATAAAGTATCGCCGAAGGAAATTACGGCGCATTTAATATTAGGAAAGTCTTGCAATTTTTCTACAGCCGCGAAAAACTTGGGCGCCTCGCCGGGGTTAATCCCATGCAAAATAAAAATGACGGGAACGGGAGATTTTTTTAATACATTTATATTTAACGCCCTTAGGTATCGATAGGTGGAAGTCGGCACAACAACGGCGTCCGCTTCTCCCTGCGCTATCCGTTCATAGACGGCGCGATACCAGCGCTGGCGGTTAATTTCCCGTTTAGCGGAAAACAAGATTTTGTGTACGCCCCGGACGCCGGTATAGGATACTGCTTTCCCCGGCAACCCCTGTGCCGGCACGCCGTAGTCAAAGTTGAAAGTAAAGTTGTCGGGAACGTAAAAGACAACTTCATGGCCCAAAACTTTCAGCTCTTCCACAAGTATCCGGTCAAAATCCACCTCATGACCGCCAGGGGTGATTATGGATTCAAAAATGGCTATTTTCATATTTTTGCTCCTTATGGCGGATGCTGTTAAGCATGCCTGACACAGCAACGATTACTTCCTCCTGCTTGATGTCCCGCATGCAGCGGTGATGGCTGCATTCTTTCCTGCCCCAGCAGGGGAAACAGTCAACAGCGGTCTGAAAAATAATGTCACGGTCTCCTCTGGGACCCCAAATGCGCGGGTCCGTAGGGCCGAAAAATGCTGCCACCGGTGTACCGACAGCACAGGCTATGTGCATCGGCCCGGTATCTACCGTGATAAGCAGTTCAGCCACCGAAATTAAAGCCGCCAACTCCCCGAGAGTGAGGGTACCGGCAAGCACAACCGCTTGGTTCCCGGCGCGGGCGTTTATTGCGTCCAGCTTCGCCTGCTCGGCTTTACCACCGATCAAATAGCAGTCGGCCAACGGAACAATGCTTTCAATCAATGCCGCATAACCTTCAGTCAGCCAACTTTTCTTATCATAACTGCCGCTAGGACAGATAAGAACCAGCGGCTTGCGCCAATCCCGCTGAATTTTCTCCCTTAGCGATTGCGCGTCCTGGCTGCGGACCGTTAAGGCCAGGCTGGTATCACCGGTGGAAATTCCCAATGGTTTTAACACATCAAGATAATTCTCTGCTTCATGCCGCAGGGCTGTATGTTTCGCCGGGGCGGTATCGGTCAGGAACCAGCCGGCATGCTGGGCATCATAGCCGGCCCGTTTGCGGATGCCGGCAGCCCAGGCCAGAATGGCGCCCCGGGATGCGAAGTTGGTACATACCGCCAGGTCGTATTTTTCCCGCCGGACAGCAGCGATAAGTTTCCAGAGTTCACCGATTTTTTTATGTTTACCCCGCTTGTCGTAGACGATGACCTTGTCAACATAGGGGTTACCGCTGGCGATAGGCTCTGTCAGGGGGATCACCAGCATATCGATCTGCGCGGCCGGATACTTTTCCCTAAGGGCCCGCGCCACCGGCGTAGAGAGCAGGACATCGCCGATAAAGGCCAGATTGATGATGAGTATTTTCGTAATGGAAAAAACCATAGTTAAAACTCCTAAGAATAATTGTATAAAAATTATAAAAATATCATTCAATTTAATGTCTCATTTTGGCCTTACAAGCTTCGTACACTTCTTCCACGCCGATAGAATCCAGGCAGGGGAATACCGTACAGTTACAGGGTTTTCTATCGCAGGGAGAACAATCTACTTTATGAAATATCACGGCAGTGTTGTTCTTCGGCGCCCACTGCGCGGGAGAAGTCGAGCAATACATGGCGACGATCGGCGTTTTAACTGCTGCCGCAATATGCACCGGGCCGCTGCAAGGACCGATAAATAAATTTGAGCGGCGGATTATTTCACTCATCTCCAGCAAACCGGTTTGGCCGGTCCAATCGATAGCGCCGTTTATTTTCTCACGGCCGGCGTCCTTGGGATCGCTAAGCATAATTACATTGCAGTCAAATTCACTTTTCAGCCGCGAAACCAGCTGGCTATACTTATATATGGGCCAGTCTTTGTTGACGCGCGAGCTGTAAGGAGCTATGGCGATCATTGGTTTATTACCCAGACAAGTAAATAAAGAGTCTACTTTGGCTTTTATACTCTCTTGAACCGGCGCTACATGCAGTTGCGTTAAGTCGCCCGGAATTTTTAAGCCGATGGCCCGCTCCAGTATGTTGGCAAAATTATAAGGTTCATATATATCAGCCTCGTTGGCATCACGCTCAACAGGATGGGTAAGGAACAGTCCGCGCTTGTGCTTCATTCCTGCCCGGATTGGTATCCGGGCCAGGAAGGGCAATACGGCGCTTCTATACTTAAAATCCAGGCAGAGAGCCATGTCATATTTCCATATCTTTTTTACCACCGGCCAGACGCTGTCACCTTTCTGATAGGCAATAACTTCATTAATGAACGGTAGTCCCGCTACCAAAGACTGCCACTCGGGCCTCACCAAAAAAGCAAAATAACTGTCGGGAAATATCTCCCTGGCGCCTTTTATTATCGGCGTTGATAAGATTACATCCCCAAGGCCGTTGCCATTGAGAAATAGGATTTTTTTCATCTGCCACCTCTAGTCAGCATTGCTGGGATAAAATTTCCTGATCATAATCTGTTTTATCGCCGCCAGCACTTCGTCAACGCTGATTTCAGCCAGACAGTCCTCATGCTGCGGGCATTGGCGCTGCCAGCAGCCGGCGCAGGTGCGGCGGACAATGACCGCTTTATGACCATTGCCATACGGGCCGTTCCGCACCGCATCGGTGGGACCCATTAAGGCGACCGTCGGCGTTCCCAGGGCGGCGGACAAATGCATGGGGCCGGTATCGCCGCCAGCGAAAGCGCCGGCATGCCGGATAAGGTAAGCCAACTGTTTAAGAGTGGTTTTGCCTACCAGGTTTACGGGCGGAATTCTCGCTGCCGGCAGCAGTCGTTCCACCAGGTAATTGTCGCCCGGTCCGCCGGCTATCACCGGCACCATACCGGCATCGTAAATCCGGTCGGCAAGCAGCGCAAAGCGCTCAGCCGGCCAGATTTTGTTGGGCCAATTGGCGCCAATGGCCAATACGATATAAGGAATATGGGGTTTTAGTCCGGCATGCTCCATGACGGCCCTGGCCCGCTTAGCTTCATCCTCGGTGATCACAATTTGAAATACAGGGTTTTCAGCCTGGCAGCCCAGGGCCCGTACCACATCAAGATAGCGGTCGACCACATGGCCCCGGGAAAATTCGCCTACAATCCGCCGGCTTAAAAGCTGGCTCCCTTCCCGGGTATTTTCGTATACCAGCCGGGTTTTCGCCCCGCTCAAAAAGGCAATGATAGCGCTTTTAAACAGTCCCTGCAAATCCAGGGCCAGATCAAAATGACGCCGGCGCAGGGAAGAAATGAAGTCCGGCGCATTGGCAGCCAAACCGGCCAAAGATTTATACCGGGCTTTATCAAAGACAATGATTTCGTCAATGTCAGGGTTGTTAGCCAGCAAATCATAGGCAGGTTTCTCAACCACCCAGGTTACCCGTGCTTGCGGCAGGCACTGCTTCAGGGCATGGGGGACCGGCAAGACATGAACCACATCACCGATGGCGCTTAATTTAACGATGAGGATATTGCTGAAAGCCATGAAATCACCTCAAAATAAGGGCTTTAAACTCAGAATATTTTGATAGCCATTGTTTTTATTCTGACTCCTGACTCCTGACTTCTGAATACTTACGTAAAATATTGGTCGAGGATTTGCCGGGCACCTCGGGAATCAATACTGTTTTGCCGCCGTAGCGGGCAACGATTTGGGCCTCAGGCAGCTTGTCAATTGTATAGTCGCCGCCTTTTACGTAGATATCCGGCTGGATTTGCGCCACCAAACCTTCAGCGGTGGAATCGGCGAAAACCACAACGTAATCAACGGCCGCCAGAGCCGACAGAACTTCCGCCCGGTCCGCTTCCGGATTTATCGGGCGGCCGGGTCCCTTTAACGCAGCTACCGAACGATCGCTGTTCAGGCCGACAATCAGGACATCGCCCAGCGCCCTGGCACCGGCAAGGTATCGGACATGCCCCGCGTGCAGGATATCAAAGCAGCCGTTGGTAAAGACTACTTTTTTACCGCCGGCTTTGATGTCCTGGGCCAACTGAGAAATGCTTTCCCTAGTTTGTATTTTCATAAATACTCTATTCCCTCCGAATTACTGCGCCCGCTGCCATAGTACTGCCGCACGGCATTCTTAAGTTCTTCCGGCTTGGCCGTTGCTGTGCCAAGTTTACGTACAACCACTCCCGCAGCCGCGTTTGCCAGCCGGGCGGCATCCGCAACCGCCGCTCCTGCCGCCAGCGCCAATGCCATCACGGCAACTACGGTATCGCCGGCTCCTGACACATCGTATACTTCACTGATGTTGGTTACAGGGATATGAGTCACCGTTCCGGCTTCGCCGAACAGGGTCATACCCTGCGCCCCCCGGGTAATAAGAACGGCCCGGGCTGTCAGGCGTTTCTCCAGTTCCTGCCCGGCGGCCAGCAACGACTTTTTATCCTTTATGTCAATGCCGACGGCGGCGGCAGCCTCTGCTTCATTTTGTTTTATTATGGTAGCGCCTTTAAAGTTGAGCACATTATAGCGCGAATCCACGATGCAGGGTATATCCATTGCTTTACATCGTTCAATTGTGTGCTCAATGATCTGCGGCGTTATCACGCGGCAGCCGTAATCACTGAGAATCACCCCATCCATATCGACAATGGAATTTTGAATATGGGCGAGGAGCAGGTCTTCGATTTCTTTGTCAAGCAGCGCTTGGGATTCCCGGTCAATTCGCACTACCTGCTGCCGGACGGTAGCCTGCCCGCCGGCTGTAATTCTGGTTTTGGTGATGGTTGGGCGCGCCGGGTCAATAATAAGACCGGTTGTATCGGTGTGCTTGTCTTTCAACAAAGCCACCAGTTCCCGTCCTGCCGCATCCTCTCCGATTACCCCCGCCGCATTCACGTATCCGGCCAATACTGCCACATTGTGAACAACATTGGCGCCGCCGCCGGGGACCATTGTTTCACCTGCGTAAGCCAGCACAAGCACAGGAGCTTCACGGGAGACGCGGGAGATGGTTCCTTCCAGGTAGATGTCGGCGATCATATCGCCGACAACCATGATTCTTTTATTAGTGAATTTGTCGATTATAGGCAATAAATCGGCGATCAACTTTGAAATCCCCTTTCAGTCCTCGACGGAATGCATTACCACCGCGTAAGACTGATATCAAATCTTGTTTCTTTTTGTTTGGCCCGATAGGTAAGGGTAGCTTGCCAGCAGTGCAAATTCCGGTACCAAGTGTAGTCCAGGTCTTCATATGTGTGAGTTTGCATGTTGTAAGTCCTATTAATGCCGATGGTATTCACGCTGTCAATTTTATAGGTGAAACCGGCAAATAGTTCGCGGCTGTTGCTCACACTGTTGTAGGAAAACAGGGAAGTGTTGTTACTGACAAAGTGGTATCCGGCCCAGGTATTGAAACGCGGTGACCATTGCTTGTCCAACAATGTGTCAAATTTGTAGACTGTATTGGAAGAATTGTCATAGCTTTCCCGTATATGTTCGACTCCCGTGCCCAGATTGAGTGTCAAAGATTTGTTAAGTTGAATGGGGTCACGTGTAAAGTATAACTGGTAATCCTGGTGCCAGCTTGATTTTGCGCTATCCGTCCACTTGCCGTAACTGGCGGTGAATTGGTAGGTAACCGGCAGAGTGCCAAGACGCCGGGGATGATATTGGAAGCTAAGCTCGGGTTCCTTGGTAATCCAGTAATTGTTGGCATCCTTAAAATCGCCTTGAAATAATGACCAGGAATAGTCTTGTTCCCGGTCGGTAAGACCAAATATTGGCTTGAAGCCGCGTTTGGAATAGTAGCCAATATCAGCGTAGGCGGAAAGTTTATCAGACAAGGGATACTCCAGATACTGTGTGATTCTCAACCCATCGTCATTGTCATAGCCGACACTCGGAAAATCTGATTCTCCCTCCTCGCCCTTCTTTAAGGACTTCTGGTATTTCGGCAGAGTAAATATTACGGTATTTTTTATCCAAAACTTAGCGTTATAGGCAATCATCTTCTTACCGGGCCAGATCTCGATTTTTTCCGCACTGACATGGTAGTCGGGAATTTTGGCCGGACATCTGGTGGCAGTCCCGTTATGAATGATTACCTCATCAGGAAAGACGTAAACATTTTTCCCTGACACAATCTCCCGGTCTACTTTTCCCTTTACCGCTTCCATTGTACCGGTACGGCTATCATAGTTATAAATCATATTGCTGCCGTCAAGTTTAGCGTCCGGCTCAGTGAACGTAAACTGGTCTTTTATCCATACCTCGCTCCGCTTAGTATTTCCTTCCATTTTTTCTGTTTCAATTGTTTGCTCCTGATTTGTTACCACGACTTTCCCTTTGGCGTATACATCGCCGGTCTCATCGCTGAAAGAAAGCTCATCACCTTCAATTACGATGGGAGCAGTTGGTTTCTGAGCTTTAGCAGTTTTTTGCGACTTAGTGTCATCTTTTTTCCCAGCCGCAGCAACATTACCCGGCACAACAGACCCGAAAGCGAGAATAAGCGCTAAAATTCCTAATATAACTTTATTATTATTATTCATAGTAAACAATATTCTCCCGTATATTAGTGAAAGACTATACAGATGCCGTCATTTTGAAGGCCTAGTAACCCTAAAACCATAGCTATGAAGTAATTCTACACGATTTTTCTCATTCCTGCACATATCTCCTGTCCAATATTAAGCAAACAATATAAAAAAGCCGCCTAATGATGCCAGGCGGCTCAAGCGGCGACTATTGGGCCCTGATTCCATATAGCTCCATATCACCCTGGGTTTGTACATACAATTGAGATCCTATAGGAATATCCGCGTCCCTGCCATGAACAAACGCCCCGCCGATAATTCCTACCGGTCCCAGAACAATCATGCCGGCAACTGAAGCTCCGGCGGCCGTAGCCATGGATTTTGTTTCTGCCTTCGCTTTCTCTCCCAGTAAAGTAGGTACCGTGGCGCCGTCAACAGCGGCC
This sequence comes from Methylomusa anaerophila, assembly GCF_003966895.1. NCBI lineage: Bacteria > Bacillati > Bacillota > Negativicutes > Selenomonadales > Sporomusaceae > Methylomusa > Methylomusa anaerophila. The sequence goes on along the minus strand of NZ_AP018449.1, from coordinate 2,476,479 downwards.
ACGCTGTCGAAGGATACCTCCAGTTTCGCGTCCCGGCCAAAATTGCCGGCTTGCTCCACTTTTGCAACCTTACCTGTGCCAACAGAACCTTTGGGGATTACCAGCACTCCGCCGATGAACACATCATCCACTACCTGCAAGGCCACCGTATCCCCGCTGCGGCTTTGCTTGCTGTTCAAAGTGGATAAAGTCTTAACTTTTACCAAAGTGTCTTTGGCTAATATGGCAGCCACCACTTCCATTTGACCGCCGCTAAAGGCAAGCTGTGTCAGACTGCCCAACCGTTCGCTGAGGGAACCGGTTGCCGGACTGCCCTTTAACAGGCGCTCAATATTTTCTATTTTGACCTTAATCGGGTTGTTGGTCACATTATGGGTAAACATCCATTCGGCGGCATTCAGTTTTATCAGCATGGAGGGAGCGGATTCCGAGTTCTCCTTAACATAGGCATACAGCTTATCCACTCTGTCCATGATGGCGTCTTCAACCACCTGCCCGTAGATATCTTTCTCCAGTTGAACAGTACGGTCCAGCAACGCGCCGGTTTGGGGAACACCATAGACAAGCTTCTCAAGCAGCGACAACTTGCCGATTACCGTCAGTTCGCTTTCCGCCGCCTGGGCCAGTACGGGAGTCACCCCGACCACTGCAATTGTAAATAACACCAGCACAGCTATAACCATTGTTTTCTTTAAATTCACCATATTAAAAGCCTCCTCGATAATTGTGTTCCTATTCATTTTCATTCTACTTCCTGCCTTCGATCCTTTGATGCTTTGATTATTTAGTTATTTAGCCACCTTCAGGCGGTTAATTTCCAATTCATGTTGGGTAGTATCGGCCGACAATTTTCGCAGCCATTGTGTATGTAATTCCTGGGTTTCGGCAATACGGGCAATATCCTCCCTGGTCGCCAAGGGCGCGATGCATTCTTTTGTGACAACGGTATGCAATAGACCATCAAACTTGGCATCCAATTCTTCGGTGCGGTGCATTAGAGCTTTAACAATCTGATTTGTTTCACCTGACTGCTCTTCGACATTACCCATGCGGCCTTCGAGACTGCCTATGCGGTCTTCGAGACTACCCATGCGGCCCTCGAGACTACCCATGCGATCTTCGAGACTACCCATGCGGCCTTCGAGACTACCCATGCGATCTTCGAGACTGCCTATGCGATTTTCGACATTACCCATGCGATCTTCGAGACTGCCTATGCGATTTTCGACATTACCCATGCGGTCTTCGAGACTGCCTATGCGATTTTCAACATTGCTCAAGCGGGTATCTATGGATTCCAGCTTGCCTAATATTTTACTTAATAATTGTTCACTCACTGATAATCTCTCCTTTGCCTCATACCCGGCATCCGGCTGCTTTTGTTGCTTTTGGCACTGGTATGAGTAAAGCATTCGAGATATAGAGAATATTTTCCTGCTAAAAAAGGCGATTAGCGTCTGCGGACCGTAAAGAATTTGAAGGATTTTGGCTACTCTTAATATTAATGATGTCATACGGCCTAAGTGACAAGTCTTGCCGGGAATAGTCGCTTTTAGTTATAATAAATATCATATAAAAATAAAGGAGGAACAAAACGGAAGCCGGCTTCATCCCACAATTGAAACCATGCTACGTTCTGTAAAAAAACGATGGAATATGGAAATATACTCTTAAGCTGCACTCTTGCCATTGGCGATGCGGTTATGGCGACAAGCGCCGCGGCTCTCTTAAAAAAAATATACCCCCAAGCCAAAACTACAATTATTGTTAAACGTTTGGCGGAAGAAATTGTGCGGAACAATCCTGTTATTGATGAAGTAATTGCTCTAGATTATGTGCAAAAGCGCATATCTTTCAAAAATATGACAGCTGTGGTTTCAGCAATAAAAAAGCAAAATTTTGATCTTTATGTCTCGCTGGACGGCAAAATTCGCCCGGCCTTACTCGCGTGTCTGGCCGGCATTCCCGTTCGCATCGGTCCGACAAGTTTGTTTGGCAGTAATACCACTATGCCTCTCCTGATAACCAGGCATTTTAAAGCAGGATATTTTCAAACACATCATTATACTGCTATTCTGCAGGACATGATCCGGTCTTTCACCGGCAGTTCGCAGAGTGCCGGCCCGGTGCTGCCGGTTGCCAATCCTCAAGATGCAGCGTTTGCGAAAAGTTTCTTTAATTCTTTGCCGAAACGAAAATACAATATTGGACTATGTGTTAAAACCAATCCGCGTAAAACCTGGCCCCAAAAACGGTTTGCCGAACTTTTGCGAAGGCTTCATACCGGTTATGATGCAAATTTTTTTATCATTGGCGGTTCATATGACAAAGAATATGTTGAACAACTGGTCAGTCTTGCCCAAGTACCGGTAATGAACTTATGCGGCGCCACCACTTTGACCCAATCAATGGAATTGCTCAAAAGGACGGACCTCTTTATCACTCTGGATACTGCCCCCATGCATATTGCCTCGGCGTTAGGCGTTCCCATGATTGCCATATTTGGGTCCACAGCTCCCGCCAGCGTCGCTCCCCTGTCTAATAAGGCCATCATAGCTGCTCCCCCCAGCCTGCCGTGCATCCCCTGCATCCCGATCCGGGTGGCCGTAGTGCCGGGAATATCAAAGCGGGTAGGGAAAAAAGTTTGCGAAGACCAGCAATGTATGCAGTATATATCTGTTTCCCAAATTGAAGAAATGGTAAGCAGTATTTTATAGCTCATCCAATTTAATGATAGGGATCTCCTTGACGCTGCCCAACCTATGATCATTGGTCAGGAAAACATCAGCCTTATGTATAATTGCGGTGGCAACAATAATAGCATCAGGCATTTTTAGATTATAAACCGCGCGGATTCGTGCCGCTTCCTCGGCCACAGCTCCATCCATTTCGCAAACGGTTAAATTGGGCATTTGAAACATGAGTTTTACCTGGTCAAGCGCTGCCCAGTTACCATCTCTGTAAGGCCGTACCGCACATTCAGAAAAAGATAACACAGAGGCAATAATCTCATGAGTGCCTTTATTGGCCACCGCGTGAATAATAGGCACAACTTTTTCTCCTAGCGGCTCTTCTGCAAATAGAGAAATAAAAATATTCGTATCCAAGGCTATACGTTTGTACTTTGCAAGAAATTCTGTTAATCCCATGATTCACGTTCTTTCTCCAGGTATTCAAGGGGTTTATCTCCCCAGGCTCCTTTGCAGCAGCCAAAAGCAGCTTTGGCCCAATCAGCCGGTTTTTTCACAAGAGAAATACGCCCGTTGCGGTCACTGGTCATAATTAAAATGTCTCCCGGTCCAACTTTAGCATTATTACGAATCCTGGCAGGAATCACAATCTGGCTTTTTATGCCCACTTTTACTTCTTCTGTAATGCCAAACATGATAAACTCTCCTTTCACTTTTGTTTTGCTTCTGTAATCTTATTATATGCTTTTGTAGTACTTTTAAACAATATGGTAAGAAATTTCTATTTATAAGTAGGAAATCCAATATATCTAATCATTCTTCATTGAGTTGGTTTGCTGTCAACAGAACCGTCCCTCTTGCTCAAAATGTAGTCTCAATCTTGAAAATGTTCACCGGTGAAGCTCTATAATTAGAATTAATTGTTGTCAACGGAACCGTCCCCTCTTGCTTAATAAAAATAAAAGATCCCGAAAGGGATCTTTTATTTTTAAGTGCGAATTAGAATCTGAATTCAGTTTGTAGAGTGTAGGCTGTGTTGAAATCGTAGTTGCTGATGCCTTTGTCATAGGGACGGAAGTCACCGACAAACCCTCTAAGTTTAGCGTTTTTAGCCAGCATGTATTCGAAGCCGTACTGCCAGCCTTTAATGCCGACACCAAAAGTACTATAGTCAAGGGCGGTGAGAGAACCGTCGATTGCATTCTTGCCGATGTTATAATATTCAACACTTAAACCATAGGAACCCGGTTTTTTCCAGTCAGTTCCCTGATATTCAAGCTTACCCCACCAAGCGTCCCGTTGTGGACTGGTTATACCGTCCATGTTGTAATTATTTTTAACATATTCGCCCGTCACTTTGAACAAACCAAGCTTGGCATTAGCGCCAACAGCCCAGTTTCTATAGCGGTAATTATCGCCGCTCATGGTGCCAAGATAAGAAGCGGTAGCGTTGACGACAGGGGAAACTTTTACAGCAAGGTCGGCGATATACGCATTGTGAGCATCTTTAGTGGCAGAATTACCATCCACCCATAAATTATTGTTTTGCGCCTGGCTTACGTCAACAAGGTAACCGGTCAATTTTACGTTTTTGTCGAAATTGTAGCTGGTAGTAAAACCGTCAATATTGTCCTGTTTCAGCATCAGGCCCTGACCGATGGTAGGTTCAAAGCGACCGATACCCAAGCCGAAGCCGCCATTGGTATATTGGAAGTTAGCGATGTCAAATTGCACAGCAGCAGTCTTGCTCCTCGGCTCAGTAGAAGTAGTTTCGTTCGATTGGGACTCCCAGCGCAGGCGGCCATTGAATTTCAGGTTGTCGGCAACGTCGGCGGCAAGGTTTACACGAATGCGTTCTTGGAAACGGCTGCGGTCGGGACCGTTATTGCTATTACCTTGCAAACTATTGTTCTCTTGAAAACGGATGCGGGCGTCACCGGAAAACTTGATGGAAGAAGCATTCTTTTCCAGGTTGGAAACGCGAACGCCCAGGTTGTTCAGTTCGGAAGCGAACTCGGTTTGCAGTTTGTCGATGGTAGCCTTGGTTTCAGCGTCGGCTTTCTCGGAGTTGGCCATAGCTTTGGCTACTACGGTCGCCATTTCGTAACGGGTCAGGGTCCGGTCGCCTTTGTAGGTGCCGTCGCCGTAGCCGCTGACAACACCGGCTTTAACCAGCTTGTTCACGGCGTCATAGGACCAGTGGTTGGCAGGGACGTCCACAAAGGGGTTGGCGGGAGCAGCCAGGGCGGTGCCGGCTACGCTCAGGGTAAATGCGGCTGCGAGAGCCAGAGCAACTTGCTTTTTCATTTTCTTTCTCCTCCTTAGGTTTGAGTAGTGATTTTTTCTTTGAGCCGCCTAAAGAGAGTTGTCCCTTGAGTGTCCATGTTTCCTCAAATTTCTCCTCTGCTTCCGGCGTACTCATATCTTAACGCCTGATTCCCTCGCCAGGTTCTCAAGTGTGTGCTCTTACTTGATCACCCTTAGAGTTTTATGCAAGCGCAAAGACCATGTGACAACAAAGCATGTAACGTGTTTTACTCGTTATGTATATATTTCACTAAGTGAAGAATTATCTGGAAATTTATCTACAGTAGAATTATAAATCGTTATGGATTATTTTTCAACTATATTTTTCACGAAAATGTTAATTTTTCGTTAAAAATTATTTATTAAAAATAAGCCTCCCTGCAGCCTTAGGCTGCAGGGAGTTAATAGGGAGTTAATAAAGTTGCGTTTAGAATCTGAAGTTTGTAGTAATTGAGTAGAATTTTTTATAGCTGTCGAAGCCGCTGCGGCCCGTATCGTAAGGTTTGAGATCGTAGTACTGCAGCGCCAGATCCGCATTCTTGGCATATACGTACTCGAAGCCGGCGCCCCAGCCTTTGGCGCCGTTACCGCCAATATAGTCTCCGCCGCCCACGTTCAGGGCGCCGGCCCAGCCTACAGGATCAAGGGCCCAGTTGCCCAGTTTGAGATAGTCGGCGTAAATGGTGAAAGTTCCGGGTTGGGAGAGATCAGTTCCTTTGTACTGGAGCCTGCCCCACCAGCCATTTTTTTGCACATCACCGCCAGCACCTGTAGTATAAGGTGCTAAGTCGGAATCAGATGCACCGTTGCGAACGCCTTCCCCGATTAGAGTGAAATTTTTGCCCAGCTTGGCATCAAATCCATAGGCAAACTGCTGATAGTCATAAGGAACCGGCGTACCATTTCCATTATCGGAGATCATTGGTTTATTGGTTTTCAAATACGTGACGGTAAGATTTACGTTGTTGGATACTTTGGCTTTCAAATCAGTATAGAAAGCATTGGTGGAAACGCCGTTAAGGTTGTTGGGATCCAAGTCGCCGTAACCGGCCGCTAAAGCAACCTTGTCGTTGAATCTGTAAGTTAACAGAGCACCGTCAATCTGCGAACCGTCCCATAGGATTCCTTCCCCGAAGGTAGGTTGCAGCCGGCCGAGGGCACTGGTCAATTTGCCGCTTTGATAATCAAATTCGGCTTGTTCAAAGTGCAGTCTATCAGTATTGCTGGTTCTGTTACCGACGCCACTCTCCGACCGGTTATTGGACTCATTTTCAGCCACGATCTGACCTTTGAATGTTAAATTGTCGGCTATATCGGAAGCAAGGTTCAAACGGATGCGTTCTCTGAAATAAGATCTGTCGGTTGATGCACTTTCCGGAACAGAAGTACCGCGATTTTGCGCGAACCGGACGCGGGCGTCACCGGAAAACTTGATGGAAGAAGCATTTTTTTCCAGGTTGGCAACGCGAACGCCCAGGTTGTTCAGTTCGGAAGCGAACTCAGTTTGCAGCTTGTCGATGGTAGCCTTGGTTTCGGCATCGGCTTTCTCGGAGTTGGCCATAGCTTTGGCTACTACGGTCGCCATTTCGTAACGGGTCAGGGTCCGGTCGCCTTTGTAGGTGCCGTCGCCGTAGCCGCTGACAACACCGGCTTTAACCAGCTTGTTCACGGCGTCATAGGACCAGTGGTTGGCAGGGACGTCCACAAAGGGGTTGGCGGGAGCAGCCAGAGCGGTGCCGGCTACACTCAGGGTAAATGCGGCTGCGAGAGCCAGAGCAATTTGCTTTTTCATTCGATTTCTCCTCCTTAGGTTAAAAAATATTAGGGTGCCTGACGACCGCCTAAGAAGGGTTGTCCATTGAGTGTCCATGTTTCCTCAATATATTCCCCTTTCTCGGCATCCGCCTATCTTATCGCCTGCTAAAAAACCGTGACGGCAAAACGGGCTTTCCCATTCCCCCTTCGGTTCTCCACGGCGAAAGAATCAATACTGCATACTTATTGAATACCGCGTCACTATGTAAATTTTAAATTTTAAATTTAATTTAATTTGTTAACATGATTTTAATGAAATTATATCTTCTGTTATTAAATTTGGCAATAGGAAAATGAAAATAATGTGAATGTAATATAAAAAAAATATGTTCATAAAAAAACTCCCGTGCAACACCTTGCATGGGAGTTCTCTTACTATATTTAGAATCTAAAGTTGGTAATAACGGAATAACTTTTCTTGTAGTTATCGAAACCGGATTTAGATGAATCATACGGTTCAAGGTCATAGTATCTGAATTCAAGGTCGGCGTTTTTGGCATATACGTATTGCAAGCCCAGGCCCCAGCCTTTGGCGCCGTTACCGCCGATATAGTCCCCGCCGGCTACGTTCAGGGTGTGTCCCCAGCCGGCAGGATCAACGGCCCAGTTGCCTACTTTGAGATAGTCCACATATACCGCGAAGGTTCCGGGGTTGGCAACGTTAATATCCTTGTATTTGAGTCTGGTCCACCAGCCGGTTTTCTGAGCGTCGGCCGGAAGGTCGGCGGCGTTGTTGCGAATGCCTTCACCGATTAAAGTAAAGTTTGGACCCAATTTGGCATCAAAGCCATAGGAAAACCATTTGTAGTTGTAGGGAACGGCGGCCCCGTTCAAACCGCCGGCTACAGTGACGTTGTTCGGTTTCATATAGGCGGCGGTAAGATTTACATTGTTGGATACTTTGGCCCGCAGGTCGGCGAAAAACGCATTGGTGGAAACGTCAAACTTGTTGTTGGCATCCAGGTCGCCATATCCTGCCGACAGTTTAATTTTATTGTCAAAATTATAGGTCAGGTAAGTTCCGTCAATCGGCGCACCATTAGATGACGATCCGTCCCAAATGAGGCCTTCCCCCAGAGTGGGCAGAATCCGGCCGACAGATGCGCTGAAGTTGCCGTTCGAATAAAGGAATTCAGCCCGGTCGTAGGTCAAGCTGTCGGTACGGGATTCTCTGGTATTGCTGTTGGCCGCCCGTTGGTTGGATTCATTCTGGGCCTCAATACGACCGATAAATTTCAGGTTGTCGGCAATATCGGCGGTGAGGTTTAAACGCACCCGTTCCTGGAAATTGCTTGAAGTATTATTGACAGCGCTGCTATCGCCGCCGCTGGGATTTTGTTGATAACGGATGCGGGCGTCACCGGTGAATTTAATAGTAGAAGCGTTTTTTTCCAGATTGTCTACACGAACACCCAGGTTGTTCAGTTCGGTGGCAAATTCGGCTTGGAGTTTATCCAGAACAGCTTTGGTTTCCGCGTCTGCTTTTTCGGAATTAGCCATAGCCTTGGCTACAACGGTCGCCATTTCATAACGGGTCAGGGTCCGGTCACCTTTGTAGGTGCCGTCGCCGTAACCGCTGACGATACCGGCTTTAACCAGCTTGTTCACAGCGCCATAGGCCCAGTGTTGGGCGGGAACATCGACGAAGGGATTAGCCGGGGCAGCCAGAGCGGTGCCGGCTACACTCAGGGCAAATACTGCCGCCATAGCCAAAGAAGCGGTTTTTTTCATGGAATAATCCTCCTAAATTCATCTAATTTGATTAGCGAGCCGGCAGCAAACAATTTATTCTATTGAGTGTCCACGTTTCCTCAATATATTTTTGCCGGTTTGCCGTACTCGCATCTTAACACCGGCGGTGATGCCGCCTCCGGCAGGAATACACTCCCCCCTTTCCGCTGCCTGCGGATCACTTTCGGCGAATAAGACCGCAGTGAATGAAGGGCTGTTTTTACCCACGCTGTAATATATGCACTAATGTTACAAAATATGAAAAAAATTGTATGGTTTTGCAAAAACGGCAAATAAAAAATACCCGATTGCCCAAATCGGGTATTTTAGATGGAGTTATTTACAGTTTAGCGAAATACCGCCTGGCAAGTGTCACAGCCACATAGTCATCCACCGGTGCCGGCGGTACCTGCATGGTGGTGGGAATAAAGGCTTTTAAGCCGCGGGGAGGATTCTCCTGCCAGTATAGCCGCCTCGCCTCTTCCGTGGAGCGATGCTCATCGACCATAATGATGTTAAGAAAGCGGTCGCCTATGTTAACCCGGCTTAAAGCGGCACGGGCGGATTTAGAAGTAGTACGGTCGCCCAGCACAACAGCCAGAGTATTATAAAAACCGGCTAACTTCTCAACCTCAGTCAATAGGTTCGCAGTAAGCACGATTTTCTTTTCTATTACGCCCGTTTGCTTATGTACAACAGCCAGACCGCATTTTTCCCTGCCGGGATCAACAGCCACCACAATGCTATCATCCATTATTCAATGCCTCCCCAATCCACTCTACTCCTAAATATGTTCGCAAAATTTATCAGCAATCCTGCTGTTGGTGCTTAATTCGTTTTATACAAAAGAAAAGGGACGCCGCTCGGCGTCCCCCGCGAATATCGGTTCAGATTAAAATTTAACGTTGACAACTGCGCTGGTACGATTGTCAAGTTTGGTCCCGTTCTGGGTTTCGAAGTCTTGGTATTTAACAATCAGATTAACATTTTTTACAAGATCACGGTCGTATTGATATTCCATACCTTTGAAGCCGTTAGCGCTCATTGCGCCATAGAAGCTGGTATTGTTCAACGTGGAGTAACCGGTGTAAGCGTTGGCTTCTACATCGCGATAGGTAGCAGCTAGGCCAATATTGTCGAATTTCAAGCCATAAGCGGCGGCAGAAGCGTCCTTGTCGTCGTTTTGGAAGTATTCGGCATTGGCAGAGAGACCGTCAGTCAGTTTGAAGGCAGTGTTGGCGCCAAAGAATTCATCTTCGTTGGATGCATTTTTCATGTAGTCGACATTTACTTTAGCGTTACCTACATTAAAGCCATACTCAGCGCCGTATACGCGTTCAGAGGCCGGGTAATCCGTTGTTCCGTCAGCTAATTTACCGGCATTGGAGGTAGCTCTACCGCCAAAAAGTCTCAAATCGCCGGCTTTAGCTGTGATACCGTTCATTTGAGTGTCAATCAGAAAACCGGTGCCCAGTTTGATGTCTTGACGGCCAATGGTATTGGTCAGACCAATAACATCAAATGTAACGTTGGCAGTATCAAATTTAACGGTGTTGGCTGCAGCATCAGAGTCGGTGTTGCCACTGGAGAGACGGGCGTTGAATTTAAGGCTGTCGTTCACTTTGCCGTCAAAGCTTACCCGGGCACGATAGTCGGTAGTGTCGCTGGCGTTTTCGGTGTTGAAGTAACGAACACGAGCGTCACCGGAAATTTTAACCATGTTGTCAACTTTAGTTTCTAAATTGTCTACTCTGATGCCCATGCTTTCAAGCTCAGCGGCAAACTCTTGGGAAAGCTTATCAACCGCTTCCTTTTGGTCGCCGTTCAGGTTCTTTTGCATAGCACTGGCGACGATGGCCGCCATTTCATAACGGGTTACGGTTTTGTCACCTTTGAAGGTGCCGTCGCCATAACCGGTGATAACACCGGCTTTAGCCAGTTTGTTAACAGCGTCATAGGACCAATGCTTAGCAGGAACGTCAGTGAAAAAATTAGCGGAAGCGGAACTCGGGGAAGCAGGAGTCACAGAAGCGGGAGCCGGGGAAGCAGGAGTCGGAGAAGTGGAAGTTGTGGAAGCAGCAGGCGCTGCGAAAGCAGGAACTGCGAAAGCCACAGTAAGAGCAGTGGCCACAGCTGCTTTCAGGAGTCTCTTGTTCATCTAGGAATCCCCCTTAAGATTTAGTGAATTTTTTTGGCGGGTGTTGCCACCAACATACCGGCTCAACCGGTCAGGGGGGAAGTCTGATTTGAGTATCCACGTTTCCTCAATTCGTCTTCCACTCCGACTGGATAGTCACCGCTATGCAACCTGTCGCTCTTACAGGTTTATTGTTTACATAATTTCGACGTAGTTGATTGAATTCCTGCTTTGTTTTGCTGTGCATATTTTGGTATATTTCTTGATAATACTGGGTTTAATTCCATCAACAAACTGATGTTAGCCGAAATTATTAAGTTAACATAATTAAATGTTATGCTATTATGTTCGTCAAAACAAAAAAGAATCCTGCCCATTAACAGGATTCTTTCCCTGGTATATTCTAGCGGCCAGCCGCTGCAAAATTATTGTACCCCCCGGATCCGTACCTCCACTTCGAGGGGACCAACCGTGTACGTATCGTCTTTAACGACAGCTACCATTTCTATTTTACCCTTTTGCCGTTTTACTTTATTCACTATATCAAATAGCTGCGCTCCACCTATTGAACCAACATTCCCCTGAATAGGATCGGCCAGCATCCCCTGGCTAACCGCCGCCACATTCACTTTGTGCAAAAACAGCAGGACTATTTCCTCCGCCTGCCGGGAGTTGTCCGTTGCATTTACAACCTCAGAAAAAACCAAAGCGCCTTTATTATAGACCAGCCGATTCGGGAACAATTCAATACGGCCAATGATCGGCTCACCGTATATGGTATTGTCGGCGGTAGAAACCCGGACAATTATATCCTCGTCGGATTTGTCGATCCGGGATACCGCTTGGTCAAATTCCTTTTGGGCAACCCACAAAATTTCCATATTTTTGTCCGTAATCTGCAAACGCTCCAGCAAGGATTGATTGGTTTTATACAAAGCGGTTGACAGAGATTGAACAATTTCCTCCTTGGACTGCTTGCCATTTAGTACAAAGGTAGCTATTACCTCTCCCGCCCGGAAGACCACGGTTCCTTCCCGTACGACCTGAAGTCCCTGCCGCAGGTTGGCAGTCAGTTCATTCAACCGGTCCACATCGCTTTGCAGTGAATTTTTGGCAGTGCTCAGTTCACTGATTTTTGCATCTAATTCCCGCTTGGTAATTTCAAGCTGGCGGACATCGTTTTGATATTTGGCCAAATCCTGCTGTGCAACCCAATAATTCGACTGCAGTTCCTCTAAAGCCGCCGCGGTTTTGTCCCGTTCGGCAGTTACCGTCTCAAGCTCCTGGGTGATTTGACCTAACTTTGCGGCAGTCTCGCTTACTTTCGCATTTAATGAAAGGTATTCAACATTTTTGGCTTCCAGCGCAGCACGGCTGGTTTCCACTTCACTATTGAGTGACAGCAGCTGAGTTTTAAGCTCATCCATACCGAATAAAGCAGTCCGTACATCCCGGGAGACAGCAGTAAGAATGCCTAAAGTGGAGGCGGCAATCAAGAGACCGGTGATGATGGTGACCAGTATGGAAGTGTGTTTGGGCCGCAAGCCAAATACGCTGAGCCTCTTCTTACCCACCTTGGTCCCCAGCTTATCGCCTATATACGCAATAACCCCGCCCATAACAGCGATCACAACAATGATTGTTACACTATACATTTCCATTCTCTTATTCCCCACCTCCCCCTTCTAAAAACTACATAGCATAACATAGTCCCTATAAAAAAGACAAACCAGCCTTATTCTTTCTTGTATCTCCCCAGTTCACCAAATGCCACGAACTGCTTAGAAGCCGTCAGGTGCGAGGCGCGACGAGGACCGCAACGCAAGCGTACTGGTTGTACGCTGGAGTGAGGACCGCAGAAGCAACGAAGCAGATGACGGTTTCTAAGCAGTTCCCCACTTAATGCAACCAGCCAATCACCTTGAGGCTTTCCAGACTAGGTACCCCCCCGCAACCACCCCTATCATATTGGGTACCCAGGCTGCCAAAACAGCCGGAATGGCGTCGCCTTGACCCAAGGCGGTGAATACGGTCATGATGGTGTAATAGATAAAGATAATCACGATACTAAGCCCCAGACCGATGGAAGAACTGGACCGGTTGGGGGAAAGTCCCAAAGGCGTGCCGATGAGGGAAAAAATGAAACTGGCCATAGGAACCGCAATTCGCTGCTGCATTTCGACTTCATACTCGCTGGTCCTGACATATTCACGGCGAAGAACCTTGATGTGCTGCTGCAGTTCTTTAATACTCATTTCCTCCGGTTTCTTCTGTTCGCGGGAAATGGATGCCGGATTCTTCTCGATGGGCATAATTTGCTCGTTAAAGCGCAGTGTTTGCTCGACTCTGCCATCAGCGGTAAAATTACTGATAATTCCGTTATACATAATCCAACGGTCATCATTCCAAATTGCTCTTTCCGCATTTTCGATTCTGACCAGGTGGTTGTTTTCAAATTCCTGAATGGTAATGCCGTTCATTTCCCGGGTTTCCTCGGCAAAATTACGCGCGTAGGTTAACCGTTCCAGGTTACCGTCTCTAATATCTTTAATTATAATATGTTCCTGCGATTTGGGAATAGTATTTTTTTCGATTTCATAACGCACAATGTAGTTGTAGGCGGAGTTAGCCGCCGGAACTATTTTTTCGTTTAAGCCAATCGCAATAATACTGACAATAAAAGCGGCAATAAAAACCGGCGTAGCCAGCCGGTAAAAAGAAAGACCGCCGGATTTCATGGCTATGATCTCACTTGAGCCTGACAAACGCCCAAAAGCCAACAGCGAAGCCAACAGCATCGACATGGGAAATGTCAGCACGATGATGTTGGGAAGGCTATACACAAACAATTGGACCACCGTGGCAAAGGGTGTATCGTATTTTGTAACGAGCTGGGCGATTCGAAACAAAGTGCTTGTCCCGATAATCACGCTGGAAAAAGCGGCAATGCCAAAGAAAAACGGGCCAAACAGCTCCTTTAAAATATATTTATCAAGTATGCGCATGGATTTCTCCTGTCATTGTATTACAGTGAAAACTTGTTGCCTAAGTAGTATTTCCTGGCAACATCACTATTGGCAATGGTATCGCTGTCGCCGGCGATTAAGATTTGCCCCTCGTTAAGGATATAAGCATGATCCACTATTCTGAGGGTTTCCCGGACATTGTGGTCGGTGATTAACACGCCGATGCCCCTGCTCTTAAGATAACTGATAATTTCCTGGATGTCCGCCACCGCAATGGGGTCAACGCCGGCAAAAGGCTCATCCAGCAAAATAAAATGAGGATCAGTGGATAAAGCCCTGGCTATTTCCACCCTGCGCCGTTCGCCACCGGAAAGCTCTGAGCCTTTTCGCTTGCGTACATGGGTAACATGAAATTCCTCTAACAGGCTTTCCATCTTGGCCTTGCGCTCGGCAGCGGTAAGTTTGGTAGTCTCCAGAATGGCCAGCAGGTTGTCCTCCACCGTCAGTTTACGGAAGATTGAGGCTTCCTGCGGCAAATAGCCTAAACCGTAACGGGAACGGCGATACATAGGCATATGGGTCACTTCTTCCCCATTGATAAAGATCCGCCCGCTATTGGGCCGTTCCAAACCGACAATCATGTAGAAAGTGGTGGTTTTTCCCGCGCCATTGGCACCCAAAAGTCCCACAATCTGCCCTTCACCCACCCGCAGGCTGACGCCATTGACCACATTCCGGTTCTTATATGTTTTTATTAAGTCCTGGGTTTCAATATACATAGCGTTACCTCTTAATTTATCTACTCAACTATCCTGAAAATCTAAAACGTCATAAGACAAAGAGACCGGAACCACAGAGACACAGAGGACACAGAGGGCCACAGAGAAAGAATAAGAGGAACGTTGAAAAACATAAATCATAAACCCCTCTGCGTCCTCCGCGCTCTCTGCGCCTCTGCGGTAAAACGTTCTCCAAATCTTATTTCATATCGTCAGATGCGAATAATTCCCGTCATTTTTTCGGGGTCACTACGAGCCTGCTGCGCCCTTGGGCGTCAACGACTTTATTGTCCAGACGGATGGTTACCGTCTTGCCGGTAAGGGTGTTGCCTTCCTGAATAGCGCGCGCGTTGCCGCTTAATACGATTTTGCTGTCTCCCTTAGGCTGGCCGTAATAAACAGCTTCATCGGCGGTAGCGTCCAGTTGGCGGGCTTCACTGACAATATGCACATGCCCCGTGCCGACAGCCCTGTCCTCATTTAAATAAGCCTCCAGTTTATCGGTCGTCATGATGCCGTCAGTTGTCTCCAGTCTGGCATTACTGGGAACGATTGCGTACTGACGGTCGATATAATAGTCCACCTGCGGTCCGTACACCCGGTTTTCACCCTTGGTCAGCACTGCGTCGCCGGCAGCAACCAGACGGGTGTTGCTGTCATAAGACCGAACTTCGGCCGCGATCAATGTGGCGTCATCTTTTACAGCTTTGACGCCCCCGGTAATATATCCTTCTTTCGTTTTGACGTTGTATTCAGCCCTGGTCCCGGTGATAATGGATTTTTCCTGAGTAATTGTTACGTTGCCGGCGGCAGTCATAATACCGTTTACCGAATCATATTCGATGGTATCCGCCACCATTTCAACCGGACTGTTCTTGGCCTCCCCCTGAGCTGCAGGCGCTGCGTAAGGACCAGGAACAGCGATAAATAAGGCCAGCGCCGCCAGGCATACAAGGCCGGCTGTTTTCATGCTTTTCATTGTTCGTTTCTTTTTATCTCCCGGCATTGGGTGTCCCTCCCGTCAGTACCCGGGCATTGCCCTGTACTTTTACTTTTTCCATACTGGCATCCGTCTCAATAGTATCCCCGGTGATGATGGTATCGCCCCGGATAAGCTTAATGCCGCCGGTACCGGAAAATACTTTGTTCTTATCCGACCATTTGGCCTGAGGGGCGGTAAAGACTGCCCCATCACTGGCGGTAGCCTGAATGTCTCCCTGGAGGCTAATATCTTTGGTTTTGGTGTCCAGTACAGCTTCTTTGGCCACAATATCGATCTTACCGCCCTTTTCCTGATAAAAGACGCCTTTAATATTTTTAAGGGTGGCGATGTTTTGGCTGGTATCGGCTTCAATGATTTCCGCGCTTAACTCCCATATTCGCTTGCCATCCTTCTCTTCCACAATGGTACTGCCGGAAAAAGTCAGATTGGGGATACTCTGTTTACCGGCGGCCTGACTGTCCGGCGGCGCTGGCGGTAAAGGCTCTTCTTTCAAAAAGTAATACAGCCCGCCAACAAGAAAGATCAGCCCGCAGGCAATGGCAATATATGCTGTTTTGTGCAAAACTTCACCTGCTTTCCTCCGACCCCTGATAATCAGTATTCCAGCGTTTCCTTGCCCACAGCCATTCATCCGGGTGGGCTTTCACCGCATCCTCGATAATTTTGGTCATACGGACAGTGAGATCGTATAAATCGGCTTGCGGATCACCGGTATCGGCAAAGTAGATGGGAGGCTGGATGGTTATGCGATGGCGCCCGTCCGCTTCCCGGACGATAAACCCCGGTACAACCGGGCATTTGAATTTCCGGGCAAATACCGCCGGCCCCAGAGGCGTAGATGCCATCTTGCCTAGAAACTCGACAAAAACCCCATCCTTGCCGGCATCCTGGTCAGCGAAAAATCCTAAAAGCTTGCCTTTTTTCAACGCCCTGGCCGCCCTCACAATCTCACCGGTGCCACTGGCAAATATTT
Organism: Methylomusa anaerophila; assembly: GCF_003966895.1. NCBI lineage: Bacteria > Bacillati > Bacillota > Negativicutes > Selenomonadales > Sporomusaceae > Methylomusa > Methylomusa anaerophila. Next base: position 2,460,078 of record NZ_AP018449.1, on the reverse strand, counting down.
CGATGCCGAACATCTGCCGGTATTCGTTTAGAATCCGGGTATGCTGATCATTGGGCTGGTTCTTGACAATATCAGCCACCGGGAAGCCATTCAGGGCCAGCGCCGCGCCAAACCACTCCCAGTTTCCCAGATGAGCGGTTAAGAATACAACTCCTTTACCCTGCGCCAGAGCTTGTTCCAGGTAGTGGCGATTCTCAATGGTTACATAACGCTTTATTTTATCCGGATTGAGGGCCGGCGTATAAAACACTTCGCAAAACGTCTGTCCCAGTTTGATGAATGATCGCTTAATAACTGCGGCCGCTTCTTCTTGGCTTAATCCCAGTCCTTCCCTGATTTGCTTGATTGCTCGCCGGCGCTGCCTGCCGGCAGTGTGATAATACAACCGGCCCAAAATTTCACCCAAAAGCAGAACGGCAGGATATGGCAACAGGCATACCGCACGACTGATAGCTTTTAATGTATAATATTGCCACTTAAACGGCATGCTGCCGCTCCTCTCCCCCTGAGACTGTCTAGCATCTGAACATTTTGCAACAGTCTTTTAATTGTGTAACAGTCCCTTTATTGAGTAAGTTCAAAGCGCCCGGGATTCATGTAGGCGGCGATCAGACCGTCCCACTGTCCCTGAGCTTTTAATATAAATTCAAGTATTTCCCTGACAGCGCCTCTGCCGCCTTGGCGGTTGGCTACATAGCGGGCAACCGACTTTACTTCGGCGGCGGCGTTGGCTACGGCGCAAGGCAGGCCAACCCGGCACATGACCGGCAAATCATTGATGTCGTCACCCACATAAGCGATTTCATTGAGAGGCAGGCTGTATTTCTGCATCAGATCATGGAGAGCCGTTACTTTATCCTGGGCTCCCTGATAGATATGGGCAATTTTGAGTTCGTCGCCCCGGCGGCGGACGATCTCGCTTTCCCGCCCGGTAATGATCGCTGTCTTGAGTCCGGCCTTATGGGCCAGCGCTATGCCTAAACCGTCCTGGCTATTAAACTCTTTGCAGGCTTCCCCGTCCGGTCCGATAACGATCTGCCCGGTAGTTAACACACCATCAACATCGAAAATAATCAGTTTTACCTGTTGCGCCTTTTGCACGCTACTAATCATTATACCACTCCCTGGCGCAACAAGTCAGTAAGGTGAATAATGCCAATCGCCTGCGATCTATTTTCCACCACCGGCAAAACAGTAATCGGGCGGGGTTTGTTCTTCTCCATAATGCTGAGGGCCTCTGCCGCCAGCTTGTCTTTGGTGATAGTCCGCGGGGTCCGGGTCATCAGTTCGGTAACCGGTTTATCAAGAAAATTATGTCCCCGTTCCAGGCCGCGGCGAATATCGCCATCCGTGATTAAGCCAATCAGCCGCCGCATTTCCAGATCTTCCACCACCAGGGTGGCGCCCAGTCCTTTGGCCGTAATTACAAATAATGCTTCTTTGACTGTTTTGCCGGGAGTCACCAGCGGGACATCATTGCCGCTCCACATGATGTTTTCTACCGTCAAGAGGAGTTTTCGCCCCAAAGAACCGCCCGGATGATAGAGGGCGAAATCTTCCGGGGTAAATTTCCTGGCCGATAACAGCGCTACAGCCAGGGCATCGCCTAACGCCAAGGCAGCTGTGGTGCTTGCTGTCGGCGCCAGCCCTAACGGGCAAGCTTCCTTAGCGACGGATACATCCAAAAACAAGTCGGCGTTTTGGCTCAGCGTGGACTGTTCCCGGCCGCACATGACAATGATGGCGGCCCCGATGCGCTTAATGGAAGGTAAAATGCTGATTATCTCATTGGTTTCCCCACTATTGGATATGGCTAATATGACATCGTCAGGCGTTACCATCCCCAAGTCACCGTGAATTCCTTCCGCCGGGTGAAGAAAAAAAGCCGGTGTTCCGGTACTAGCCAGGGTAGCGGCGATTTTCTTGCCGATTAAACCCGACTTTCCCATACCGGTCACAATAACCCTGCCGCGACAATTGAGAATCATCTCAACCGCCGCAGCAAACCGCTCATCTATGCGCGGTATGAGGCTGAGAATGGCCTCAGCTTCAATGGCCAAACAGGCGCGGGCTTCCTCGATTGACATAGAAAACTCCTCCATATTATGGTTGCTAATAAACTTTGCCGAACTTCGTTGCCAAAGTCTCGGGTCCTTAACGCCTCAACCACTGCTCAGCCTATTAATGCCACGAACTGCTTAGAAATCGTTAGATGCTAGGCGCGACGAGGACCGGAACTCCGGCGTACTGGTTGTACGCCGGAGTGAGGACCGCAGGAGCAACGACGCAGATGACGGTTTATAAGCAGTTCCCCACTTTATGTCTCCTAATTACATTATCTATAGCCAGAACATCTTTCAAAACATCTTCCAGTTGGTTTATATACAGCATATTGGGTCCGTCGGATTTGGCTTCCGGCGGGTTGTCATGAACTTCCATAAACAAAACGTCAATGCCGGCAGCGACGGCGGCCCGGGTAAGATAAGGCACAAACTCCCGCTGCCCGCCGGAGCTGGTTCCTGCTCCGCCCGGCAGCTGGACGCTGTGCGTGGCGTCAAAAACAACCGGATACCCCAGCGACCGCATCAGGGGCAAAGACCGGAAATCCACAACCAGGTTGTTGTAACCGAAAGTCGCGCCCCGCTCAGTTAACAGAATGTTCCTATTCCCGGCCTCTTCGATCTTGGTAACCACGTTTTTCATGTCCAGAGGCGCCAGAAACTGGCCTTTTTTTACATTGATGACTTTGCCGGTACGGGCTGCCTCGTACACCAGATCAGTTTGCCGGCAAAGAAAGGCGGGAATCTGGATAACGTCCAGCACCGCCGCCGCCGCTTCCACTTGAGATATGCAATGAATATCACTCAGAACGGGAACACCCAGTTCCTTTTTTATCCGGGCAAGCATGGCAAGTCCCTCTTCCAGGCCCGGGCCGCGGAAGGAATGATAGGACGACCGGTTGGCTTTGTCATAGGAAGCCTTAAAAATATAAGGCATGTGCAGGCGATTGGCAATGGCTTTAATGGCGCGGCCGATGTTAAGCGCCCGTTCGCCGTCTTCCAGGACGCAGGGGCCGGCAATTAAAGCCACGGGGTTTTGGCCGCCAACCTGGAAATCAGTAATACTGACTGGCTGTACTGCGTTCATAACGTGCCTCCTAAGTTTTCGTTTTTTTTATTGGTTATATTTGTCGCTTGTCAGCCTCTGCCTGAAAGTAAGCGTTGACTGCCGCCAAATCTTCGGGAGTATCGACACCGATGCATTTAAAGTCGGTCGGCAATACTTTTATGCGGTAGCCATGCTCCAAAGCCCGCAATTGTTCAAGGGATTCGGTCTGTTCCAGCGGTGTCGGCTCAAGAGCGGCAAAGGTGAGCAGAAAATCGCGCCGGTAAGCATAAATGCCTACATGTTTATAAACCGGTGTCATTCCCCCGGGATTACAAGGCAGGTTCCGGGGATACGGAATCAGGGCGCGGGAAAAATAAATAGCGTATCCCTGCAAATCCGTCACTACTTTCACAGCGCTCGGCAGGCCATACTCCCTCGGGTCCATTTCGGTCATCAGCGTCGCCATCTGAAGTCCGGGATCATCATCAAAAGTACCGGCTAAGAGATCGATCACTTCCGGGGCAATCAGCGGCTCATCCCCCTGAATGTTTATGACGATATCCACAGCGGGATACTGCCGGGCGACTTCCGCCAGCCGGTCGGTACCGGTGGGATGGTCGGCAGAGGTCATAATGGCGTCACCGCCAAAAGCTTTTACTGTATCATACACCAATTGATGATCGGTAGCCACCAGTACGCCGCCGGGACGCTTTGCCATCTTCGCCCGTTCGTAGACATGCTGAATCATGGGTTTTCCCGCAATAGGCGCCAGCGGTTTGCCTGGCAGACGAGTAGAGTGATAGCGGGCAGGAATGATGCATAAGGTGTTCATGAATAAAACCTCCAACTCCTGGGTATTCAGAAGCCAGAATACTTCGCCGAGAAAACCGTTTCATTCCGACTCCTGACTTCCGACTTCTCAATGCAGGCTCCATTTTTCGTTACTTCTTTGACCATGTCCATAAATTCCGCGTATCCGTCATGAAACCGGACCTCAATTGACAGCACATATACCGGCAATGGGCGTTCCGAGTGAATAAATTCCGAAGGAATTTTCACAGCGTCCTTTTCGGTGGTTACCAAAGCCCAGACGTCATTATCCACCGCTTTTTGCATAATGTTCTGCATTTCGGCCATGGTATAATCGTGATGGTCCGGAAAACGGACAGATTCCTTTACTTCCGCTCCCAGGTCGGTGATAGTTTGTTCAAAGGAAGAAGGATTGCCAATGGCCGAAAAAGCAAGTATCTGACGGCCGCGGCTGGCCTCAAGCGGTACTGTTTCGGGACGAACGCCTTTGTACCATTCCTCAATTTCGATGAAGCACTGCGGCGTGTGCGTGCTCTCGACAACTAACGAATGTTGGTTGTACTTTGCCAAAGTTTCCCGAATGGTCTCCCGGGCGATACCCGTTGACTGGTCAACTTTAGTCAGCAAAAAGGCATGAGCCCGGTTGAGGCTGTTAAGCGGCTCCCGTAAAGTGCCGCGGGGCAATAAAAAGTTATTGCCAAAAACGTTGAGAGTATCGATAAGCACTATATCCAGATCCCGGATTAACTGCCAGTGCTGGTAACCGTCATCCAAAATAATAACTTCCGCCTTAAATTTACTGACCGCATATTCACCGGTAACGGCCCGGTCCCGGCCGATGACAACCGGAACTCCCGGCAGGTTTTTCGCCAGCAGATATGCTTCGTCCCCCGCTTCCGACACTGTCATATAAATCTTTTTCCCGTCGGAAACCAGTCCGATTTGCCCTTTCCAGGCGGCGCGGTAGCCACGGTTTAAGATTACCACCCGGTAACCCATATCCCGGATAATGGCGGCCAAACGCTGAGCTGTGGGGGTTTTCCCGGTTCCGCCGACAGTAACGTTACCCAAGCTGATTACTTTACAGGGAAGCTTGTGACGTTTCAGTATACCTTTTTGATAAAGGCTGAGTTTAATACATACGACCCAACCATAGAGAAGCGAAATCAAACGAAGTATGCCGAGCAGTATATCCGGCAGTATCCCCCGCTTTTCGCCATATACTAATTGATATAAATATACCTGTAGAGTTTCACGGTCACGCATAATTGTTCCGCCTTTTTTAAGACTTAGTCTCTAACAATTCCTTTAAGTGCCGGGCGCTTTCTCGTGCTGCTCCCTGGTTTTCCCGGATGATATTTAATGCTTGCCGGCCCATTTCCTCCCGCATCGCCGGATTCTCCAGCAGTTCCAGGATTTTCTCGGTTAAGCCGGCATTGTCATAGACAGTCTCGCAAGCTCCCCTGCCGGAAAGCAGGGCATAGGTGTCTTTAAAATTAAACATATGGGGGCCTACAATAATGGGTTTGCCGTGAGCCGCCGGTTCCAGGATATTATGTCCCCCGGTAGCTGCCAGACTGCCGCCGACATAGATAATGTCGCCAAGTCCGTAAATTTTACCCAATTCCCCGATGGTATCAATGACAATCACGTCACAACCGCCCGTTAGCTCAGGTTTCTCCTTCATTAAAGTGCGTCGGCGGGCGGTAAAACCGAATTTTGCAGCGATATCGATAAGCTCGTCCGCCCTCAGTATTTCCCGGGGAGCCAAAATCAGAGCGGTGCCGGGAAACTTAATCCGTATCTGCTCAAAAGATGTTAACAGCAGTTCTTCCTCACCTTTATGGGTGCTGCCGGCCACAATGACCCGGCGATCATCGGCCAAGCCCAACTCCCGCCGGAGAACTTCCCTTTCTGCCGGGCTGATTTCAGTATAATTTTGATCAAATTTGGTATTGCCGGTCACGACTACCCGTCGCGGGTCGGCGCCTAATTGGATAATATACTGGGCATCGATAGTAGATTGCATACAGTACTTAACCACCGTATTCAACATATCCTTCAAAACACCAAAAAGGTAGGTGTAACGCTTCAGACTTTTATCACTGATGCGCCCGTTTACCATCATGACCGGAATGCCTAAATTACGGGCAGCTTTTAAAAAATTGGGCCACAGCTCGGTTTCCACCAGCAGAAAAACCATCGGCCTGATTTTTCTCACTACCATATAGCTCAATCTAGGTATATCCAGGGGAAAGAAAATGATGCCGTCGGCTTCGGGAATGATCCGCTTGGCCATGACATAACCGCTGGCGGTGACCACCGAAATCATAATGGTAGCCTGCGGCATTTCACGCCGTATTTCTTTGACAATGGGACTGGTTGCCACGATTTCGCCTACAGAAGCCGCGTGCAGCCATATAGCGTTTTTATCGGCAACCTTGGTCAAAGTATCTGCCGGCAAAAAACCGAAACTTTGGCGTAACCGTTCGCTGAATCCTTCCTCCCGGATGAGACGGTAGGCCAATACCGGCACAGCCAGTATTAGCACACACACAGCCAGAAGATTGTAAATAAAGTACATGGCAGTTACCTCGCTTTGAATCTATAACCTAATTGGAGGAACCTTTTACCGCCGAGACGCACAGAGAACGCGGATTGGAATGCTACACATCGGCAAATTGCACTTGATAGAGTTTATTGTAGAGACCGCCTGAAGCTACGAGTTGAGCATGAGTACCCCGCTCTACAATCCGCCCTTTGTCCATGACCAGTATAAGGTTGGCACGCTGAACAGTTGAAAGACGGTGGGCAATTACAAACGAGGTCCGGCCAACCATGAGCTTATCCAAAGCTTCCTGGACAAGCTTTTCACTTTCGGTGTCCAAAGCGGAGGTAGCTTCGTCCAGGATGAGCACCCGCGGATTTTTCAAGATAGCCCTGGCAATAGCAATCCGTTGCCGTTGTCCACCCGACAATTGGGAACCGCGCTCCCCGATGGGCGTATCGTAACCTTGCGGCATTTCCATAATAAAATTGTGCGCGTTGGCGGCTTGAGCGGCAGCCACTACTGCTTCCCGGGCAGCGGCCAAGTCACCGTATAGTATGTTTTCATAAACAGTACCGTTAAACAGCACCGTTTCCTGCGGTACGATACCAATTTGCTCCCGTAGAGATTGTGATGTGACCCTTTTTATATCCGTATTGTCAATTAAAATTCGCCCTGCCGCCGGATCGTAAAACCGCGGTATCAGATTGGCGATGGTAGTCTTGCCCGCACCGCTTGGTCCGACGATTGCCACCATTTGTCCCGGTTCGGCCAGCAGGGAAATATCTATGAGCGCCGGTTCGCCGGTTTTATAAGCAAAACTGACCTTGTCAAACTCCACCCGTCCTTTGATAACCGGCAGCTTAGCGGCCCCCGGCTCATCCTGAATTTCCGGTTCGGTATCCAATACCTCAAATACACGCTGAGCGGCAGCCAGGGCCCGTTGGATATTCCCGTAGCCATTGCTGAGCCGCTTCATAGGATTGGTGATATTCACGACATAGATGAGGAAAGCAATCAGCGACCCGGAAGTCAGATTACCGTTGATTACTTCCAGACCCCCATACCAAATAATTACTGTTACCCCAACGGCTCCCAGAAATTCAATAACCGGTGTCAATGTTGCCATAAGTTGAGCAGTTTTCATCTGGGCCCGGAAATTCCGGTAGTTTTCCCGCCCGAATTTTTCTATTTCAAAATCTTCCCGGGCAAAAGACCTGATCACCCTGACAGCGGCAATGGTTTCCTGCAGCACGGAGGTAATTTCAGCAGCCCGCTCCTGCATAATCATGCTGGATTTTCTCAGCTTTCTGCCAAAAATATTGATAGCTTGAATAACCAGCGGCAAAGTAATCAAAGTTAACAGCGTCAATTTCCAGTGAATAAAGAACATAGCGGCCAAAGACCCGATCAGGATGGTGCACTCGGTTACCATTGCAATGGCGTTTTCCACCAAAGCCGCTTGCAGCGCCGCTACATCATTAGTGATATAACTCATGATGGATCCGGTCTGGGACCTTTCGAAATAAGACAATGAAAGACGCTGCAGGTGCCGGTACAGCACTTCCCTGATATCAATTACTACTTTTTGCCCGATATAGGACATAAGGTAGGTTTGACTGAAGAAGAAAGCCCCGCGCAGCAAGAATACCACCACAATGCCGACTGTTATGAAATTCAGCATGGCCATATTCTTTTCCGCCAGTACTTCATCGATAACATCCCGGATAATCCACGGCACGTATAGATTGCCCCCGGCGGCAAGCAGTGTGCATACCAGAGCCACGACTAATCTGGGCCAGTAGGGTTTTACATAGGACAATAAACGCCAATAAAGATTCATAGTCAGTACCTCGCTTAAGGCTGTTTCAAAACGCCCATCTGCGTTGCCGCACAATCTGCGTTACTGTCATCTGCGACAAGTTAACCTGCGTTGGTAACACCAACGAAATCAGAATCGTGCTCCTGCGGGCGCTCGCTTCACGTACTACCCTGTACTGTTCCGCTCACGTCCCCGCACAAACTAAAGCAAGAGAACGAACTGCACAGAATCGTCGTCACGCCTAGCAGCTGGACATTCTGAACCACCCTTACTATATTACGGTTGCGTGTTTTTAAAACACGCACTTATATTGATATTGCTTTGTTGCGGGCGACCTCCAGTATCAGTTCCGCCACCCGGTGAACAGCTCCTGTCTGTCCCAATTTATTTTTGACTTCAGCCAAATCAGCGCCAGCTGCCGCGCGAACGGCGGGATCGGTTAAAAATCGGATAGCTTCCCGGGCAATATTATCAACGTTAGCATCGCCCTGGATCAACTCCGGCATGATTTTTCGCCCGGCAATAATATTCGGCAGCCCGATATAAGGGATCTTTATCATTAATCTGCCCAAATAATAGGTAAGAGGCACCAGCTTATAAATAATGATGCTGGGCAGCCCCATCAGGGACGCCTCCAGTGTAGCCGTACCGGAAGCGGCAACTGCTACGCCGGCGATACCCATCAAGTCATAGCTGCGGTCAGTAGTTAAAACTATCGGCACCTGACAGGGTTCAATATTATTTTGCAACATTTCCCGGGAAATTGTCGAGGCTACCGGTAAAAAAAATTGACAATCCGGTACTTTTTCAACAATCTTAAGGCAGGCGGCGAGCATCGCCGGCAGCAGCTTGTCAATTTCCTGCTGACGGCTGCCGGGCATCAATAATACGATCGGCCGGGATTCCTGCGCCCCAAAATACCGATAAGCTTCTGCTTTCGACATGCTTGGTTTAACAATATCCAGCAGCGGATGACCGACAAAGGTCACATCCGCGCCGGCTTCTTTATATACATCGGCTTCAAAGGGAAAAATGGCCGCAACTTTATTAACCGTTTCGGCCACTTCTTTTGCCCGGCCCCGGCCCCACGCCCAAGCGGAAGGGCTGATGTACGATACTACCGGAATGCCTTTTTGTTTGGCAACTTTGGCCAAGCGGGTATTGAAGCCGGGATAATCGATTACTACCAGCACATCCGGCTGCTCGCGGTCCATCACGTCGGCCAGCATGTCTCTTAACCGAAATAATTTCCGTAAATTTTTTATCACTTCCACCAGACCTATAATGCCCAAATCGGCAATATCGTACACTATCTCCACGCCGGCGGCCCGCATGGCCTGGCCGCCCATGCCGATCAGTTTGATGTCAGGTTCAATGAGTGTTAAAGCATTGGCGACGCTAGCCCCGTGCAAATCGCCGGAAGCTTCGCCGACAGAAATCATAATTTTCAGTGTTAATACCCCCTAGGTAGGTGGGAACTGATTATAAACCGCCATCTGCGTTGTTGTTCCTGTGGTCCTCACTCCGACGTACCACCAGTACGCCTCCGTTCCGGTCCTCGTCACGCCTAGCAGCTGACGATTTCTAATCAGTTCGTGGCAGTAGATTATTCTGGCCGAGACGTGTGGAGGGAGGATAATGGGCGGTTAAACCGTTACCCGTCCGTCTTTACATTGCGACTATCGTAATATCGTGGTCGTCGGCGGTGGTGACGACGGTGGTTTTGTCCATGAGGAGGGTCTTGCCGGCTTCGATGACGAGAGCGGTGGCGCCGGCTTCGATCATGGCAGCAATGGTGGCGGGTCCCACGCCGGGTACATCAAATCTTAAGTCCTGGCCGGGCTTGGCTGCTTTGGCAACGGTCACACCGCCGCGTCCCAGGGCTCCGCCGCGAAGGATACAGGCGTCGGTGCCTTCAATGGCTTCTACCGCCATAACGGCCCGATTTTTTACAACTACTGTCTGGCCAATGTCCAGTCCGCCGATGTGACGGGCCATGGAAAAACCGAACTCCATATCGGCTCTTTCCGCAGCGGTTGGCTGGCGCTTGGTCAGCACCCCGGCGGCCGGCATAAGCTGCCGCAAGAAAGCTGTCTGATCCAATACGCCGATACCTTCCGCCGCCAGTTCATGCACAACTGCCAGCATAATGGTATCATCACTGTGATCGTTAAGCCCCGCCAATAGTTTCCGCATGCGCAGATCCAGACTGGCTGCCCCGCTAAACATAAGTTCCTTGGTCACCTTCCCCAGCATAGTCACCTGCGTGACACCGGCGCTTTTAAGAGAAGATATTAATTTGTCCAGTTCACCGGCGCTAATGGTAAAATACTTGTCGGTTACCATGGCCAGCTCCCCATCCACTCCCGGCACAACAGCAACAGCAGTCACGGCAAAGCCCATGCCGCAAGCGGCACGGGCAAATTCAACCGGTAACCGGCCCACGCCGGCAATCAATCCGATTTTATCCATTTCACATTCCACCTGTATCTATAGTATACCAAATTACGCTCTCTCCTATGACAACCCCCACCCCAACAGTTGCTGTTCAGCCTCACAATTTCCTACCGCCACGAACTGCTTAGAAATCGTCAGATACCGTTGCATATAAAAAACTTATTGCAATGAAATTTGCTGATTACGGTTCGATTATCATAGTCAGACCGAAGGCACGACGAGGAACCGCAGGTTGCGCGAGTTATTCAGCACTCTCTATCTTAATGAGTAATAAACTTGTATCCGCTAGCTTATGAATTGCCACGAACTGCTTAGAACCGTTGCATATGAAAAAAACTTATTACAATGATATTTGCTAATTACAGTTCAAACTATCATAGTCAGACCGGAGGCGCGACGAGAACCGGAACGGAGGCGTACTGGCCGTACGTCGGAGTGAGGACCGCAGGAGTAACGACGCAGATGGCCGTTTATAATCAGTTCCCCGCTTAACAGGCGAACAGTTTACTCTGCCTGTTCTTTGCGCCCTCTGCATATCCCCCGCTCAGCGTTACGAAGGAAACGCAGCAAATGTTCAACTTCTTCACAGGATTCCAGGTCCTGCTCCATAACCGCGATAGCCTGGGCAAGACTTAACCCTGAACGGTACAGAATCTTATAAGCTTTTTTCAAATTACGGCGAGCTATTTCGCTGACCCCGGCACGGGATATTCCCACATTGTTAAGACCGCATACTTTGGCCGGATGACCATCAACAATGACAAAGGGCGGGATATCCTGAACCACCTTGGAGCCGCCGCCGACCATGGAATTACGACCGATTTTCACAAACTGATGTACGCCGGACTGGCCGCCAATTACGGCCCGGTCTTCCACGATCACGTGTCCGGCCAGCATTGCGCCACTGGACATAATCACGTGACTACCCAGGATACAGTTGTGGGCAACGTGAGTGTAAGACATCAGGAGGCAGTTGGCGCCGACCCGGGTTTCCTGCCCTTCACCGGTAGCCCTGTTGACTGTTGCAAATTCTCTGATTGTGGTATTGTCACCAATGTAAACGTAGCTTTTTTCCCCACGGAACTTAAGGTCTTGCGGCTCGGCGCCAATGGAAGCGCCGGGATAAACGACACAGTCTTTACCAATTTTACTCCAGCCGTCAACAACGACATGAGCGCCAATTTGCGTACCGTCATCGATCAGCACATTCTCACCAATAACCGCATACGGCCCAATTTCCACATCTTTGCCAATGCGGGCATTAGGATGAATAACCGCTGTTTCATGTATTTTCCGCAAAGGTATCACAACCGTTTCCGGTTTCATAGCAAATCACTCCTACTCTAGAGCTTTATAAATATAATGCGTATCTGTTCTCCATCCATTGATACTTATAGTCCGACTGACCAGTCCGAATTTGGCGCGCAATATTCAGTTGAATTCACGCAGAATTCACCAATTTGGGAGATAATAAAAGGTTTTTCTCTATGTTATACTGGTTCTCTCATCATTAATTATAATATCACCTTCTCAGCTTGATGATAAAGCAAACAAAAACTCCGCTTCGGCGACAATTTGCCCCTCAACGAAGGATTCAGCCCATACTTTGCCTATCAAGCCGCGAAGTTTAATAATTTCGGCTACCAAAGTAATCTGATCTCCCGGCGTTACCTGCTTCCTGAACTTTACTCTGTCCATACCGGCAAATAGAGCTATTTTGCCCCGATATTCCTCAGGGTATAGCATAGCTATACCGCCAACCTGAGCCATGGCTTCCAGCAGAAGCACTCCTGGCATTACAGGTCTGCCGGGAAAATGTCCTTGAAAAAACTGTTCGTTAACTGTAACACACTTGATTCCCACAGCCCGTTTCATCGGCTCAAGTTCAACGATCCTGTCCACAAGCAAAAACGGATATCGGTGCGGTAAAATATCCTGTATTTCAGCTGCCGTTAATATCATAAACTTTCGCGCCTCCTCATCACACACTCTTGCAAATAAATCTTATAAATTATCTCTTTATCTCTTTATTTCTAACCTTGGCCCTTGGCGGGTTTAAATTTTTTGACAATCTCTTTCGCCAGCGCAGTATTAAGAGCGTGGCTGGATTTCACGGCCACAACATGGCCGCGGATTCGCCCGGCCAATGTCAGATCCCCCAAGACGTCCAAAATTTTGTGCCTTACCAGTTCGTCAGGAAACCGCAATGGAGTGAGAGTCCGGCCATCATCATACACAACCGTGTTTTCCGGGCTGCCCCCCAGCGCTAATCCCTGAGATTTAAGGGCTTCCACCTCGTGCATAAAACCGATGGTACGGGCGGGGGCAATTTCCCGGATGAATACTTCAGGCGTAATTTCGTAGTCGCCAAACTGGACCCCGATCAGCGGATGAGGATTCACGGAAGTAAATGTTATGCGAAAACCAGGGTAAGGCAACACGGCAATAAACTTATCCGGATATCTCACCGCTACAGCTTCGGTGATAATGAGCGGTTCCTCCCGCGGCACATCCACTGCTGCAATCCCCGCCGTCTGAATAATTTCAGCAAAAGGCAAGGCGCTGCCGTCTGCCACCGGCGGCTCAACCGAAGAGATCTCAACCCGGCAGTTGTCCACACCCAAACTATACATGGCTGCAAGCAAGTGCTCCACGGTAAAAACCTTGGCGGCTCCGTTTTCCAGAGTCGTCGCCCGCATTGTATTGGTAACATTTTCAGCCATAGCCGGCACCTCCGGTTGACCATCAAGGTCGGTACGCACAAACACAATACCTGTGTTCGCCGGGGCAGGACATAAAGCAATGGTAACGTCTTTGCCGGAGTGAAGACCCATGCCTGTATAAGTGGTTCGTTGAAGTAGGGTCGTTTGCTGCTCCATCTAGTTTCCTCCGAGTTCCTATTCCGCTCAAAATAATGATACAATTCCAATTAATTCTACAGGAATTTAGTCAATAACGCAAGAGTGTGTTTAGAAAAGACTTCATAATCAGGGCGACAATTCATCTCCCGCCGACGCTCTCACCGGCGGTGAGCAGGGTAGGCGGGAGACTTCTCGTCACACAAGGTTAAATTTCTATGATGCGATACGTTCGCCGGCCAAAGTACGGCTGCTGGTGTTAAGCTGGTATTCGATCAATTCCTTGTACCGCCGGCCAACATCGGAAACGGGATTCACAAATACCCGATGCGGCGCGCCTGACTCTACAATACTCCCCTTGTCCATTAATACGATTCGGTCCGCCACATGCAAGGCAAAGGCAATCTCATGGGTCACCACCAGCATGGTGGTTTCCCGGACGCGAGCCAGTTCTTCCATGACGACAAGAACTTCTCTAACCAGCATAGGGTCGAGAGAAGCAGTAGGTTCATCCCACAACATGAGATCAGGCTCGTAAGCCAAAGCGCGGGCGATGCCTACCCGTTGCTGCTGTCCCCCGGATAACTGGCTTGGCCTATGGTCAACAACCTGGTCAAGACCAACTTTTTGTAAAGCAGCCAGTGACTTTTCATAGGCTTCTTCCCGCTTTAACCCGTCCATGACCAGTCCCAGCATAACATTTTCCACCGCCGTTAAACGGCCAATCAGATTAAATTGCTGGAATACAAAGCCGATACGCTTTCGCACTCCCCGCAATTCTTCTTCACTCAAAAGAGTTACGTCAGTTCCGTCCAGGAAAATGGAACCGCCATCCGGTTCAATCAAGCGGTTAATGGCGCGAATGGCGGTAGACTTGCCGCAGCCGGAAGGCCCCATAATGACTACCGTCTCACCTTTATTGACCGACATACTGAGATTATTTACCGCCACCAGACTGCCGAAATGCTTGTATAAGTTGTTGATCTTCAACAAAAAAGCTCACCTTCTTTGGACTATTCTCCCTTTAAGGGGGGGGAACTGCTTATAAACCGCCATCTGCGTCGTTACTCCTGCGGTCCTCACTCCAGCGTACAACCAGTACGCTTGCGTTCCGGTCCTCGTCACGCCTAGCATCTGACGATTTCTAAGCAGTTCGTGGCATTAGATAACTTCGTTATTAGGTACCCTTTATTTAGATATCCCTTTATTAGATACCACCTTTACTTAAATTTCACTTTGCGGTTGTTCAGTTTGTGCATAAGTCCGGGGCGGCCGCTGGGGATGACGATTTCCCGCATGATCTCGTCAAAGGACATTCCCAGGGCTTCCCCGGCCATAACTTCTTCGGCGGCTATCGGGCTGATTTTCTCAGCGTAGGCGGCAACAATCAAGCCGAGAAGCGCCCCCAGCACCGGCACCCCGATCCAGGGAAGATAGGGCATGCCGCCGCCGGTCAGGAGGAACATGCTGGTAAGCATAACTGCCCCGACAGCCATGCCGTAGCGTCTTTCCGCAGCCGTAAAACCGATGGTGAGTCTTTCATTGACTTTGCGCCAGCCGGTGACCGGATTCTTTTTACTCAGCCGTTTGCGCCTGATTACCGTCATGATGGCGGTATGGTCAAGGCCAAGGAATAATACTGTGGCGATAATTGCCGTCATACCGGCCAGAATACTTTTTATCTCGCCCAGCATTTGTTGGAGCTCAGCGCGGGTATTAGGCTCAATCACGCCTAAATCCGACGAATACAAGGATATATTGTTATGGCCGACTTGTTTTTGCACAATGGGTGTAACTGCATCCACACTAACTTTACTAGTGGTTAAAATTTGGATTCTGGCGCCGGGAATAACCTGTCCGGCAATAAATTTATCCAGCAGTTTAACCGAATGGCTTATTTCTTCGTCCTTAAGATTGGGGACAGCATTTGCCAGGTACTGGATTTGAGCGCTAATGACCGGTACATTCACCTGTCCCAAAACTGCCAAACGAGTGTTGGCATCGGTAAGTCCCGCCCGTGCGCCTTCAACGTTGAATGCCTTTAGGGTATTGATTGTAGTCTGGCCATTGGCAACAACATTGTCAATCGTTGTTTTCGCCTTCCGGCCATTTGCCGCTATATTGTCAAGGGCACTCAAGCTGGAACGGACATTATTTAAATTTCGCTGCGTACTGTTCAAGGAATCAATTGTCGAAGATACATCAGCATTCATTAGTTTCAGCACTTGCAAGGTATTTACCATCCCGCCCAAACTCCGGGATGAGTTATCCAATTGATTTTGAAGGCCGGTGGTATCCAGATTGGCCAAACCGCCGGTGGCGGCCTGAATTGCGCTGCCTGCCGACTGCAAACTGCTTAAGGTCTGCTGCATGCCCTGAATACTGCTGCCGTAATTATCAAGGGCATCAAAGGCAGTGTTGCTGATATTTTTTGCATCCTGGGCGAATCCCGGAATCTGGGCAACCAGTTTGCCGGTATCTGTCAAAGCGCCGCCCAGTTCTTGGCGGGGATTGCGATAAGACACACTAATGCTTTGCGAACCAACCAATCCTTTCTCCAGCTTATACCCTTGCACCCCGGCCGGCGAACTTTCTAACCATGAGGCATCGCCCTGGCTAATTGAACCATCGGCGCTGCCATCGCTGCGTACCTCTGCCACTTCTGCCACAACGTTGCCCTGAACGGGAGCATTACCGGACACCGGGGCGGCAGTCGCATGTCCTTGTAAGACAACGCTATCCCCCTTTTCCAGCTTCGTTCCTGCCGCCGGGGTAATGGTGACTTGGGATGCGTAGGCCTGGAGGAATCTTTTCAACTCGCTCATGGTGCTCACCATATATGTCATATCGTCATTTTTTCCGTCAGTGGAAACATTCTTGGCGTAGTCCAGTTTCAGTTCACTCTGCAGGGCATCGGCAACGTCATCACCCAGGCGAACGGGATTCGCCGGCTCGCTGCCAACGGGAAAACTGATTTCGATTACCTGATATTCCTTTAGCATAGAATTAATTTGAGAGCTTACCCCGGTCATTACATTAACAGAGTCAAGTATTACCCCGATGGAAGCTCCGTCGCGAAACACAAACCGGACGCCTTCGATTTTCATGATACGGTCCATCAAAGTATTTTTGGCGCCTTCCGGAACGCCCCGGATAGTCAGCCGCGGCTCGGTAATAACGCCAACACCGGCGCCGCCGGGAATACTGCCGAATACTTTGGAGAGTTCTTCATAGTTCTTTTGGGTCTTATATTGGTCCGGTAAGGTAATAAAGAAGGTTGTTTTGCCGGTAATGGTTGAACCTTCCTTCATTACAGCTCCCGGATAGACTTCGTCAAGAATCTTTTGTATATGCGCTGCGGAATCTTCCCGCATTTCTTCCCGGACTTGGATTACAATATCCTGCTGCCCATAATCACCCACCAGGCTGGCCACCGTTTTCGAAAAATAAGCGTTTGCCGTCATAGACACCGAGCCGGCCAGCAGTGAGCCCATCAGTACACTGATCAGCACCAGGACCAAAATGTCCCGCTGAAAGCTATTGCCCAGTATTTTCTTGATTTTTCCCAGCTTTATTCTTTTCTTCCTAAACATCCTTCTATTCACCTCATTTCCATGGAAACCATTATATCACGTATATCACTTTTATGTCTACTAGTATATACTTTTTATTGATAAATTTATATACTTTTTCTTTTTCGAAAACAAACAAAACCACAGAGACACTACAAGTTCAGGGATCGCGAAGAAAAATAATCCTTCGCGATCCCTGACTCTGCATCTCTGTGGCTATAGTTATATACTAGAATCCTTTATTCTCTTTTTCGTATCGCTTCATCTCATCAACTGCCACGAACTGCTTAGAAATCGTTAGATACCGTTGCATATGAAAAAAACTTATTGCAATGATACTTGCTAATTACAAGTTCGAACTATCATAGTCAGACCGGAGGCACGACGAGGACCGGAACGCAAGCGTACTGGTTGTACGCTGGAGTGAGGACCGCAGGAGTAACGAAGCAGATGGCGGTTTATAAGCAGTTCCCCCCTTAAAAGGCCAATGATTATCTTGGCGGGGTTTTCCATCGATTATGCAACCAAAACCACTCCGCCGGGTATTTTCGGATATGCTGTTCAATAATACGGGTTAGGCTCTGGGTTGTCGCCAGAATGTCCTGCTCGCGGTTCCCGGTTTTTTCCACCCATACCGGCGGATGAATAATGGCTGTATGCGTTCCATCCCCTTTGGCAGTGATAAAGGCCGGAACGATGGGAGCCCCGTTTAACCGCGCCAGCGCTGCCGCCCCTTGGGGCGTAGATGCCGGACGGCCGAAAAATTCGACGAAAACACCGTTATAATGGTTATCCTGGTCCATCAACAAGCCGACAATCTTTCCCGCTGTAAGAAGTTTAACCATTTCCCGGACACTCTGTTTATAGGTAACATGCATTCCGGCCTGACTGCGGTATTCATTGATAAATCGATCCATAGCCAGATTGGTTTGACGCTGGACAACAGCCGCCAGCGGGAAGCCGTGCATAGCTAACGCGGCGCCAAGTATTTCCCAATTGCCGCTATGGGCGGTGGCCAAAACAGCGCCCTTTCCCTGAGCCAATGCCGCGTCCAGATGTTCCCGGCCCTCTAAAGTAACGTATTGTCCAATATTGTCCCGGTTGAGCCGTGGCATTCGCAGCACTTCCATAAACATGGGACCAAAACGGATAGCGCTTTTTTTAGCAATGTCAGCCGCCTTGCGTTCATCTACGCCCAGACCTGACATGATGTTGTCAATAGCCATCCGGCGCCGCCGTTTTGGCACCAGCGGCCAGCATATATGCCCGGCCGCCATGCCTAATGAGCGTGAAACGGCCGCCGGCAGCAGACAGGCCATACTGCTGAAGAGTTTAACCAGTTGATACAGCATGCGCGTTTCCTTCCAATCTTTTATCGGGTAAAGCTAATCCCAAAATAAGTGTCATGATTTCTGATGCCGGCGTCAACCTTTAGGCCCGGCACAATTGACATCCTGGCGCCATAATTCATTCGTTTCCCATCCCATTCGGCTATCAGACTGGTCGCCGGGAACATATCGCTGCCGGTGATGGCTATGGGGTTAATCGTTTTTTCCAGGGAGGCAAACATACCGTCATAGCGGCCGTTGCCAACCCCGGCGTGAATACGAAAGCCAAAAGGCAGGGCTTTACTCGCCGCAGCGTAATAGGACCGCTCGTCTTCGTTGGTTATGTCCTCAACGCCAACGGATAATCCGGGAGTGAGAACAGTCTCAGGCGCCAGGTTCAATTTGGCGTTGAAATATGTTTGGTTTTCCTTGGCAGAGGAGTTATCGTAGCGGAAGCCGGCCACCCCAATTTCCAGGTTACGCATGAGCTGGGTGTTAAAAGTTCCCACCCCGCCGTCTTGCAAATGATAATAGCCAAGGGAAAACTGTCCTTCACGCATTACATCGGCGGATGGGGTATTGATCAGGCCCGTCGATCCGTTGATGGAAGGAGCGGCATATACCGGAACAGCAGTACATAATGTACATAAAGCTGCTAATACAGCTTTTTTCATCTTAACTTCTCCTCTCTCGTTTAAGCTAACGTAATAAGGAACAAATATAAACAAATATATATGTTTCTTTAACAAAACCCAAATTCCTGCCTTAGATCCCCGTCAATTTATGCCAGGCAACAACCTCCCGCCGCGCAGTAAAATATTATACTTTAGATTCCTTCCGTTCCCGTTCTGCATATATTCATATTGGAAGGAGGAATTTCATGACTAGCAGCACAAATAAGGTAGCCCTGATTACCGGTATCACCGGCCAAGACGGCGCCTACCTTGCCGACTTTTTGTTGCACAAAGGATATATTGTACATGGAATCAAGCGGCGAAGCTCGCTCCTTAATACTGCCCGCATTGATCACTTGTACCATGATCCCCACGAAGAGAAAGTAAATTTCTTTTTGCACTATGGTGATTTAACTGATGCCACCAATCTTATCCGCATCGTACAAGAAACCCAGCCTGATGAAATATACAATCTAGCCGCTCAGAGTCATGTTCAAGTCTCTTTTGAGACTCCCGAATACACGGCCAACTCCGACGCTCTTGGCACACTGCGCCTGTTGGAAGCTATCCGCATATTAAATCTCACTAAAAAGACCAAGTTTTACCAGGCTTCTACCAGCGAATTGTTTGGCAAAGTCCTGGAAACACCGCAAAAGGAAACCACACCTTTTTACCCGCGCAGTCCGTATGCAGCGGCAAAACTATATGCCTATTGGATAACGGTCAACTACCGCGAAGCCTATAGTATATATGCGTGTAACGGAATTCTTTTCAACCACGAGTCGCCAACCCGGGGCGAAACTTTCGTAACCAGAAAGATTACCCAGGCCGTGGCCAAGATCAAATTAGGTTTGCAAAAAACATTGTATCTCGGCAATCTTGATGCTAAGCGGGACTGGGGTTACGCCGGCGATTATGTCGAAGCTATGTGGCTGATGCTGCAGCAGCAGCAGTCCGACGATTACGTAATCGCTACCGGCGACACCCACTCGGTGCGGGAGTTCGTTGACCTGGCGTTTAAAAATGTGGGTATTACGCTTGAATGGACGGGTGCCGGGGTTGACGAAACCGGTATCGACCCGTTAACCGGGAAAGTTTTAGTGCGAGTAGATAAGCGCTATTTTCGCCCCACCGAAGTGGATCTCTTGCTGGGTGATGCCGCCAAAGCCCGCCAAAAACTGGGCTGGGCGCCCAAGGTCTCATTTGAGGAACTGGTACAGCAGATGGTAACAGCCGATCTCAATCTTATTCAACAGCATGGCAATACGAGTAAGTTTCTTCCTGACTGATAAAAAGGTTTAGAACGCCAAGCACGCCAAGAGAACCGTTCCTTTCCCTACTTTACTTCCTTGGTGCTCTTGGCTGTTTGTCGTTCTTGCCGAAGCTATAAAGTCTTATACATAAGAAAGCAGGTGATAACTTGAAGAAAAATGATAAGATTTATGTGGCCGGTCACGCCGGCCTTGTCGGGTCGGCTATTGTGCGGGAACTGCGCCAAGAGGGCTATAGCAATATTGTAGTCAGAACACACTCCGAACTGGATCTTTTAGACCAAAGGGCGGTTCAATCCTTTTTTCGGGCTGAACAGCCCCAGTGGGTCTTTTTGGCGGCGGCAAAGGTTGGCGGTATAATGGCCAACTGTACTTTCCCCGCGGAATTCATCTATAACAATATTATGATGGAAGCAAATATAATTCAAGCTTCGTATGATGCGGCGGCAGCGGGGCTTTTATTTCTTGGCAGTACCTGTATTTACCCGCAAATGGCGCCGCAGCCTTTGAAAGAGGAATATCTCCTCACCGGTCCCCTTGAGCCCACCAATCAGCCGTATGCGGTGGCCAAAATTGCCGGCATCGAAATGTGCCGGGCATTTAATCGTCAGTACCAAACCAAATTTACTGCTGTTATGCCGACCAATTTATACGGCCCCAACGACAACTTTGATTTAGAAACCTCACATGTGCTGCCGGCTCTGATACGAAAGTTTTATGAAGCCAAATCCCGCGGCGAAGATAAGGTGGTTGTCTGGGGATCAGGTAAACCTGTAAGGGAATTCTTATATGTTGATGATTTGGCCAATGCGTGCGTGTTCCTAATGCAAAACCATATTCAACATGACCTGGTCAATATTGGAACCGGTTGGGGTATTACCATCCGCGACTTAGCCGGTATGATAAAAGATGTTGTCGGCTTCAGCGGCGATATGGTTTTTGATTTGTCCAAGCCCGATGGCACCCCAGTGAAAATTACCGATACTTCCCGCCTCAATTCATTGGGCTGGAAGGCAAAAACATCCCTTGCCGAAGGTTTGGCCCTTACGTATGAGTGGTACAGCAATAACACGAAGTAAGAAAGAGGCAGTTTATCTGCCTCTTTATTTTTCCTCTTTATTCTCTAATTTGGCTAAACGCTGCTCCAGATTCCGGATTTTTTTTATCAACTCAGGCAGTTTGCCGATTGCCCCTTCGGCTCTTAGCCATTCTCCATGGGGACGGGCCGGAAAGCCGGCATAAAATGAGTTGGCCGGCACGTCGCTGATGGGAGCCGAGCGAGCGGCAAACACGCAATTGTCGCCGATTGTTAAGTGGCCGGCGCTGCCGGTCTGACCGGCAAAGGTAACATTGCTGCCCACTTTGGCACTGCCGGCAATACCGGTCTGGGCTACAAGAAAACAGTTCTCGCCGATTTCAACATTATGCGCCAAATGTACCAGGTTGTCAATCTTTGTTCCCTGCCGGACAATGGTACTGCTGGTCGTCGCCCGGTCAATCGTCGCGTTGGCGCCGATTTCCACTTCGTCTTCAATAATTACATTGCCCACTTGCGGTACTTTAATATGCTGGCCGTTAAAAGTGACAAACCCAAAACCATCGCTGCCGATTGCAGCGCCGCTATGGATAATCACCCGGTTGCCAACCTGGCAGTTCTCGCGAATGGTAACACCGGGATAAATCAGGGTGTCGCCGCCGATACGCGAGTTATGTCCAATATAGGTATGGGGATAAATGACGGTATTGTTCCCTATGGTAACTCCATCTTCAATTACCGCATAAGCCATCACGGCAACGTTGCCGCCAATGCTGACCCCCGTGCCCAGAATGGCGCTGGGATGAATTTCCCGTTTTACATCAGGCTGTGGCGTGAACAAGTTAAGGAGGGTAACAAAGGCTACCCGGGGATTGGCAACCCGGATAGCAGGCTTAGGGTACTGATATACTGTATCGGGTACAACCACTGCAGCGGCAGGGGAACGTGCCGCCTTGTCAAGGTGAGGCGGCACGGCAAAGGTAATATTGCCGGGTCCGGCGTCTTCAATACCGGTAACGCCGGTTATTTCAATATTTTCAAAATCAGTTTCCCCAAGAATTACGCCTTCAACAAGGGCGGCAAGTTCCTTTAGCGTTTTTTTCACTGAAACAGCCTCTATTCCCTATTGCATTTTCTTAAGGACGTCGTCAGTTACGTCGGTTCCACCGTGAGCAACGCTGGTTTTGTAAAGGACTACCCCCATTTTCTTTTCTTTGCCGACCTGTTCGATGGCTTGTTTAATGCTATCATCAATTTGCGTTTCCAGTTCCTGTTTAGTCTTTAAAAACTCCCCATAAGCCGTTTCCTGCCGTTTTTGATATTCTTCGGCGCTAATATTGGGTTTGTCCTTCTCTAACTGGTCACTCAGCTCTTTACCTTTGGTATTGAGTTGATCCTGAAATTGCTTAATCCTAGGACTATCCGACATAACCTTGTTGACATCCAGCACCCCAACGGTGCTTTGGCCGAAATTACAGCCGCCAAGCAAAATTGTCGCCGCCAATATAGCAACCACAACAAGCGAGAGTTTCACTCTTTTTGACATACCTAAAATAGATTTAACCATTGATCTCATCACGTATATCCTCCAATCATCCGCAATAGCTCACCTTTACTAGGGACCCTGAGCTACGCATTTCTTTAAATTTAGTATGCACAGGAAATTACTTCTTAAACCGTCTCCCGCTCAAGTCCACAAATGCCACGAACTGCTTAGAAATCGTCAGCTGCGAGGCACGACGAGAACCGGAACGCAAGCGTACTGGTTGTACGCTGGAGTGAGGATCGCAGAAGTAACGAAGCAGATGGCGGTTTATAAGCAGTTCCCCACTTAACAGCCACCAGTTTATTTTTTTAACTCGGCAATAACCCAGTCGGTAACATCAACCGCGGCAATATTCATTTTGTGGCCGGCCAATACCGTTTCCAGGCGGTGCTCGGCGGCAACCTTAGCTGTTTTATCCTGGACATCTTTGATAATAGCTTCTTGCAAGACCTGGATCTCCTGCTTCTTCATCTCGAGCTGGTGTTCCAGTTCCGCGATCCGTCCGCCGGCATCGGCTTGACCCAAAGAGTTATTAGGCGCTTGCACAGATCCATTCAATTCTTGCTTAAACGAACGGGCCCGGGCATTCAATTCGTCACTTAGATTTTTGGCATATTCGGCCATTTCCTGTTCAGCGGCAGCCTTATCAGGAGCTAATGCCTCATTAAAGGTATTGGACAATTCCTGCTGGCGGGCGGCAAGCTTTTCCGCCTGTTCTTTTTTTAGCTGCTCCAAAGAATTTTTTAGTTCATTGGCCTCTTTTTCTTCCAGGTGAAGGGTTTGCAATTTTAGTTGGATATTAAAGATTTGCGGTTGATATTCTTTTTCCAGCTCAGCCTCATAAGCTTTCATCTTCTCATCTAAATCGGCGTGAATTTTAGCGGCTTTGGCGTCAAGACGGGCACGCACTTCTTTTTCTTTTGCCGCCATTTTTGCATTATACTCTTGCGTCAGAGCTGCTTGCTGTCCGTCTTGTACGGCAGGAGGGATGGCGGCTGCCGGGGAATCGGCACTATTATTCATACTCAAATGCCGGGTTTCGGTATTTATTTGCTCTACAATAGTCTGAGCTTCCTTTTGGAGTATAGCCCACTCCTCAGCTTTAGGATGGGCTTGAAGGGCTTTATCCATATCAATTACACCAACAGCGGGCTGCGGGGGCAAATTGGGGCCGGGAGACTGTTTCGAAGCACAGCCGGTCAACAGGGCGGCACTCAAACCTAAAAGTCCCAAGAAGCGAAACCACCTTGGAATGCTTGGCAGCACAACGAACCATCCTCTCTAGATTTAACCACGATTTTGAAGAAAGCCGAGCACAACACTAGTACCTAGCAGCTCGGCTAACCAGAACCTATAATCTTAAGAATTATTTACCGGTAAGATTTTTCATTACATCATCAGTCAAATCCTGACCGCCGTAAACGACGTTGCCGGCATCCATTACCACGGCAATGCCCTTAGCGTCGGCAACAGTTTTTACAGCAGCATTTACTTTATCAAAAATAGGGGCTTTAAGTTCCTGCTCTTTGAGGTCCAGCCGCTCCTTCAACTGATTGTAATACTGCTCTTTTTCCTGATCATTCATGCTTTTGGACTTTTCGTCAAAGTCCTTTTTAGCCTGGTCATATTCTGTTTGCATGGTCTGCTGCATCTTAGTCCACTCGGGGTTTTCGGTCACCAACCGGCCATAATTGACTTTACCGATGTTAGAGGAAGTACCGGCAGCTTTGCTGGAGCCGCTTTGGGAAACGGCAATGCCGACTACTCCCAATACAAAAAATGCGACTACGGCAATGGCGATAATTTTGGCGTTTCTCTTGTTTTTGAACACTATTTTACCCATCCTTTTTCCTTTTTTGCCCATTAGGCATATTTTAGAGCCTACTTCCTAATTATAACAGGCAAGAGCCTGTACTTCAATCCTTTCCTCTTAGAGATTGCCGACCAGTCGCAGCCAATTCTCCTGATTGGTAAACACATATTCAGCACTTAATAGCTCATGCAGTTTGTACCTGACAGCAAATTCATTCGCGCCGCTTTCCGGAGTTCTCTCCAGGCGCAAACTCCAGTTTCGCCCTATATCCTGGGTCATCCAGACTTTAGCCTGGCCATGGGCAAAATTGTACCTGAAACCCGCCGTCGTTTGGCTGCTTAATCGGTGACCCCAACCGGGCTCAAACTCCCAGGTTACCGAACTTGGTAAAAAGCTCACTTCGAGAAAGGCTTCATCCTTTTTATTGAGAAATACACCGGCATGCAGTTTAGCTGAAGTATTATCCTGTAAACGTCCTATATCCAGATTGCCTTCAAGACTTATCCGGTATTTTGTCGTCTCAGCCTGCAATATAACCTGGGTATCCTCGCCGGGATTAATAACGGGAGTAATCGTCACCCCGTAACGCTTCACTAAGGGTTGACGCTCAGCATAGGAAGAGATTGTATTTGTGAAATAATCCCGGTGCCGCTCTAAGAAGGCAACCGGTAAGCCGCGCATGACTGCCACCTCTTTTTCCACAACCGGCTTTGCTTCCAACAGCAAAAGCTGAGGAATGGTGTGCGAGCGAAAAGAAACATTAACAGCTTGCACTGTGGCGCCCGCCGGAATGAGGGACAATTTAACCACCGTGCGTTGTCCGGCAATGATATCCAGATTAGCTTTAAATTCCGGCAACTGGTCGGCCAGGATTTCCCGGATTACACTTTTGGAAACCCCCCCGGCCCAATCTACCGCATCCACCGGCAGCCCAATCAGTACATCATTAATCTTTTCTTCAATGCTACCCATATCCTGTTTAATAATATCGGTCAATTCAGGCGACAAACGGCCAAAGTCGATCTCCAGCGCCACATCCTGAACAACATCTCCCCAGGGCGTGACATTAACGGCAATGTGCGTTGTAGGTCCCGGGGAAATACTTACCCGCTCCACAGAGTAGCCAACCAGCACTCTGTCAAATATTTCCTTAATCAACTGGCTGTAAGATTGGCTGTTGGTTTCCAAATCTGTTACTGAGCGTCCCAGGAACATTTGCTCACCCACCGTGGCGACACTTGCCGACATACGTTTGACAATCCGAACCGGCGGAGGTTTTACAGCCGTTATACTGACAGTTATTGCTGCAACTTCATCTTGAGTTGATTGGGCAGCGTAGGCATGAGATGCCGGAACACTCATAAAAAATGAAGCAACGGCTAAAATCCAAATAACCTTCATAATCTTTATAATCTTCATAATCTTGGCAACCTTCGCAAATGCTGAAGAATATAACATGCTGTAAGAAATTACACCTCCTTGCCTGTGGCAAGAGTCAGGCCAAAGACCTGACTCTAAAGAAATGCTGTTCTTTTCCTGCAAGTTCTGGAAAGGTTAGAATTGGCCGCCAAAACTAAAATGAGCTCTACCGCCTTCGCTTCCTTTGGCATAGTCAATGCGAACCGGTCCAATCGGCGTAACCAGGCGAATGCCGACGCCGACACTGCCCTTAAGATCGTCCAACTTGTACCCTTCCCCATCCCAAGCATTACCAATATCGGTGAAAAACGCTCCCTGAACTTTGCTGACAAGCGGGAAACGGTATTCAACGGAAGCAGCCAGCATTTTGTCGCCTTTATACTCGTCATCTTTATAACCGCGCAGAGTATCAGGTCCGCCGACGGCAAACTTACCGGCTTCCGGCATGTTGCCGTCAGCATAGCCGGCCATTACCCGCGCGGCAAGAACATGGTCATGACCAAGGCTGCGGTATTGACGGGCATCCAAAGTATATTTATTGAATTTAAAATCTCCACCCAGGCCGGCAAATTCAGAAGATAAAGATACCCGCCGGCCTTCAGTTGGATTCATATAATTGTCGCGGGAGTCAAACACTCTTGTCAGGGTAATGCTGCGGGTCAGGCCGAAGTTATCATCTAGATATTGTTGGTGTTGCGGCGTTCCATCGGAATAATTCTCCGCCCCTTCCACATATTCTACATGAGAGTCGTGGCGATTTTTGAAAGTAATATAGTTTTGTACATATTCGCCCTGAGGCCGGCCCAGCGTAATGTCAAATCCCCGGCGATTCTTATCGTAGGTGGATTGCAAATCGCCGCCGTCATAGTAGTCGCTGTACCGGTTGGTCATATTGTACACGCTGAATCCCAGTGACGTTTGCTTGCTGTCAAGCCACGGACGGGTATAACTAACCTCATAGTTTTTGTTGCTGGTGCCGCCAAACTCCCAGTGGAGTTTAACCTTGTCCCCGGTACCGCGGAAATTGTTGTCGCCAAGCTCGATGATACCAATCATTCCATCAGCCTCGCTGTAGCCGCCGCCAATGGAGAAGGTACCGGTCTTTTGCTCAACCACGCTGGTCTCTACAACAACTGCATTGGGTTCCTGACCCGGGTTTAACTTCATGTTTACATCTTCAAAGTACCCCAGGTTATGCACTTTTTGCATACTTCGCTGGGCATCCTTGACATTAAAAGGTTGTCCAACCTGGAGTTTTGTCATTTCCCGGGTGATTACGCCGGTTTTGGTCTTTTCGTTGCCTTTTACCACAATACCTTCAAGCCTGCCCTCGTTGACGGTCAGAGTCAGCACGCCTCCCGGGCTCATGGATACGTCGCTTACTTTAGCCAGTATATATCCCTGATCATGATAGTATTGTTCAATGGAACGAATATTGGTATCTACCGTCCTGGTATTCACTATGGAACCCTTATTGACAGTGATCATTCCCTTGATTTTGTCTGCAGAAACTTTTGTTGCGCCTTGGACGACAACGTCATTTAGCTGTGGATTTTCCATTACCGTATAAATTACTTTAATTCCTTCCGGGACTTCAGAAAAGTTGGCAACTACGTCAAAAAAATAACCAAGATCATAAATAGACTGCAAATCCTGCTTAATTTTATCTGCAGTTATCGTGTCCCCAGGCTTTAGCTGGACAACTCCCATAATTGTGCTTTCAGCCACCTGGTTGCTGCCTGTTACCTGTATAGCAGTTGCCGTTTTGCCGGTAATGTCCACCGCACTTGCCTGCAGTACGGCAAAAACAAGACTGAAGCTGATAATGGCTGCGAATAATACATATTTAGAACCCTTAAAAGCCTTCATCTATTACCTCCTTTATCTTCTTAAGCAGTATTTACAAGCCGCGTAATGACTTGCCCGCAGACCTGACAAGTTTCTGCATCTCTTCGGAGGATAAGCGAACTTCTTGTTCCTCGGCAGCTTGGGAGGCAGAAATCGCTTTCTCCGGTACGGCAGGCGCAGAAACCGGTTCTACTGTCTCATTTTGGACCGGCTTAGTCAAAATTTGACGGGCTGGCTGATTGGAAACAGGCGCTGCCGGCTCCGGTGTAATTACCACCAGCGGCTTTAGCGCAGTATCAGCCGGCTGACTTTGGTCAACCACCACTACCGGGGCTGGTTCACTCGGCTTCGGCAGCTCCTGAACCAGCCTAAAGCTGGCGCCAAAGCCAAAAGCGATTACCGTTGCGGCCAAACCTAAAGCCAATCCATGGGATAGAAGCGGGTATTTAAATCGCCAATGCTTAGAACGGTTAACTTCACGGGCATGCTGCAGTTCAGCCTGAGCTAAAAACAAATTAAGTTCACCGCGAACATCCCGTTCTCCTTCAAAAGCCCGTTCGGCTTGGGAAAGCCACCGCCGCGCCGAGCTGAGATGTCGGTTAATTCGATCTTTGCATCCCGTCATATTTATCACCCCTATTATAAACACATTACTATAATCATGGGAAGGGGCCAAATTCTGGTCCTCCACAACAATCGAAAAACAGGTAAATTCACGCATCTAAAGCAAATTGCTAAATATTAATCGACAAATCCACTTGTTTTCTCGTGTTTTTTAGTACTATGCTCTTTTATCCTCTTTTCCATGTGTGTTTTAAAAAACACGCTACCTCAATTTAAAGAGGCTGATTTAAAATGCTCAGATGCTAGGCGCGACGAGGACGTGAGCGGAACAGTACAGAGAAGTACGTGAAGCGAACGCCCGCAGGAGCAACGAAGCAGATGGGTGTTTTAAATCAGCCTCTCTACCAGCTGCCCATCAGCCGGGCTAGCATACCCCGCAAACGGCGGATTCCCTGCTTTTGCAGACGGTAAATATGGGAAACGCTCATATCCATATTTACCGCCAGTTCTTTGGGCTCAGTTTCATCCAGATACATACCGCTTAATACCAGCTGTTCCTTCACCGGTAAACGTCCCATTGCATGCTTCAGCTGTTCCACCAGATAACTCTGTTCGGCTTGCGCTGCAACCTCGGCCGAAGCATCAACCAACAGGTCGCCGAAAGTTCCCGAGTCATCGGCCTCGCCGGCAGCCAGCGGACTTTCCATATGCACCAGGGCCGGACTCTTTTCTTTATTGAGATAATTGAGAATACGCCCCCGGATACGGTGGGTGGCATATAGACTGAAAGCTACCCCCCGGGTATGGTCATAATTTTCCACCGCTTCAATAAGACCCACTGTTCCTTCCTGGACAAGATCCATGAGAACGGACTCCTCAAGGCGCCAGCGCATAGCAACTTTAAAGACCAACGGCTGGTAGCTTTCAATGAGCCGCCGCCGTGCATCCAAATCATCAGTATCCTTAAACGCCTGCCAGAGAGCCTGTTCCTCCTCGCCAGCAAGCAGCTTGACGTTTTTCAGTTCACCCAGATATTGATTGAGAGTCATGGTAATCATCCTTTCAAAAGCGGCGGGGTAAAAATGTTAAAAAAGCTGTTAAAAATTAAACCGCGTTTCTATGGTATACAACCCGTTGTTGGCTCCCCCAAAATTGCCGCCAACACTTATCCGTTTGTTTAGTTCATAACGGAAGGAAATGTTCTGAGTCTTTTGATCAATTCCCAGCGTATAGCTGATGAGCAGTTTGTCGGTCAGATATTTGCCGATTTCCAGATTATAGCCGGCAAATTCCGGGGACTGTGTACTCCTGCTTGTTTGATTGCGTTGATTGCGGACATCAAACATGGAAGCCCGCACAATTTGGAATTCATCAACGCCTAAAATATTACGAACGGCATTTTCGGTTTCGGCGATAAACTGCATTTGCAAACCGGCATCCAGCAGGCTAATCAGTTGATCCCGCCCCAAAACGGAGTCGACACTGCCGTTAGAAGTTCTTTGTCCTGTAAAATAACTGCCTCTTAATGTTAATAAGGAGAGAATTTCCTCCTGGCTCATTGCCGGTTCCGATGTCAGTCCCAGGTTCATAGCACTGACAGGGCCATTGATATCCAGATTAATTACTGTGCTTGCCAGCCGGTTTTCCGCATGCAGCTTAATCACCGGCTCAATGCCGCGATAGGGTGAAAACTCAGCTGAGCCGGTTTTAATATTAAACCGGTTGGTTAAATACCGTACCGAACCGTTCCTGGCCGTAATCCTGCCGGTTGCATTCGGCCGGCCGACAGTGCCGCCAAGATGAAGCGAACCTTCGGCAAAAAAATCGTACAAATAGGCATTATACATGTGCGTTCTTTGCCCCAGCTCGATATCAAGATCAAGGGCAATATCAATATCGGCAGAGGTAGTTTCCGGTAGGGCAGGAATGTTAACGGTGGTATTGTTAAGCTCCAGCCGGCCTTGAAGCGTCGGCTTGCCGGCTTTGTCCGTTAAAGATAAGGCGCCATTAACCGGACCTTGGTAGTACTTATGGCGAATACCGAGTTTATCGATATTCATAGCTAAATTATAATTGGTCAACGACAAACCGTCAATGTATGCCGTACCAGTCAGTTGGTAGGACCCCCCACCCATCTGGCCGTCGCAGGCCTTGATATTTATTTTATCACCTTCAAAGCGAATATCAACCCCTAGTTTCCGGAAAGGTTCGGCTAAGGAAGCCAATTTAAGTGTGCCGTCACTCACGGTAATTTTGCCGTCAAGCGTGGGTTGAGCCAGTGTTCCGCCTATTACCAGTTCCCCGGCAGTCGGTCCGGCAGCCCAGGACACTTCTTTTGTTAACAGCGGCAGAATGCTTAAATCGGCATTGTCAAGATGGATGGCCAGATTCATGGAATCTCTTATATCTGCCTGCTTACGCCCTTTACTGTTAAGCGCCTTCAAGGGTATTTCGCCGTAAGCGCTTGCTTTATAAGGACCTTTGGCAATATATAACTGATTCACATGGATGCTGCCGCTATTATATAGGAATAATCCGTACAAATGGTCGAACTGGGCATTAACAACGCCACCGTCGCTGATATCAAGGGACAGAGCAACGCGCGGATCCTTGGTGGCCCCTGTTGCCTGAGCGGTAAAACTTACTTTGCCATAGGGTTGCACCGTTGTGTCAAAAAGGGCCGAAAACAGGCCCGCATCCACATTCTTGCCGCCTACTTCCATATTAATTTCACCGTTGACATCAGCTGTGCCGCGGGCGGCAATGATACCGTCGCCGGACTGTTTGGCCGTAAATTGATTGATAGTAACCACATGATCGGCGAGTGATGCATCCAGATCCACCGTCGTCAGCGCATAGTTTTTGATTCTGCCTTCTCTGATCTTGCCAAGCAACTGAATACTGGGATTGCTGAAAGTTCCTCCCAGTAAAATATCTCCGTCAAGAAAACCGCTCACGCCCCTGTCGGGCTGATTGGCAAGGGCCAGCAAGCCGGCAACATTGCCGCTCTCGGCGGTAATTCTGCCGAACATCCTGCCGCTCCTGGTATCTACCGAGCCGGTAAAATTGAACTTGCCCGCCCCATGGTCAACTTGTAAGTGATACAGGTCCAGCAAACCGGCATTATACTGAAACTGGGCGTTAATATTGGTCAGTACTTGCCCATTTGCTTTTATGAAAGATGACATCATATTGCCGGTGAATACCGGGCTGGCAGCAGTTCCGGTTACCGCCCCGTTCAAATTGGCCATACCGGCAACAGGATAAGGATATTGGATGCCTAAGCGGGTAATGTCGATATCGCGGGCAGCTACGTTCAAGCTTAGCTCGTTGTTGCTGCCGACCGTACCTGACAGAGTAATTCTGCTGTCTAAAGACCGGATGGCTAACTCGGGAATATAAATCATACCGTTGCGCCGCTGATAAGTTCCCTGGGCTTCAGCAATCAACTGCCCGTTAAAGCTGCCTTCGGTAAGTTTAACTCTGCCTGCTAATGAAACATCGGCAAGGGGACCGGTAATAAGCAGCTCATGGTCTAAATTGCCGGTAATACGTTGATCTGTAGCAAAAATTTGCGCTAACTTTTCGGCTCTGACATTTGTCGTGATAAGCTTGAGGTTAACATTTTTCATTCCTGTAAGCTCAATACTGCCGCTCAATTCGTTTTGGCCAACGCCATCAACCAGCACCATATTCCGGATGACAATTTGTTCCGGCGATAACTTGACTTGACCGTTAGCCTGGCCAAAATTCTGGTCCTGTACCGCCATATCGTTTATCGTCAGGGAAGCTTCAGCTTCCGGACGCGCCAGCGTTCCGGCCACGCTGGCTGTAAAATCGGCAGTCCCCGCCAGCTTAATATTATTAGGAACTGTAAGAGGCAACTTTCCAACATCAACACTGAAACCGTCAACAGCAAAATTAATATTGCCGCCGGCTAAATCGGCCTTGCCGGAAGAGGAAATAAGGCCTCCCGCCGGCAAGGCCATACTGGCCTGGGTAATAGTAAGCAAGCCGCCGGTTTGTTCAAAAGCACCGTAAAACTTATCGAAAGGCATGCCGGCAACGCTGCCTTCACTGACAGAAACTTGCCCGCTCATGGAAGCCTGGGTCAAGTTTGTTCCCTGACCGCTGGCATAAATTTCAACCGCAGTCCGACCGCTTAACGCCGGCAGATCGCTCCCTGCCAATAATTCCGCGCTGTTAAGCCCTTGCCCCCGCAAACTAATCTGGTAGTGCTGATTGTCAACATGATAATTGCCGGAAAAAGCTATATCGCCGCCCAGTACATTTGCTGCAGCATTCTCAACGCCCACTACGCCATTGTCATAGTGAAGCTTTGCCTTGGCATTCCTGATGGAATACCGGTCATAACTGCTGTCGGCCAACTGGATTGCAGCGTCAACAACCGGATTATCCGGCACGCCGCGGATGGATGATTCAAATTTGACGGCGCCGGTCAGGGGAAAACCGCTGATAACCGTTGCAAAGTCAAAACCGGGCGAATTGGCTGTGATGTCGAGGACAGGCTGTTCCCCGCCTAAGGCCACCTGGCCTTGCAGGCTTACCGGCTGGCCGGCCACCAGCGCCTTTGTCCCTAATATGTAAACGTGTTCAGACGTAAACGTTATCAATCCGTTTACCTGCGTAACATCTTTCCCATAAACTTCCGCCGCCAGGTCGGTAAGTCTAAACTCCCCGGCGTACGCAAAATTTTTCCCGTCATAATTGACGGCGACATCCATATTGGTAAGACTGCCGCCGGCAAAGCGAACCTTGACCTCTGCCGGCAATATGGTCTGATAATTAGCCGGATTCAGCTTATCGGCCTGTAAGGCGGCCGATAAGCGCCCGTTTTTGAGGTTGGCCGTTCCGGACGTTCTATAGTTGGTAATATCATTCATAAAGGCAAGAGAAAAACCGGTTGCGTCCGCTCTGGCAAAGTCAACGGTTCCCGCAAGCTGCGTAAGGTCCCACTGGCCTTGAGGAGTTGTTATCGATATAATCCCTTCCTGCAGTTGTACCTTACCGGTGAAATCAGCGGCGCTTTCATCCTTCGTCCGGGATATGTCGGCAATATTCCATGTGCCGTTGACATATTCAGTGAGAAAAAAATGCGGGCGGGTCACGTTGATTTCATTTATGGCGCTCACCGGCGCTTTGCCGGTAAAAATACTGAACAAACTATAATTCACTGTCAGTTGTTCAATCTGAGCCAGGATCTGACCCTGTTTGTCGTAAATTGTAATATTGGCGGCTGAAGCTGCATTAAGACCGCTTACAGCCAGCTGATCAATGGAAACAGGCAGGCCGAAGGCCTTGGAAAGCTCAGCGGCGATTGTTTCCTTTGCTTCATTCAGAACGGTATGGCTTTTTACTGTCCACCACCAGGCGGCACCGGTAGTCAATATAATTAACGTTAATGTTACAATTAACGCCGTGACCTTAGTTCGCATGTTCTGCCCCCAAGCCTTTTTGCTATATTGTAAGAAAGGATCTGTTTAGGACGGCAAAGGACAGCCTTATTAACGCTTCGACACTGCCGCCTCCGCTTATAATAAGGCTGTCCTTTGCCTGCCGGTCGTCCAAAAGATGCGTTAGCGTTTTTCTTGTTTTTCTTACTGTCAGGTTATTTTATAATTTAGCGTCTATAAGTAGTTCGACGCTGCCGGGGCTTCTTCCTGTTACATATATCTGGAATTTAATTCTGTCCGGAAAAGAAATAAAAAAAGATCGTTCCCTCGGCGACGAGACAAACGATCTTTTTCCATAGCAGCGGCGGCAAGCCCAGCCTGTATTACTTTACAGCTGTGCCAATGGCTTTTTCCAGTTTCGCCCGGTTTGAATTATAGTCATAGAGAGCCTGGACATAATTGGTCTTGGCATTGGTCAGGGCTACCTGGGAATCAATAACATCCAGGTTGGTACCCACACCGGCGCTATAACGGACCTGGGCAATTTTAAAGTCTTCCTCGGCTTTGGTTACGGCAACGGAACTGGTATCAATCCGCTTTTCGGCTTCCAGCATATTGAGATACGCTTCCCGGACTTCCAGCTGGATTCCGTCTTTAGCCTGGCGAGCCTGTTCGGTTGCTCTGACCAGCGCCGCATCCGCCCCCTTAACCTGGGATTTGGTAAGATTTGAATCAAACACATTAAGACTTGTGACTACTGCCACTGACCAGGTATTATTATCGGCTCCGGGGAACTCGTCGTTATACCACCCGGAATTGGCGTTCAATGACACCTGCGGCTTATTGCCGCTGGCCGCAATATCAATGTCCTTCCTGGCCATCGCCACGTTGGTATCGGCCTGGGTGGCTTCCGGTCTATTGGCAAGAGCTATCTGAACGCAATCTTCCAGACTCTTCCCAAACTTTTCATATTTCAGTTCATCTTTTACCGCAAGTTGCGTGTCCAGGGGCAACCCCATTACATTATTGCTGCTGGCCATTGCCAAATCATAGTTATTTTGGGCTTTAATCAGATTTTGTTCGGCATTGGCTTTTTCTACTTCCGAGCGCAAAACATCAGACTTGGCGACAGTTCCTGCCCCATATTGGGCCTGCACATTTTTGAGGTGGGCGTCCAGTTGGTCTACTGATTCCTGATTTAGTTTGACCAGGTTGCGGGTTTGCAGCAAATTATAGTATGAGGTGGTGGCGTCCAACTTTATTTGCTGCTTGGCTTGCTCCACCCCCAGGCCATAATACTCAACCCCAAGTTTGGCTTTGTCAATATTACCTTCGACTCTGCCGCCGGTATAGAGCGGCAAAGCCAGAGTGGCCTGATTCTTGTAATAAAAGTCTACGTATGCTATTCCTGTAGTGCTGCTAATTTCTCTGATGCGGGAATCCGTATGAGAAAAGCTTAGGGTTGGCCCTTTCCCTGCCTTGGCTTGATTCAAACTCCAGCCGGCTTTCGTTAAATCTGCTTCCGCCATTTTTATCGACGGATTATTTTTAAGGGCCAGGGCAACTGAATCGTCTAAAGTCAATTCCATGGGTGCGGCGGCGACTGTAAATACTATGGTGTTTGCTATCATAAAGCCGCTAGCCAATGTAATCATTACACGTTTCCTCAGATTCTTCTTAAACATATCTAGCATGGACAAGTTTGACCTCCTTGGCATGTCATACTGACTCGGCAGTCAGGTACATTATAATTATATTTCCAAATATCGTAAGTGTCAATATAGGTTCACGTTAACATTCTGTTATCTTGAGACTGCTTATAAACGCCCATCTGCTTCGTTGCTCCTGCGGGCCCGGTCTGATAATGCTGGCTGTTCTTACTAAGTGAGCCGTTTCGCACAAACAGCGTTTCCATGGCGACGATCTCTTACGTACCGCTATGTACGCCGCGCTGCGCGTCCTCGTTGCGCCTCGCATATGAACGTTTCTAAGCAGTCTCTCTTGAGAGGTTAGAAAACCTTCCGCAGGCCAAAATACGTCATGCGATCATCCTTTCCAGTGGTTTTATCGGCTTGGCCAATGAGAAAAGTATGCGGCGACAGCCGGTATTGGGTCCTTAACTTGAATCTTAGATCATTGGGATCATATAAATCCAGTGATATTTTGATCTGACTATTTAACGCGGCATCTATACCGACACCTGCCTTACTATCTATGACACCCAGCCGCTGACTCCAGCTTGAACTTCCTTTACCAACCTGAAAATTAAATTTATCATTCTCCCCGATATCGTTTACGCCAATAACGGCAAAATCATTCGGGGTGAAGCTGATTCTAACGTCGCCGTTGCTCTGGTATCTCCCCTGGGAAGAGTTGTATAAAACTTCCACGCCTGTTTCCGCCTTGACCGCCCCTCCCGGAGTAAGCATCCGGTTAGCTTTGGCAGAGGCTTCGCGAGCATTCTTAAGGGTTTCTTTAACGTCCTTTGCGGTTTGGGGATCAGTGACAACCCCCTCCAATGCGGCGGCCATCTTTTCAATTCGATTGCTTGTCATTTGGAGATTGTGGATTGTCATTTTTAGATCATTGGCAGTCTGCCCGTTGTTATCAACGCTGGCAAGCATTTGATCCAACCTTGCGGTTACATCCCGCAGACTGCCGGACATGGATTTCAGATCGGATACCATGTCATTTAACTGTCCCTCGTTGGTTTCCGCCAATCGGGCCAATACTGCACTCATACGGTTAAAATTGGCAGTCATTTCCTGGGCGTTGAAAGCAGTTTCCCGCCAGGCTGCTTTTACCTTTTCGTCAGATAAAACATCATTTAAAGATCTGACTAACGCTTGAACCTCAGCCAGTGTTTGATTACCAGCTACCATTAGCTCATCCAGGCCCTGGGTATTTTGACCGGTTACCTCTGAGTTGGGAGACAAAAAGCCTTTGGTTTCCAGCGGCGGCGATATGTTTATGAACTTCTCGCCCAATAACCCGTCAGCTCCGATGGTGAATACAGCGCCGCTGGGAACTTTTACTCCCGGATTCAACATAAGTTTTGCTTTCACGCCATTTGGCAGGATTTCCACCGCTTGGACCTTACCGACGTCCACCCCGGCATAGCGCACCAGATTTCCCGGCTTTAAGCCGTTGACCTGGCTGAACACGGCATAAACCGGATACCCTTTTTCGCCAATGCTGATCCCGCCCAGAAATAGGATCATCACTGCCAGCAATACCAAGCCGGTCAGGGTTATGGCGCCTACCTTGGCCTCAGTGTTCATGATTTTGTCCTCCCCTTGTCCGTGTACCCAACAATTCCGGCGATAAATTTGGCTACAACCGGATTGGTACTTGCTTTGATCTCTTCCAATGTGCCCATTGCGATGATGCTTCCTTTATAAATCATGGCAATCCGGTCAGCTATATAAAAGGCGCTGGCCATGTCATGAGTTACAACAACGGAAGTGGCGCCAATAACCCGGCGGGTATTCAGGATGAGACGGTTAATGGTGGCCGACATGATGGGATCCAAGCCGGAAGTAGGTTCATCATATAATACGATATGAGGGTCAGCGGCAATCGCCCTGGCCAGACTAACCCGTTTTTTCATGCCGCCGGACAATTCACTGGGCATAGCGCGCTCTTGGCCGGAGAGCCCCACCATGCGGAGCTTGCGCCGTACAACCTGCCGGATTTCCTGTTCCGTTAAGGTAGTATGCTGCCTAAGGCCAAAGGCAACATTTTCTCCCACTGTCATGGAATCAAACAAAGCTGAGTATTGAAAAACCATGCCCATCTCCAAACGTATTTGGTTGAGATGATCTTCGTCCATGGCGGTGATTTCACGGTCATGGATCCACACCTCACCGGCGGTTGGCTTTAAGAGCCCGATCATGAGCCGCAGCAGGGTACTCTTGCCGGAGCCGCTGGGCCCGATAATCACCATGATCTCGCCTTGTTTGACACTAAGATTAATGTCTTTCAATATCTGTTTGCCATGAAATGTCATATTTACATTTACAAGGTTGATCATTAAAGCACCCCGATCAAGTATTCAGGATTCAGAATTCAGAATTCTCGCTCTCTCATTCTGACTCCTGAATTCTGACTTCTGAATACTACCTATACAACAATACCGACAGAAAGTAGTTGCTGACAAATATCAGTATGATGGAGAAAACGACCGAGCCGGTGGTGGCATGGCCGACTCCTTCCGCTCCTTCCGTGGTTGTCAACCCTTTATGGCAGCCGATAAGCGCCACAATCGCACCGAAAAAGGTGGCTTTTATAAGTCCGCCTGTCACATCATGGGGTATGGCAAATATTTTAATGGAATTCATAAAAGTAAAAGAATTAATACCGGAATATAAGGTGGCAATCATGTAACCGCCTATGGTACCAATAATATCGGCAAACACAACCAGCAGCGGAACCATGATCATACAGGCCACTAAGCGCGGCACAACCAAATAGGCTATGGGGTTTACAGCCATGACCCTTAAGGCGTCAATTTGCTCCGTAACTTTCATTGATCCGATCTCAGCCGTGATAGCAGCCCCGACCCGCCCGGCAACAACGACTCCCGTCAGAACGGGGGATAGTTCCCGGCCCATAGCGATTGCCACCAGCCCCCCGACTGAAGACTGGGCGCCGTATTTAATAAATTCGTGGGCCGTCTGAATGGTCAGCACCATGCCGGTAAACAACATGGTTAGCAGCACAATGGGTAATGAATCCACCCCTAAATGAGCCATCTGGCGAATTAAATGCCTGCCATTCACCTGGGGCAAATGGTAAATAGTCTGAACGGTTAAAATGCATAACTGCCCGATGGTTTCTAAAACCATCAGCACCTGTGCACCGATCCGGCTGAGAAAATGCTGCAGCATGACGGGTATACCCCTCTTTGTGTCAGGATGAGGTCAATAGTTTTCGCTGTATTACTATTCAATATTGGCGATTAATTCCCTGCTTTTCTTATGTCAATTTTATTTGCCGATGTTTTCCTGAAGCTCACAAAAGGCGTAAGGGCGCCGGTGCCTATGTGGGTTTGCCGACAAGCAAAAGTCTCAGGTTTATCCAACCTGAGACTTTTGCTTCTGGGACATAAATTACTTGGCTTTCTTTCCGGCATCCTCAATATTTATCACTAGCTGAGTTTCCCCGTCAATAATATAATCGGTGGTGACGCTAAATTTCCGTTTGCTTTCGCCGGCTTTCTTGACTTTGCCTGGTTGACTTTGACTTGTTCCTGGATTTGTTCCTGGATCAATAGTGTCCGGTTTCTTTTTCCCGGTTTTATCAGGAACGACCGGACTCGGGCTTTCGCCTAATTCCGTGGATATTCTTGGATTTTGCCCAGTTGGTGTTCCATTTAAGTTATCAAAGTTAAAATCCATGATTTCCGCGACAAGATCGTTATTCCGATCCCGTTCGACCAATTCTTTTACCGTCTCTTCCAGGGTGCTCGGTTTAGGTTTCAGGACGAAAGGCAGGTGGTTTGCCTCAGCATCAGTGCCTTGACGTTTACCCAGGAGTTGAGCCAGGGACACAGTTCCTCCGCCCCGTACCGACAGCATCATGGTTCCCGGCGGCTGATCCTTGGGAATGGTAAAACTGATATTCCGGGTTATTGCCTCTTCCCGGAAAGGTTTCAGCTTTACTGCGATGTCAATTTTGTCGCCCGGCTTCGCACTGCTGCTATTGGCGCTTGCTTGCAAAATGGATGCCGTCCGATGGCTGGTTTCCAGTTCTACGTTTACTTTTACATCTGTAATAGTAATGGCTTTATATTGGTTGCCGGTCAATAAAGCCAAAGCCTCAAAGATTTCTCCCACCGCCAGTTCGCCAATATTGCCCGCAGTGTAAAACATATTGTCCCGTTTCAGAACCTCGCCCGGAATGTCGGCGGCGCTGATTTCAAAGCTTACTTTTGCGGTTCCGGCGCCCGCTCGGTCTGTGGCTTTGTCAATAGCGTTAAAAACCGACACCGCCGCCAATACCGGCGCCAACTCTTCGTCATACGCCACCTGCGCCGCAAGATCCTGGGATCTTCCCAGCGACTTATCCGTTACATGAACCCTTAGCGGTACTATCCGGGGAAATACACCAAACTTGCCGGCGATGCCAGCGCCGCGGTCCTGGCTGATTTTCCCAATCGCCGCCCCCGTTGCTCCTATTTTAAACGAGTTCTCCATGCCGGGCGTGGTCGTGTATACCTCGGCTTCGGTAAGAAAATAATTGGCGTTGCCGCGCTTGAGGAACGGGTGTCCAAAAGCCAGAACTTTCCCGTCTTCTACATAAGTCACGGTTCCCAGCGCCCCAAGGCTGACATCACCGCGAACCAGTTGAACACCTATTGTGCTGCCCGGTTCCACCACCCGGTAGGCGATATCGTCGGTTCCGGCATCAGCCGCCGCATAAGGCACCAGGTTATAAGGCTTTAATTTTCCCTTAAGCCATTGCAGAGCCTGCTCACTAAATCCTGCCGCCATAAGAGGTGTGGCTTTTTCTTCTGCTTTAGTGTCAGCAGTCGGCGGCTCCGACTCCGGCTGCCCCGGTTGCTCCGGTTTTGTTTCTTCTTTTTGGCCGGAATCAGGCAAATTGTCTGCCGGTTTATTTTCCGTTGCCGGTGGAGCGGCCGGAGAATTATTTTTGCTGTTTTCCTGGTTTTCCTGGTATTCTTGCACCGACCACAATTTCAACATATCAGCAATAGGAGTAACCATGCCTACTTTATGATCGGTAAGCGGCCAGCCATAAGCAATTGCTCCCACCAGCTTGCCGTTGATGTATACCGGGCTGCCGCTCATCCCCTGGGCGATTCCGCCTGTCCGTTCAATGACATCTCCGTATGTACGCACAAGAATCAGGTCGCCGGACGGTCCTTTCTGTTTCATAATCCCCAGCACTTCCACACCGAATTCTTCAATGGTGTTGCCGGCAACAACTGTTTTCGCCACCCCATGCATACCGGGAGTAATCTGATCGACGGGCATAAATTCAGGCGCCGCAGTAGCGATGGTTACCGGTAGCGCCAATACCAGCGCCACTATTACCAAAATATAGCGCCTAATATAGGTGTACAATGTATAATCATCCTTCC
The DNA here is from genome assembly GCF_003966895.1 of Methylomusa anaerophila. NCBI lineage: Bacteria > Bacillati > Bacillota > Negativicutes > Selenomonadales > Sporomusaceae > Methylomusa > Methylomusa anaerophila. The sequence continues at coordinate 2,418,885 of NZ_AP018449.1, read as the reverse complement.
AAAACTGGTTTACTTACGTTTCCCTGGTTCGATCCGGGCGAGCACATCACCGGATTGGACCTGATCGCCAGCTTTCACCGTCACTTCTTTGACAATGCCGTCAACAGTTGCCCGTACAGCTGCTGCTGGTCCGGTAATCGTATCAACATATACCAGGATGTCACCTTCCCGCACTTCGGCGCCCGGAGATACGAGGCCATTAGCAAGAACCTGACCGGAAAGAACACTGTGTTGCTCGACTGTTTGACCTGCGGCCCAGGCCCAGGCCATAATACCCAAAACCAGTATCACGATTATCATAACCATAGTCTTTTTACTCTTAAGCAAACAGTCCACCCTCCCATTAATCACATATTTTGTATACTAGTTTATATACTAGCCTGCTTTTATTATATATGTATCCGGGTTAGTTAGCAATACGGCCGGGGATTACCACAACGGCACTTCCTAACTTTCTTTCCTGTCCGTCTGACGGCTTATTGACCACAGTATCCCGTATCACCATTTCGCTTGAACCACCGCCATCCAGATTCATTGCGTCGGTGGCGCCCAGTTCCTGCATAAATAAAGCTGTTTCCAGCAGCGTCATCCCAATACTGGTGGACTGCCGGCCATCAACAACCACCAAAAGAATATGTCCGTCGGCAGTTATTCCCAATGCTGTTCTGGGGGCGCGCCCGCCGGCTACATCCGGGCCAAATTCTTCAATTTTGGTTGTTAAAAACACACTGTTATCTTTCACCAGCATTGGCCCGGCACTCAACGCCCAAGTAATTTTATCCCAAACCGTGCCAAGGGTTTGGCTTATTTTTACCTCGTCGCCAATTTTGAGGCCACTCATTATTTTCGCAGCCGCACCATGAGCAGACAGTACTGCTCCGTCTGGAGGGATTGGCGAGTTATTATCATTTATCGCCGCAATTTTACCGTTTATTATCGTAACTTCAATCCCATAGGGATTAGACCTTGTGGTTGCATCATAGAAGCTGTTGTACAAAATCAATTCATCCGGCCCGCGTTCTCTGTTGACCGCACTAAGCGGAATAGTCCGGCCGTCAGGCAGTTCCACCTTCCCCTCATAATCAACCTGATCAATGATTATTTTCCCGTCAGGCAGAATCCCAAATGCCGTTCTGGGCAACTCCGGCGTGCTGACAATCTGGCCATCCATCTTTAAAAGGCCGATGATCGTACCGTCCGGTGCAAAATAGGAGCCGTTTACCGCCGCTATTGCCCGGGCGCGTTGGGACATGGGTACAAGCGTCTCCAATCCCTGGACAATGCCGTTGGACAATACCGGTTTAATAAGATAGCCGGCTTGGGGATCCACGTCCAGGGCGTGTGCCCACACCGGACCGTCACCGGTGCTGCGTTGCCAGGAAATATGTTTGATTCCCGGCGTTACTTCTTCTACCAGCTTTTGATCATAGTTTTTAATAATATCCACGATCAGGCGGTCAGGGTTCTTAATGGTAAAGACATTATACATATAGGTTGATTTTAAATCCACTACCGCCTGCAATTTGCCGGCGCCGGCGGCAAACAGCCTGAGCTTGCTGACGATAGGATCGTTAAACGTTATTTGCGACAGCCCCGCCTGGTTCACGCTCCCGGACAGGTTAAGCACCAACCGCAATGGATTTTCCAGAGTAGTTACCTTATATTGCGGGATATTATTAAATTCAAATACAATCCGGACCCTTTCCGCCGATTGACTCGACCTGATTTTGGTGATTATGCTGCCTGGGTCAGCCCAGGCCTGGGCAGGAACAGCTAAAAGGCACAGAATTAATGCCAAAAAAAATCCCCAACGGCGGGCCGAATGAAACGCCGTCAAATTGCGGAACCCTTTCATGTTTTCATCCTCCGAATATGTAAGAATCAATATTATATTTTATGGAATACATTCTCTCTGTATCCTTCTTTATCCTCCATATTCAGAGCAATTATAGATTTCCTTTTTTTACCACAAGATAAGGAATAATAAAAAAAGGGCAGGCGCTAACGCGAAACCTGACCTTTGGGACCACTGTATTTTGCCGGGGATAATTGCCGGTACAACATATCGGCCAGACCAATACCGCCGGCTTGCGCCATATTTTTAGTCAACTCGGTATCCAAAAGCGACTGGTAAATATTTTCTTCCTTATTATCGCCAAGCAAACCCGACTTGGGAACAGTGGCCCGCATTCTCGTCAACATAATATTCAAAAAAACCGCTTCCATATCCCTGCAAGCCTGCTTCAGCTTCAAACCCTCTTTATTGGTATTCTGTCCGCCCGTCCCGCCGCCGGCACCAACCGCCCTCTCCAATTTCGCGGCAAAACCGTCCTGCATCTCAACAGCACTCTGCACCTTAGCCCTTTCCAATGCCCCATTCGAGTTGGTGAACTGACTTCCATCAACCCCACTAATTTGCATAAAAACACACCCTTCTATTCCCTTACGTAACGGCATAAGTTAACTCCTGCCCCGAACTGCTTAGAAATCGTTAGATGCTAGGCGCGACGAGGACCACAACGGAGGCGTACTGGAGGTACGTCGCAGTGAGGACCGCAGTAGCACGATTCTGATTTCGTTAGTATTATCAACGCAGTTAACTTGTCGCAGATAACAGCAACGCAGATGGTGCGGCGACGCAGCATGACGGTTTATAAGCAGTTCCCCACTTTAAGCGAACCGTTACACTACATGATTTGGAGGTCGGCGTGCAAGGCCCCGGCCGCCTTAATTGCCTGTAAAATGGCAATCACGTCGCGGGGGGTAGCCCCCACAGCGTTCAGGGCGCGCACAACACTGCTGACGCTTGAAGCGGCCGGTAAAACGATTAATCCGGCGGGTTGCTCTTGGACGTTTACATTGGTTTGCGTTGTCACTACCGTATTACCGTTGGAAAACGGCGGCGGCTGCGATACGTCAGTCTGCCTGCTGATGCGTACGGTTAGTCCTCCCTGCGCCACGGCAACTTCGTCAATTGTAACATTGTTGCCGATGACCACTGTGCCTGTTTTTTCATTAATTACTACTTTGGCAGAGTTATCGGGAGTAACAGGCAATTCTTCTACTGCCGCAATAAAACCGACCATGTCGGCAGAGTAATTGTAAGGAACGTTAACAATAACAGTTCCCGGATCTTTAGCCTCAGTGATCTGTCCAAAGCGACTGTCAATTGCCTCACTGATACGGCTGGCTGTCGTAAAGTCAGGCTGGCTGAGTGACAGAGTAATTCTGTCCCGGCTGCCAAACTGGGTGGGAACATCCTTTTCCACAATCGCGCCGTTGGGAATATTCCCGGCAGTAGTAAAGTTCTTTTGCTGACTGGAACCGTTGCTGCCTGCGACATATCCGCCGGTTGCCAGCGAGCCTTGGCCAACAGCATAGACTGCCCCATTTGCCGCTCTTAAAGGCGTCTGAAGAAGTGTTCCGCCTTGCAGACTTTTCGCATCGCCCATGGAAGATACGGTAATGTCAATGGTATCACCCGGCTTGGCAAAGGCCGGCAGTTGGGCAGTTACCATCACCGCGGCGGCATTTTTGGTCTGAAATTGGGATGAATCTATCATGACGCCGAAGGATTTGAGCACATTGGCTATCGATTGGAGCGTAAAATCGCTTTTGTTGGAATCCCCCGTACCGGCAAGTCCCACTATTAAACCATAGCCTACCAATTGATTGCTTCTCACGCCCTGTACTTTGGCAATATCCTTGATGCGGGCATATGCCAAAACCGGGGTACCAGGTACGGACAAAAGAATAGAGGCTAAAACCGTCCCTATCAGAAATTTCCTTAAGAAATTGCGCATAGGCCCTCCGCTTCCTATCAGAATATGGAACAATCGTAACAATCCAACAACTCTGATAATACTACTAAAATATGAAATTAAATATCTGTGACAATATTCCCTGGCGCTGCTTGGCGGAAATCGGGCCCTTGCCGTCCATCCGGATTTGGGCATCCGCCACATTATAGGAATAAACAGTGTTGTCTGAATTTACATCATAAGGTCTAACAGTACCGGTTACGGTTATTTTTTGCTCTTCGTTGTTTTGTTTTATGCTTTGCGTCCCGGATAAAACCAGGTCGCCGTTAGGTTTTATTTCAACAACCTTTACCGTGACGCGGCCGCTAACTCTATTGCTGTTGGTAATCGCACCCTTAGAATCAAAGCTGTCCTGGCCGCTGGCGCTCATATCATCAATAAAAGTAAGCAAGCCAACGCCGGCAGTTGTGGAAGTACTGGACGACTTGGAGTTGCTTGAACTGCCTGAACGGCTGGCGCTGCTGTTCTCACTGATGATGATGGTAAGAATGTCACCGACGGCATGAGCCCTGTGATCGCTAAAAATATTCGCCGCCGGTGAATTATCGCTCCATAAAGACTCAGCCTGCACCCCGCCGGCAGCGGGTGACATAGTTATAATTATTGCAAGTATCAGCAGAAAACCAATTGCGACCCGCATTCTTCTCACTTCACTTTCCGCTGTATATTGGCACCCGAACGGTACCGGCATCCGCCACCACTGCGGATATTAGTTTCTTGGAGTTGGCGTTCTGTACCTGAATGAGTTGCCCTTCATAGCCATTCTGCAGGGCAATTCCGGCGGCGGTTACCTCTATGCCGCTATCGCCGCCAACTATTGTTATCATTGTGCCTCGCTTAATGATAACAGGTTTGTCCAGCATTAGGCCGGTAAGCACTATCCCTGCCGGCAGCGTCCGGCGCACCGACATTTCCCTTATTTTGTTAAAGTCGGTAATATAGCCGGGAGTAATCCGGCCAATGTCACGCCTCTCAAGCCGGCAGTTTTCCAATGACACCTTTTCTTTGGCATTAATCAGTTTGGCCGTAACAATGACATCTTGATACAACCTGATATCGAATCTGACTCTGGCGACAGCTGCCGGTTGCCCGTCCACCAGCACATTAACCTGGATGGCAGTCGATCCGTTATAGCGAATACCGGCAGGGGCATCCATGTGCAGCGTCACATACCCGGGGGGTAATGTAAGATCCCGTTGATTCCCCAGCGGCGTAATCGTACACTCGCCGGCATAGCCGGTCTTCACTTGTTTTTCCGCAAAATTCTTTGCTTCCAATAGAATCTTATCGCCGCTTAACACTTGGGAGGCGGATGTTATTTTTACCTGGTTGGGAATATTCCAGGTAATTCCGGACAAATCAACTCCCGCAGCCACCAACCGGGCACCTAATAATTCCTTCGTAAAGACCAGAGTCTGCCCGGGAATAGGCGCACTACCCAAATTAAGCCGCCGTAAAGAATCCAATCGTGCCTCATTGCCGCCAATGATGCCGGCGATGTCTCCCAATGCTATATAGGGACTGGAAAGCTGTGCTTCCGCCGCTACATTCACGGTGATAGCATCCCCGGCGCTAACCATGCCGGGAAAACACCAGCTAACCAGAAGGATCAGCCAGAAGATTAAGTTGCGCATACGATTAGCCTTACCGTTTCAATCCGGCAACCTGTCCCAGCATTTCATCCGATGTCTGAATGGCTTTGGAGTTAATCTCATAAGCTCTTTGAGCGACAATCATATTTACCATCTCTTCAACTACTTGCACGTTAGACATTTCCAAATATTTTTGGGTTATAGTGCCGGCGCCGTCATCACCGGGATTTCCTGCTGTCGGTGTGCCGGAGGCGGCAGTTTCCTGGTATAAGTTGCGCCCAATACTGCTGAGACCTGCAGGGTTGATAAACCGGACAATTTGAAGCTGTCCCAGTTCCTGCGGCGCTGTTTGCCCGGGAATTGCGACTGTAATTATGCCGTCGGAAGACACGCTTAATTCGGTAGCATTGTCGGGAATTGTAATTTGCGGCTCCAGCGGATAGCCGTCCGAAGTCACGATTCGGCCTTGTGAGTCTTTTTTAAATGATCCGTCACGGGTATAGGAGATAGTTCCGTCAGGCATGGTAACCTGAAAGAAGCCGTCCCCCTCAATCAGCATATCCAGCGAGTTGCCGGTGCTTTGGTAGGAACCTTGCGTGAAGATCTTCTGGGTTGCCACCTGACGTACGCCATGTCCCATCTGGATACCGCTGGGGACCTGGGTATCCGGTCCGCTGGAAGCACCGGGCTGGCGCAGGGTTTGATACATTAAATCGGCGAAATCCGTCCGGCTTTTCTTAAAGCCGGTAGTGTTAACGTTGGCCAAGTTATTGGATATTACATCCATGTTCGCCTGCTGAGCCGCCATGCCGGTCCCGGCAGTCCAAAGAGCACGCATCATATTATTATATACCCCCATATTTTTCTTGCCATTTATAAATATTATCGAAAAAAAACTGGAATAAATTAAATAAATTAAATGTTAATTGACGCTATTTTTATACCCGGGCCACATCATTTACCGCCTTGTCCATTAACTGGTCATGGGCCTGAACGGTTTTGGCGTTGATTTCATAGGCGCGATAAGCTGAAATGAGATTAACCATTTCAGAGATGGGGTTGACGTTGGACGACTCCAAATAACCCTGACTAACTTGTCCGGTCGCCGCCTGTTCGACAGCATTGGGGCCGGCTAAAAACAAGCTGGCGCCTTCCTTGCCCAGTTGCTGGTCATCGGCAAAATCCACGAGCCGCAAACGGTCAACTTCCGCACCATCCACGGAAATACGACCGGTACCGTCAACAGATATTTTGCTGACATTTTGGTCGCCGGTATTGATTTGCACCGGCCCGTTTTGGCCCAAAACCCGGTAGCCGTCCATAGTCACAAGTTCGCCCCGGTTGCTGCGGGTGAAGGAGCCGTTACGGGTATAACGGATGCCGGCCGGAGTTTCCACAGCAAAATAACCTTTGCCGTTAATGGCCAGATCAAAGGTATTACCGGTTGGCTGAATAGATCCCGGATTGTGAACGGTTACAATCTTGTCGGTTACCACGCCAACCCCCATGCCGCCGATATTGGGGTCGCTTTCCTCGTTTTCAATCCGCATGGTCAAGATGCTGGCAAAGTCCTTGTTGATGGCTACATCCTTCTTATAGCCGGCGGTGTTGCCGTTGGCCAGGTTATTGGATATGGTATCGGTGCGAACAGTCTCGGCCATCATACCAGAAGCCGAAGTATAAATACCACGAATCACCTTTGGGCACCTCTCTTTTTTATAAACTAAAATGCCTGTTCACTGGCCAAAGGTCGTGAACTGCTTAATAAATTAAGATAACTGCCTCTAATAAGAAATACTGCCTTTTTTCAGCGTAGTTAAGCTATCCTGCAGGTTTGCCAGAGCTTCCAAGGCTTTACCTGTTCCCAGAGCAACGCAGGATAACGGGTCCTCGGCAAGATATGTGGGAATCCCTGTTTCATGGTTAATTAATTTATCAAGTCCATGGATCAAAGAGCCGCCGCCGGTCATAACAATACCTCTGTCAACAATATCGGCGGCCAGTTCCGGGGGGGTCTTCTCCAATACTGATTTGACACATTCAATTATAAGCGAAATTGGCTCAGACAGCGCTTCCCTGGTTTCAACGGAAGTAATACGGATTGTTTTGGGTAGACCGGATACCAGGTCTCTGCCCCGGATTTCCATACTTTCATCCCGTTCGGAAGGATAGGCGGTACCAATTGTCATCTTGATTTCTTCGGCAGTACGTTCACCAATAAGGATGTTGTACTCTTTCTTCACATGCCGCACCAAAGCTTCATCGAATTTATCCCCGCCAAGCCGCAGGGACTCGCTGACTACAATTCCGCCGAGGCTTAGCACCGCCACGTCAGTGGTACCGCCGCCGATATCAACGACCATAGCGCCGCATGGCTCGGAGATTTCCAGTCCGGCGCCGAGGGCTGCGGCCAGGGGTTCCTCGATTAAGTATGTTTTTCTTGCTCCTGCCTGCATTGCCGCCTCTAGCACCGCCCGTTTTTCCACAGTAGTAACTCCGGAAGGAATGCAGACCATGATCCGGGGTTTGAAGAAGAAAAATTTCTTGCCGACCACTTTCTGGATAAAGTGGCGCAGCATACTTTCCGTAGTGTCATAATCAGCGATAACTCCTTCGCTCAGCGGGCGAATGGCGATAATGTTGCCGGGGGTCCTCCCCAGCATACGGCGGGCTTCTTCCCCGATAGCCAACACGCGGTTGCTGTCCCGGTCGATGGCCACGACTGACGGTTCCCTCAGCACAATACCTTTACCTTTTATATATATTAATATATTGGCTGTACCCAAATCCACTCCTATATCCATTGACCCAAACATGCAGAACCGAATCTCCTTTCAGCCGTATCCCTTACCGCTGCTTGTCCTATCATGGCTAAGAAAAAACAGACTAAGATAGTACATTTTTAACACATTTTTCAAAATTGATATAAATATTCTATTCTACATAAAAAGCAAAAATCCTCTAAATATCAACAATATACTACATACTTTGGTTAATTTTGGCTTAATTTTAGTATTTTTTAATTTTTTTCCGCGTTCTTATATTTTTTCCTTGTAGCTTCACCGCCGCGAATATGGCGTTCCGCTTTGTTTAGTTCTAATATGTTTTTCACTTTGGCTGCTAAACGCTTGTTAATCTCCGGCAGCCTTTCTATCATGTCTTTATGTACGGTGCTTTTGCTGACACCGAATACTGTTGCTGTTTGTCTCACAGTTTCTTTCGTTTCCATGATATGGTTACATATATCCAATACCCGTTTGCGAATATATTCTTTCATTCCAGTCTCTCCCTCCTGTGAACGCCCTTTCTGCTCTTGCTAACATGTATATGCGGGAAAAGGCGGGAAAAGACTCTATAGGTACAAGCTGATCAAGTAAGAAAAAGCTGATATTTCTTAAAATACTCTAATCACAGAGTTTATATATAGTACATGGTATATATTACAAGATACCCCAGACAAAAGAGTGAACTACCACTAATAGCAGCGGGAGTTCACTCTTTTCTTGCAGCGCCTCTCAGGCGATGTTTCTGTTAATTTTTGATTTCGGGAAATATTTCTGCCGGATTAATATAGGTGTCTGTTACCAGTGATTTTACTCCCAGGTGGAGATGGGGGCCATATTTTTCCCCGGCTGCCGCCCCAATAAGCCCGATTTGCATACCGGTTGCTACCCTATCGCCTTTACTTACACTGGCTGTCGCGATAGAACCATAATAAACAGCATATTTTTCACTTTTCACAACCACAGTTAATCCTAAATGTTTATCAGTATTCACATCAATTACCTCTCCCGGCAAAAAAGCCGGAACGGCTTGTCCTTCTGCTGCCGCTAAATCCACACCGGTATGGTAACGCCAATCCTTGAATAATGGATGTTCCTGCCAACCAAATGCCAATATCACATTACCGTTGAGTAACCGGTGAATACTTTCGCTGCTATCGTCTGCGTTACCCGGTCCGCCAGCAGGAATTTTTTGTTCTATGTCGCCTGTTTCGGCTGCTGTCACCGGTGTACTGGAAGGCAGTGTCGCCGGGACATTATTTATTTCGGATATTTCGGAACTAATGACCGGCGGTTCAGGGTTTTGAATAGGCTGAACCTTTTGCAGGAGGAGCTGCTCTTTCTCGGCTTGGAAAACACTAATAACGAAAAATGCGAGAATAGCGGCTAAAATCAGCAAGGTGGCAGCGGTAAATACCGGTTTCGCCTCAATTCCGCCGGAACGCCAAATATATCTTATCACTTTATCTTTACCAAACAAGGCCGGGAATAATTTTCCGGGCATAATATCACCTCAAGTATATTATGCCCAGTTTTCATTCAAGGGAAACGTTAACGTGAAGAGACGTTTTACCACAAAGGCGCAGAGGGCACAGAGAAACACAGAGGGTTTTATTTTACATGCTCCCTCTTCGTCATTCTTTCTCTGTGGCCCTCTGTGTCCTCTGTGTCTCTGCGGTTCCGGTCCTTTACTAGATATTTACGTAATAATCAGGAGCCAAATATATTTCTGATAGCAACACCAGTGTAATAATAAGTTAAAATCTGCCGGAAGTCTCGCCCTTTCTTCGCTTGGCCATTGGCGCCATACTGGCAGAGACCGACGCCGTGCCCGTAACCTACTGTTTTAATAATCAGCTTATCGGCCTGAGGTTCAATATCGAAAAGCGACGAACGCAGATCCAGCTTTTCCCTCACTTCCAGACCGGAGAAAATCTTGTTGCCAATCCTTACCTTGTCGACCCGTCCTGATTCCGTCCGGTTAATAATATTGACGATACTGGCCTGGTTACCGTCTTGGGCGGCCGCTATGATCCCTGCGTCTGTTCCCAGCTTAGTTTCTAATTCCACCAATGTTACCTCTTTTACATCGTGATATTTGGGAGAATTTTGATCCCAGGTGCAGGCTACACTTCTCAGATACGGATAATCAAATCCCCAGACTTCTTTGGCGCTGGCGGTCCGGTTACCGCTGGTTGAATGAAAAACCGCATTAATCGGTTCACCATTATATGTAACAATTAAGCCTCTTGTCTGGTCTACTGCCAGCGTAACCTTGCTCCAATACTTTTTGTAGTTGCGCCCCCATTTCATCTGTATAACACTGTCGCTTTGCCAGGCCTGGCTTTCCTTGGGATCGCTGCTTACATCCGCCCCCGGGTGTTCCGCTGTTCCTGTTCCGCCAAAATAAGCCATATGCTTAACCGCATAAGTTCGCGCTGCCACAGCCTGCGCTTTTAACGCTTCTAATTCGAACTCTCCCGGCATCTCGGCAGCCACAACTCCTTTAACATAGTCTTCCAGATTCATGGTGATAATTTCCCCGGTTGCATGGTTAAATACCTTAATGGAAACATCCTCGCCTGTATGGGCTTCATTTTGCGACTGGGTAACCCTGGACTGGAAAACGATGCCAAGTCCGCCGATAGTGATTGCCGGAATGACAATGACTACTGCGATTACCAGCAATATACCGTATATCAGTATATATCTCACCCCGGCATCATCCTTTCGCCATGCGTCGAAACACAGCTTCTGTTTCATAATATGCCGACAAAGCAAGGGGTATGCTGATGGGGCAGGGGGCAGAATTCAGAATTCAGGAGTCAGAATGAGCGAACGCTCGTTTCGGAGTATTTTAATCTAATTCTCAATTCTGTATATTTGAATGATAACCGAAAATAAATCAGCAGGCGGCCGGAACGGCCGCCTGCTGCGAATTGTTTAGGATATTATTATAGCTATGCAAAAGGTAGTAAGGTAGTTATGAAAAGACGAAATAGAAGAACGCCTTAGCGAAGGATTCTGACTTCTGACTCCTGACCTCTGGATACTCCCCCCGCCTATCGTCCTACCCGTTGGATAGAGGCGCCGACGCTTTTAAGCTTTTCCACCAATCCGTCATAACCCCGGTCAATATGATGAACGCAGCCAATTTCCGTCTGTCCGTTCGCTGCTAAACCAGCGAGTACCAGGGCGGCCCCCGCCCTAAGGTCGGTAGCTTTTACCTGGCATCCGGTCAAAGCTTTTACGCCCTCGACAACTGCGCTCCGGCCTTCTATCTTAATGCTGGCGCCCATCCGCTTGAGTTCATCTACGTGCATGAAGCGATTTTCAAAGACGGTCTCGGTGACAATACTGGTTCCTTCTGCTACCGTCATTAACGCCATGAACTGGGCTTGCATATCGGTCGGGAAGCCCGGATAAGGCAAAGTCTTAACGTCAACGGCTTTCAGAGGGCCATTCCCCCGGACCCGCACACCGGTTACATCTTCCTCAATAACCACGCCAACTTCTCTTAATTTGGCGATTACAGGTTTTAAATGCTCGGTCAAGGCGTTTTCCAGCCAGAGGTCGCCGCCGGTTATCGCCGCCGCCAGCATATAGGTCCCCGCTTCAATCCGGTCCGGAATAACCGCGTAACAAGCTCCTGTTAATTCTTTGACCCCGTCGATTCTGATTATGTTCGTCCCGGCACCCCGAATACGCCCGCCCATTGCATTCAATATGTTTGCCAAATCTACAATCTCCGGTTCTTGTGCCGGATTCTCAATAATAGTCTGACCTTTAGCCATACTGGCGGCCATCATAATATTCTCCGTAGCGCCGACGCTGGGAAAATCCAGATAAATTCGGGCTCCTTTCAGGCCTTGCGGCGCTTTTGCTTCAATAAAACCGTGTCCCAGCAAAATCTCCGCCCCCAACGCTTCAAAACCTTTTAGATGAAGATCAATCGGCCGGGTGCCAATAGCACAACCGCCGGGCAAAGAAATTTTAGCCATATTTTCACGCGCTAAAAGCGGTCCCATAACGTAAAAGGATGCCCGCATTCTTCTTACCAGTTCATAAGGTGCTTCACACGAGATGATGTTACTGCTATCAATGGTCAAGGTATTAGGAGTGTTCTTTGTTACAACGACACCCAAATGCCCCAGGACTTCACATATTGTACGCACATCTTCAAGATCGGGAATCTCCTCGAGCGTGCTCGGTGTAGTCGCAAGCAGCGTGGCAGCAATGATCGGCAAAACCGCATTTTTGGCGCCGCTGATTTTAATGCTGCCGGACAGACGGTTTCCTCCTTGAACAACTATCTTTTCCACATAAGTTCCTCCCACAACAGCGGTAAAATTAACTATTATTCCAGCTTTGTCAAATAGCAACTTTTTTCTCTTTAATAGTTTATCATCACTGTATATGGTAAGCAAGGGGCTTAAGTCCTTGAGCTCTAATTAATCATATTTCGTACTAAATTCATTTTTGCCATTTTTTTGATATCCTATACAATGAAATTTTTCGGTAATTTTTTTGAAAATTAAAAACCGCAGAGGACGCAGAGTGCGCGAAGTTCTCGTGCTCTCTGGGTCTCTGCGGTTTAAAATGCGTTATTTGCTGCTGCCTACCTTTAGCCGCACTATCGCCCGCCGTAAGGCGCTCTCAGCGCGAAGTACATCAATATCCGGCCCCTGGCTTTTCAAACGTGCTTCCGCCCGTTCTTTAGCAGCCTCGGCCCGTTCAATATCAATCTCACCCGGTAGTTCAGCGCAGCCGGCTAAAATGGTAATTTTCTGCGGCCGGACTTCAATAAAACCGCCGCACACGGCAACCTGGGCCTCGCCCTCGTCCTGCAGAATTCGCAGCGGCCAAATATCCAGCCCGGCAATTAAAGGAACGTGTCCGGGCAAAACACCAAGATCCCCGTCGGTTGCCCGGGCGATAACCATGTTAACGTCTTCGGAATAAACCATGCGCTCCGGAGTAACAATGTCCAGCCTGATCTTGTTGGCCACTCATTATTCCTCCTTCATTTTACGCGCCCGTTCCACCGCTTCGTCAATTGTGCCCACCATATAAAAGGCAGTTTCCGGCAAGTCGTCATACTTGCCATTTATAATCTCCTTGAAGCCGCGGATTGTTTCCTTCAGAGGTACGTATTTGCCGGGTGTGCCGGTAAATGTTTCCGCCACGAAGAATGGCTGGCTCAAGAATCTTTGGATTTTACGCGCCCGGGAAACGGTCAGCTTATCTTCATCCGATAATTCTTCCATGCCCAGAATGGCGATGATATCCTGCAGTTCTTTATAACGCTGCAGCACTTCCTGTACGCCGCGGGCGGTTGCATAATGATCTTCCCCTAAAATATGGGGGTCCATAATCCGGGAAGTGGAGTCCAGAGGATCAACCGCGGGATAAATACCCAGCTCGGCAATCTGCCGCGACAATACCGTGGTGGCATCCAAGTGGGCGAAGGTTGCAGCCGGAGCCGGGTCAGTCAAGTCGTCGGCCGGCACATATACCGCCTGCACCGAGGTGATTGATCCCTTCTTGGTGGAGGTAATACGTTCCTGCAGCGCTCCTACGTCCGTGCCCAGAGTCGGTTGATACCCTACCGCCGACGGCATCCGGCCCAAGAGCGCCGAAACTTCGGAACCGGCCTGGATAAAACGGAAAATATTGTCAACAAAAAGCAGTACGTTCTGACCGCCGACATCACGGAAATATTCCGCCATGGTAAGGCCGGTCAAACCAACCCGCATCCTGGCTCCGGGAGGCTCGTTCATCTGCCCGTACACCAAAGCGGTTTTGTCAATAACACCGGACTCTTTCATTTCATTCCACAAGTCGTTGCCCTCACGGGTACGTTCACCTACACCGGAAAATACGGAGAAACCGCCGTGCTCGGTGGCAATATTCCGGATCAGTTCCATGATAAGAACAGTCTTGCCTACCCCTGCGCCTCCGAACAAACCGATTTTACCACCACGGGAATAAGGAGCGATAAGGTCGACAACTTTGATGCCGGTTTCCAGAATCTGATAGGTAGTCTCCTGATCTTCAAAAGTTGGCGCTGGACGGTGAATCGGCCAGTAATCGTCAGCCTTTACTTCCGCCGGGTCGTGGTCAACAGTTTCTCCCAACACGTTGAAGACCCGTCCTAATGTACCTTTGCCTACAGGAATTTTAATTGGCGCCCCGGTATCGATTGCCTGCATGCTGCGGGTCAGACCGTCAGTAGACGACATAGCCACACAGCGTACGGTATTGTCACCAAGATGCTGCATTACTTCAGCAGTCAGCTTTACTTGAACGTCACCAATTTTTTCATCAATCTTGATGGCGTTATAAATAGCAGGCAGATGCTCCGGGGGAAACTCAACGTCAACAACAGGACCGATAACTTGAATAACTCTTCCGGTATTCACTTAGGTTCCCCCTCCTTTGGTCTTACTAGGAACTGTCTTACTTAAGCGCTTCGGCGCCACCCACAATTTCCGTTATTTCCCGGGTAATGGTGGCCTGGCGAACTTTATTGTAGTGCAAGGTCAGTTTGGAGATCAGTTCCTGAGCATTATCGGTGGCCGACCCCATGGCCGTCATCCGTGAACCAAGCTCACTGGCAGCCGATTGCAGCAGCGCGCCGTAAATGACTGTCTCCAAATACTTGGGCAATAAGAGATTCAAAACTTCCTCGGCGGAAGGCGTAAAAATGTATTCGGTTTGCGGAAGGTCTTCGCCTTCGCCCGTTCCCGCCACCGGCAACAGCTTCACTGTCGTCGGCTTTTGGTTAATCGGCGAATAGAAGCGGGTATAAGCAAGATAAATCTCATCATACTCACCGGCGGTAAACTTGTCCGCCATCAGCTTGGCCAAATCAACGGCGTTAGCATAGGATGGCCTTTCGGAAAAGCCTATGAATGCGTCATCAATGGTGTAACCCCGCCGCCGAAAGTAATCCCGGGCTTTTCTGCCCACAGTAACCAGCCGCACGTTCTCCTTGCCATAAACCTGCGGCAATACTTCCCGGATTAGATTGGAAGAATAGGCACCGGCCAAGCCTTTATCGGCGCTTAGCACAAGATATCCGGTTCGCTTAACTTCCCTCGCTGCCAACAATGGATGAACGGCATCCCGGGCATTGGCAGTTACGCTGGCCAGAACTTCCTGGATTTTATCGGTGTACGGCCGGCTGGCAATAGCCCGTTCCTGCGCCCGGCGCAAACGGGCAGCGGCAACCATCTTCATGGCTTTGGTAATCTGCTGAATATTTTTTACGCTTTTTATGCGGCGGCGTATATCCCCGGAGCTAGCCATATCTTATCACCTCGCCGCTTCAATCTTATTCGTGGTGAAAGTATCTTTAAATTCTTTTATAGCTTTCTTGAGGACCTCTTCCGTGTCAGCGTCCAATGTTTTCTTTTCCCGAATGGTTTTAGCAACCTCGGCATAGTTGGCCCGCATAAACTTAAGGAAATCCTGTTCAAACTTGGTTACATCCGCAGCGGCAACATCGTCAAGATAACCGTGAATGCCGGTGTAGATGGACATCACCTGCTCCTCAACCACCATCGGAACATATTGGGGCTGCTTTAACAGCTCCATCATACGCTGTCCGCGATCCAATTGAGCTTTGGTTGCCTTGTCAAGATCGGACCCGAACTGGGCAAAAGCAGCCAGTTCGCGGAATTGGGCCAAGTCCAGGCGTAAGCGCCCGGCAACTTGCTTCATGGCTTTAATCTGAGCCGAGCCGCCTACCCGGGATACCGACAGACCGGCGTTGATCGCCGGACGAACGCCGGAGTAGAATAACTCGCTCTCTAAGAATATCTGACCGTCGGTAATGGAAATAACGTTAGTCGGGATATAAGCCGAAACGTCGCCGGCCAAGGTTTCAATTACCGGCAGAGCGGTGATTGAACCGCCGCCAAGTTCGTTGGACAGTTTAGCCGCCCGTTCCAATAAACGGGAATGGAGGTAGAATACGTCGCCCGGATACGCCTCACGTCCCGGCGGACGCCTTAACAGCAGGGACATGGCCCGATAAGCGGTAGCATGTTTGGACAAATCGTCATAAACACACAACACATGCCCGCCTTTGAGCATAAAATACTCACCCATCGTAACCCCGGCATAAGGAGCCAGGTACTGCAGCGGCGCACTGTCGGAAGCGGCAGCGGACACGACAATTGTGTATTCCATTGCGCCTGCGTCGCTCAGTGTTTTCACCACCCGCGCGACAGTGGATGATTTTTGGCCGATGGCTACATAAATACAAATTACGCCCTGGCCCTTTTGGTTAATAATGGTGTCCACGGCAATGGCTGTCTTGCCGGTACCCCGGTCACCGATAATCAGTTCCCGCTGACCGCGGCCGATGGGTACCATGGAGTCAATAGCCTTGAGTCCTGTTTGCAAAGGTTCCTTAACCGACTGACGGTCGGCAATGCCGGGCGCCCGGTATTCAACCGGCCGGAATTCCGTAGTATTGATAGGTCCTTTGCCGTCAATCGGCTGGCCGATAGCATTCACAACCCGGCCGACCATGACTTCACCCACAGGAACCTGCATGATGCGGCCGGTACGGCGAACCGTGTCGCCTTCCTTAATTTCAACCTCGCCGCCCAAAAGCACGGCGCCAACGTTATCTTCTTCCAGGTTGAGCACCATGCCAAAAACTTCATGCGGGAATTCCAGAAGCTCACCGGCCATGGCCTTTTCCAAGCCGTGGATCCGGGCAATTCCGTCGCCTACTTCAATAACGGAACCAATATCATCAACATTAAGATCCACTTGATAGTGCTCAATCTGCTGCTTGATGATGGCCGTTATTTCTTCTGGCTTCATTTTCATGTAGTTTGTCACCCCAATCTTAGTCCTCGAAAGAATATTCACCTTTAAGTAGGGAACTGCTTATAAACCGTCATGCTGCGTCGCCGCACCATCTGCGTTGCTGTTATCTGCGACAAGTTAACTCACGTTGATAACACTAACGAAATTAGAATCGTGCTTCTGCGGTCCTCACTCCAGCGTACGTCCAGTACGCTTCCGTTCTGGTCCTCGTCGAGCCTAGCATCTAACGATTTCTAAGCAGTTCGAGGCATTAGGTATGCTGAGCCGTTACGAAAATACAAAAGCAACACAGTGATTTAAGAAAAAACTTGGCTTGGGCTACTGCGCTAGGAGTGCCGCCTGCAAGGATTTCAGTTGGCGGACCACACTGCCGTCAATCAGCTTGTCACCAATTTTAACAATAACACCGCCTAAAATTTCCTCATTGACGTGAGATTTCAAGACAACCTTCTTGCAGGTAACTTTAGAAATTTTATCCGCCAAAGTCCGTTGTTGCTCAGGGTTTAGCGCCTTAGCGGTAATGACTTCCGCTTCCAGAATATTCCGGGCCGCATTCGCCAGTTTTACATATTCCCGGACAATGGCCGGAAGGGCCGCTTCCCGCCGTTTATCAATGAGCAGGAATAAAAAATTGCGGACAAAATCATCCAATTCGTTAGCGAAAATTTTATTCACTGTCTCTTTTTTGGCTTGGGCAGGAACCTGCGGATGATACATAAGCGTACTCAAATCACTATACCCGGCAATAGCGGACTGAACCAAATTCAGCTGGGCTTCCACCTGGTCCATCATGTTCTTTTCTGAAGCAATTTCATAAATGGCCTGAGAGTATCTTTGCGCCAGCTGGTTCATTAGCATGGCAGACCACCTATTTTCTTTTCATCCAGGCTATCGATAAAATTGGTCACCAGCTTGGCGTTAGCCTGCTCGTCAAGATTTTGGGCAACCACCTTGGCGGCTGCCGTGATAGCGAGGCTCACAACCTCACCTTTAATCTCGTGCAAGAACCGTTCCCGCTCCACTGCGATCTCCTCTTGGGTGGCTTTCAAAAGCCGGGTACTCTCTTCCCGTGCTTCTTTAAGAATATCTTCCTTGGCCTGTTCCGCCAGTTTTGTTGCTTTTTCCAGAATGGTCTGAGCCTCTTTACGGGCATCAGCCATTTGGGCCACATATTCCTGTCTCAGCTTCTCGGCAGCCAGCCGTTCCTGTTCGGCAGTATCCAGGCTTGCCTGAATCTTAGCCTGCCGGTCGGCTAATACCTTCATCAGCGGTTTATAAGCGACCTTGCTCAAAATTAACACTAAAATAAGAAAATTTATAATTTGCGCAAATAGCGTCGCATTCAAATCAATCAATGAGGGTCCCTCCTCTTTCCGGCGTATAAGGGGAGCGGCTGGCCGGAATGTTTTAGATCCTGCCAGTCGCCCTATAACGCTGCATTACTTAAATGAACGGATTAGCAAATACCAGTACGATGGCGATAACTACGGCAATAATAGGAAGCGCTTCGATCAAACCTACCGAAATCAGCATGTTAACAAGGATACTTCCTCTTGCTTCCGGTTGTCTCGCCATACCCTCGACTGCTTTCGCGGTTACTGCACCGTCGCCGATACCGGCGCCGATAGCGGCCAGACCGATGGCTAAGCCGGCTCCGATAGCGGAACCGGCAATAATAATAGCATGTTCCACAAAAAAACCCCCTTTCTGTCTAAATCTTTGCTGTTAAATGGATACCACGGATACCTGGGATACCTAAATAATGTAGGATGGGCAGCAATGTTTAATGCTGACCGTCCTGCAATGAGTTGGCAAGATACGACATGGACAGCATGGTAAATAGAAAAGCCTGTATAAGGCCGACAAATACACTGAAGGCCAGCCAAGCCGTCGGGACTACATACGGGACCAGCATACCCAAAATGATGAGCAGAATTTCGCCGGCAACGATATTGCCAAATAGCCGGAAAGACAGGGTTATCAGCTTGGCAATTTCTTCAATAAGGTTAATAATAACAAAGGGTAGGAAGGGTTCAAAGTAATGTTTGATATAGCGCACCGGCCCTTTGTTCACGATTGCCAGAACGTGTACCAGGACCAGCACCATCAGCGCTAAACCAAAGGAAGTGTTAAGGTCGTTCGTTGGTGATGTAAATCCGGGTATCAAACCTAATTCATTACCGACAAGCAGAAACAGAAACAGCGTAATAATCATGGGTGCCCATTTTTGGCCTTTCGGCCCCAGTGTAGACTCAATCTGGCCCATAAGAGCCGTAACGGCTATTTCCAGGCAGTTCTGCCAGCCGCCCGGCACAAGACTAAGCCGGCGAGTCGCCAGCACGGCCAGCAAAATAACAATCGCCATAGTCAGCCAGGTCATGTACAAGGTGTCAAGATGAAACGTCAACCCGGCAAGATGCGCCAGCTTATGACTGCCAATCTCATGACCATGTCCCATAGTTTTGCTTTCACTCCTTTCTTTTCAAATATTCACCATACTCGGTACCACTTGTCCTACCGATTCTGGAAATAAGCCCTGCTGCCACAATTATGGCGGCATTCAGCAGAAAAACTATCTGAAGTGAGAACATTCCCACTACTGCTGACCAAAAATCAACTCCCGGAATACGAAGGGATATGATAAGTATCATGACAATAAAACTCAAGCGAATAAGCCAGCCGGAGCGCATATAGCCGATGGCCCGCTCCGGCGGCAGGTCCACGCTTCGTTTAATTCTAAAACACATCAGCGTGTAATAAATTATACTGGCGGCGAATCCCAACAAAAAACCGGGCACAAGCCGCTGCCGTTCCGTCAGGTAGGCGCCGAGAAGCGTAACCAGTCCCCAGGCCAGCACCCCCCACACGGTGCGCCTTATTTCACCGGTAAAGTCATTCATATAACCTTGTTTTGTTTGCATTCTTGCATCCTCGTAGTCAGTGCAATCCTTCATTCATTAAATTATAGTCACTGCACATTACAATTGTAAATTAGTAAATCATTCTTGAAAACAATATGGACTACTGGTTTATAATTTTTTTATAGGTAGACCAAAGCCCGGCCAGCATGCCTAGCAGGATGCCAATAACCGTAAACCAGGGAAAGGTGTTCAGGTGGTTGTCGGCAAAACGTCCGCCAAAAAATCCTACCGCTGCAGTTGCCGCCATGTTGAGCCCAATGGCTCCCACTAAGCCAAAAGCATTAAGCACGGAATTTTTATCCCCTTTCGCCACAGCGCCACCTCCGGCGTGAAATACTTCCCACCGCCAGTATCCCCTAAATAATACCGTATTATTTACCAACAAACAGCTATAAACCTGCAACTGCTTTCCTTAAATTTTCTTTTAAGCAAAAATTCGATATATTTCTATTCGCTATGTTTTACTCAAATTCCTGCTGCCATTATAATTAATCAAATTAGAAAGAATTTTTTGAAAAAAGAAGGCGTCTTTGGTGTCTCGGTGGTTCCGCTTTCTTTGTCTTATGGCGTTTTAGATTTTTAGGATAGGAATTGGATTTGTATGTCTATCCCGCGGCACAATACCACGAAATAAATATATTGACACAATTGCGGCAACATACTACAATATATTATATAAAATAAGGAGGTTGTGGAAAATGGCTACCAGATCAATAAGAATAGACGAAGAACTGTGTAAACACGCAGAAAAAATAGGAAATGCCGAACATAGATCAATGCCAATGCAAATTGAATATTGGGCAAAAATTGGCCATCTTGTTTTAGAAAATCCTGATTTACCCGTTGAGTTTATACAAGAAATATTAAAGGCGAAATCATTAAGGGATGAAAAGGAGCCCTTCGCGTTCAGAGATGAAAATTGAACAGACACCCAATTTTCGAAGAGCCTATAAGAAGCTTCATCCGAATCAAGTTCCGGCAGTTAACAATGCAATTCGCCATATTGCCGATAATCCAGAAACCGGCGAAATGAAACGGGGAGATTTAGCCGGAATAAGAGTTTATAAATTTAAAATTCAAAGCCAATTATTTTTACTGGCCTATGAGATCGAGGCAGATGAAAAGGTTATTTTGTTAATGGCATTAGGAGTACACGAAAATTTTTACCGGGATGTAAAAAATTAAAATGCCGGCAAAAATTGGCCGGCCCTGTGTGTCCCCCCCTGTCAGCACTAACTCTCCCCTCCCCAGCCCTCAGTCCGCTTTTTCAGCCGCCGTACCCTGTTCATAAAAATGCACGGAAGATTGGGCGGAAAATTCCCGTACCGGCCCTTCTGTTGAATGCCACTTGACAGGCTCTTTTAATGTGCCGGAGATGACTTCTCCATTTTCACTGAATACAACGTTTTTTTTCCCGCTGAACTTTATAAAGCCGGCCGAATCGTCTGCCCGGTTGTTCGCGGCCCAGCCCACAGGCCGCAGGTTGGTATCCGCATCCAATACGCCGGACAAAAGCGCGCCGGAATCGTAAAAGGCGAGGGCCGTATTCGGCTTAAATGTCACAAAACCGTATTTTCCCGCCACCAAACGGACGGTTGCCGGCTCGGCGATGGTACCGGCAAGTACTTCTCCCTTTTCGCTAAAGGTAACCGTACTGCCGCCCTTGTACAACAAATGGCCGTAACCGGGAATAGCCATATTGTATTTTCTTTCGGCAAAAAAACGGGGATAGCGGGGAAAATACGGGCTAAGGTCCGTGTAAGCCGAAACATAGTAGTAATCGTCAATCACCCGCTCCCAGCCGCGGGGCTGGAGCAATGTGTCATCAGCCAGGGTGCCGGAAACAACCTCTCCCAGGTCATTGGTGCTAACCGTCGTACCTTTTTTAAATTGGATCAGATCGCCCACTGCCCATCCCTGGGGATGCAGTTTGGCGTCCTTGGGCAAAGTCCTGGTCGCCGCCTGCACCCAGGGGACAGTCAGCAAAAAGTACAATACCAAACCCAATAGGACGCCCGCCATCCGTCTAAGAGAAACACAACGCTGCATAACTCCCCATCTCCTTTGATAATTCTCAGGCCAACCCGTCATTTATAATTCACTGTTATTATTGTAGTATCCGATGCCAGATTCTGTCAATGCTGCATCCCTAGTTACAAGCCTCTCCTTACTACTCTATCAATTTCGGGGTAATTAGGATAATCAGCTCGCTTTCAGTTTTTTCCTTGGTTGTCGAGCGAAAGAACTGCCCGATGATGGGTATATCGCCCAATAGCGGGAATTTGACCGTATCCTGGGTTTCCTGGCGCTGGATCAGACCGCCAAGCACGATTGTTTCGCCGTTTTTTACCCGCAGCGTTGTTTCGGCCTGGCGGGTCCGGATGTTGGGGTTGCCGCTGCTGGTAGTGTCCGTTTTGTTGCTGACTTCCGGTTTGATATGGGTGCTTATAGTGCCGTCCGCATGGATGGTGGGCGTCACTTCCAGTTTGATGCCCACTTCCACGTAGGTGACCGTGGTGATGGTCGTGCCGCTGGAAATCTGCGTACTTTCCACCGCCAGCTTGTCGCCGATGAGAATTTGCGCCGTCTGTCCGTCCAAAGCGGCAATCCGCGGGCTGGCCAGCAGCCGGCCTTTTTTGGTTTCCACCAGATGGCGAATCGTGGCCGAAACATTGACGCCGTATTCCTCATGGTTGGGAATGCCCAGCCCGAGGCGAAAAGAACTGCCGTCGGTCGTCGCCGCGCCCGGCAAGGCGGTGACCGGCCCCCAGTCGATGCCGATTTTTCTGGCATCGTCCCGCGATACCTCGATCGCTTCGGCTTCAAAAATAACCTGCTTCGGCGCGACATCAATCCTGGCCAGCATGTCCTTAACCATGGCGCAGTCCTCCTCGCTGCCGACCGCCACCAGCATGCCGTTAATAATTTCCGCCCTGACCCGGTTATCCGGAAATAAAGCGGCAAGCATCGCTTTCACTTGCTCGGCCTTTACGTATTCCAGCTTGATGACCAGCGGCGACAGCCCGGTATTTGCCGGCAGGCCGGGGTCGGGGGCCGGCAGGTCGAAGGCAGGCTGCGGCGCGGCCGCCGGAGCCTGATCCGGCGGGTTGGCCGGCGGATCAGCGGGATTCGCCGCCGGCGCCTGCCCCGGCGTACTGTCCGGGCCGCCGGCTGGCGCCGCACCGGCAGCGGCCGGCGGCGGTCCGTCATTCACCGCGTCGGTCGAAGCGGCAACCGGCAGCGTAAAAATAAGCAATCCCGCAATCAAGGCAGCAACCGCGGTTTTTCGGTATTGTCGCAAAAACATTTTCTCGCCTCGTTTCTCTAAGAAGCAGACAGTTATCGAATAGGGCCGGCCCTGCGCCAAAGCAAAAGAGCCAGTACAACAGTACCAGCTCCTTTTACAAACACCGGACCGCCGTATAGCCAATGTTTTGATTTTTCGCGTTGTTTTTAGACCTGATTGCACGCCGGTCAGGGCCGGGTCCTGATAGCCCTGGATGGTTGGTGCTGCCCGCCTGCCCGATTAAGAGATCCTTCCTTTCCCGGGCGAATAAATCCCACAAAAAGCAAAAAACTCCCTCACGGGAGGTACGTACGCTAGACTGGCGGGACAGGCCTGACGGCCGGCCGTTCCGTAATCTCCTCCCTGTCGCTCGCAGGTCAAATGGCGATTGCCGGACAGGCAGTTCTCCTGACTCCGGTTCATCGCTTCCCCGCGCCTTCCCAAAGCAGGCCGCTTCAGTGGCAACTAGGCGAGATTGCTCCCCGTTACAGTGGCGGGACCGTGCCGGCATCACACCGGTCTTCCCTATTAAGCCCCCAAGGGCACCTATCCCGTATTTTCCTTTTCTGCTTCTTATGATATCTTAGGATAAATATAGCGTAAATCCCTCATATGAGGTATTTGGTGGATAATTATGCACAATTGTCAAAAAAAAATTGTCTGCCATTACGGATAAGGCTGGTATTGGAGAGTGTCAGAGACGGGGTTCTTGACAACTATTGTGCTTTTAAGTGAGTCACAGAACCGTCCCTATGCCACTCACGTTTGCCGCTCATTTGTTCTATTTCGTCCTGTTTGTGCCTGTGGCGGTATGTAACTTATGAAATATTTGTACTTTTGAAAATAAGCAGTGGATAAGCAGTTTTTTATAAAGACTTCCGGCATTTCCGTATGGGTTTTTGCTATTCACTAATTTCTATCAAACTATCAATGAAAGCATTCATGAATGTGATAAAAGTTTGAGCATTGTTTAATTGTTGCAAAGTCTCTTCCCTGCTAACAATATAAAAATCATCATAATCAGTCTTATTCCTTACCCTGAAAGCATTGGCCAGCATCTGGTAATAATTCGTTTCAACCCTTTTACTAGCAATATACTGCTGATTAAAATAGCCTAAAATACTTGAATGTTTTTTAGAATCAAAACTATCTATAGCCAATAATGCTCTAGTTGCATGAAACATCGCATAATATGACCGGTTAATTGAGTTTGCTAGCCGACTTTCTTCAAAAGCATCCTGAGCATCCGCAAGACATTCCTTCGCCTTTAACATACGATACTTAGACAACTCTAACATATCAGCTTGCATAAAATTCAATACCTTCGTTCTTTACATTACGGTAAAAAGGCAATACTGGCAACCAATGATAAAACTGTTCATAATTTTTATCAATAATTGCCGGAAGAACACCATATTTAACAGAAATATCGGTCATTACTTCTGCAAGAACATTATTATATTTACATAATTCAGCATCACGTAAATTGACCAACACCATTACATCCATATCTGAATACACTTCTTCTTCTCCACGAGCATACGAACCAAAAAGGATTACCTGGCGTAAGTCATCACCAAAAATTCTGCGCATACTGCCAACTATTTCATCCATAATTTTATTTACGTAATCTTTCTTATCTTTAGCGATAGGCATAGCCCATGTTTCCTTTCCTTATATTTCATCTACATTCTATCTACACATTATCATTATTACCAAATCTTCGTCAAGCTAAATCCACTTCTGGGAGTAACGCCACCAAATTGCCTGACATTATAATCCTTCCAGGAAAAAATTCGCTATAACCTCATTATAGCGTTTTATAAGGAAAAATGAACACCGTACAAAATGTCGTCCTGCATCAAATTCATTTGTATACCAGATTCTGTCAATGTCGAATTAACCCCCTTGCGTGGAGTGTCAGGGGACGGGGTTCTACTGTGTTTTTAAATGAGTCACAGAACCGTCCCTTTTGACACTCGGCGGGTTGGCCGGCGGATCAGCGGGATTCGCGGCCGGCGCCGGTCCGTCATTCACTGCGTCGGCCAAAGCGGCAACCGGCAGCGTAAAAATAAGCAATCCCGCAATCAAGGCAGCAACCGCGGTTTTTCGGTATTGTCGCAAAAACATTTCCTCGCCTCGTTTCTCTAAGAAGCAGACAGTTATCGAATAGGGCCGGCCCTGCGCCAAAGCAAAAGAGCCAGTACAACAGTACCAGCTCCTTTTACAAACACCGGACCGCCGTATAGCCAACGGCGGCGCAGGAAAAAACGATAGGATTACTTCGTGGTTTTGATTTTTCGGGCTGCTTTCAGGCCGGATTGCACGCCGGGCAGGGCCGGGTCCTGATAGCCCTGGAGGGTGGCGCCCGCCTGCCCGATTAAGGCGACGGAGTTGAGGTTGGGATATTGGGAGCCGCCCAGTATCGTTTGCGCCGGCAAACTCACTATGGAGGTGTAAGTAGATGCGATGCGGAGGTCGACCTGGTTGCCTTGGGCGAACCACAGCCGGTCGGCGGCAGTTTCATAAAGCAGCGCCCAGTAGTAACCGGCGGTGTTGAAACTCTGTTTTTCCGTGCCGAGGCTGCCGGAGGCGATAGCCGTCGCTGTGGTTTTGTACACCTTCCCGGTCATTGTTGCGTAGCCGGGGGTGTACCTGCCGACCAGAAGATAGGCATCGCCGGCGGTGCTGAGGGTAATATCCCGGAATTCGTACGGAATTGCCGTGCCCGACGTAAAAGGCGTGGCCACCGTCATATCGGCGAGGTTCACCACATTCAGCTTGGACTCCCCGCTGTTGTAGGTCCCGTCATCCCGCTGCTTGCCGCCAACGGCGGCAACGTAGAGCTTGTTATTGTAAGACTTCAGGGTGAAGGCGTTTTTGCCCACCTGAGCGGCAGTGCCGACTGCAGCCAAGGTGCTTTTATTGAGTTTAACCACTTTGCTGGTCAGGTAATTAGGGTTGGTCGCATAATCATCGTCCACTTCCGTAAACAGGCCGTAGACGTAGTCACCCACGGCGGCAATGGCCACACCGTGTTTTTCATAGCCCGTGGTCCCCGGGAATGTGTAGGTGGCGGTCACGGAGTAGGCATCGCCCGCCATGTTGATTTGAACGATCTTCGCGGTGTCATAGTCCACCGCGTAGAGATAGCTCCCGGATGTGGCGATGCCGTATAAGTTGACAATGTTGGCGCCGGCCAAATCGGCAATAGATTTCACCTGGGTCCACGGGGATGTGGCCGGGTTGTAGATTAGGACTTCAGGGTTACCTGTAGCGGCAGTATAGTTATAAACAAGCATCCGGGGCTGGCCGTTGGCGTCGGTGAAGGAGTGCACCGCCGGGGCGCCGTTCAAAGGCGTGGAGACGGCGCTGGGGGTTACGGAGCCGGTGCTTGTGATGGTCCCCACTTTCCCCTGGCTATAACCGGAGTTCACCACCGTATAGGCGGAGTTGGCCCAGGCGGTGGTAGCAAAGGCCATCACCAGCGCTAAGACGATCCATACTTTTTTAAACAGTTTCATACTCATGTCCCCTCCTATTTTTACAGTCCTGATTTTCCGCTTGCTGCTTGTCCCGAAGTTGCTTTCACCCCCTTTCGCTGCTTTAAGGCTTTTCGCATCACCTCCTTTCCTGGAATTCCATTTCTGTTAACCTGGTATGTCAGAACACATGTAACTCTTACGCAAGGCTAAAAATTATATTGCACTGTCGCGTAGTAAGTCCGTCCCTGCAGCGGATAGGCAGCGTTGGACTCCTTCCTCACATTTAGGCCGTAACCGTCGGTTTCCGTATAAATCTCCTTCAGTTCCGGTCCCTTGTCAAAAAGATCGTTGACGCCGACAACCAACTGGGCATTTTTGTTCAGTTGGTACCGGCAGCCCAACCCTACGGTAGTAAGCGCCGTCTGCATATATTGACTAGAACCACCACCCAAAGTAGATAAACTATCGGCGTAATACTGTTCGCCCGTATAGTTTATTTCCGTGAACAGGGCTGTCTTGCTGTCCGGACGGTAGGTCAGGCGCAGCTTTCCTTCCCATTCCGGCGTATAGGTCATAGGGTAATCATTCCAGGTATAAAGGCCGGCGGGAGTATTACCGGTAGTGGAAGAACTTCTGGCATGTACATAGGTAGCGGCCAGATTGAGATCCCATTTGGCCCAGGTCAGATTGCTCTGCAGTTCCACGCCGCTGGCTTTGCCTTTGGCCGCATTCACATAGCACCAGTTGTTAATGCCATACCGCTGCAGTTGCAGCAGATTTTCCGACCGACGGCTGAAATAGGTCAGGGAGATATCGGCGTCGGCCTTGAGCCACCTGCCCTTCCAGGCAGCGCCCACATCCCACTGGATTCCCTCTTCCGGCTGCGGATAAACGGAGCCCCAAGCGTTACCGTGCGCATCAGTACCGGGGCGCGGCAGAATGCCGGCCCCGTCGCCGGCAATCTCATAAAGGTTCAACAGCCGGTAGTACTTGCCGTAGGAAGCGCGCAAGGTCAGACTGTTGCTCACCTTCTTTTTCAGGGCGAACTGCCAGGTGGTCTTGCTGTCTCTCTGTTCATCGTCCGCCTTCAACCATCCCCCCCCCCTTTTTTCCCGGGAACTGCCTAATATATCGGAAGAGTTGTAGCGGATACTGGGAGTAAACCACAGGTCGCCGGCATCATTCAGGGTAATGGTATCCTGCAGCTGGACATTAAAGAGGGTTTGGCGATATTTATATTTCCATTGCTTGTTAGCTATTGAATTAATATCATCCATTCTCCATCCCTTAATATCCATTGTTTCGCGGGAATAGTTCAGCAGGAAGTCCAGCAGATGGTTGCCGGCTTTGAAGGACCCGTCCAGCGAAGCGCCGAACCTGCGGGAGTCATAAGCGCTCCAGACGGAGAGCGGCTTCGTCATGGCATAGCTGCCTGGTGCAAGATCAGGATTGCTGTACCTTTTCTCCTGGTCCAGATAATTGACATTCCAGCCCCATTCCAGGTTGCCGCTGGTATCCCGCCGGCCGACCAGAATATCTTTGGCGGTAAGCTCCTGTCTCTTCCTCAGATTAGTCTTCTGGTAGGACGGACCTGGCGCGTCGGGCGAATATTCATCAGGCACATCCTCCTTATCCCAGCATGTGTTGCCACTAAGTGATAGCGGCATCAGCCGGTCGATTTGCTTCCAGCCGGCCTTGACCTGCCAGTGCTCATCCTGCCATTTGAGGAGCGCGTCGGTATTTTTATAGCTGTTATTCATGCGATAGCGGGTCGGCGAAAGACGCTTGAGATAGGCCAAGTAGTTTTTCTCTCTAATATAATCCGTGTTGTCGGCGGAAATCTCGCCCCGGGCAATCTGACCTTCGAGATCTGCAACAGATTGCTCATAAGACGCCAGTAGGGTAGCAATACCATTCTGATAACCAAAATTCGTATAGCGGAAATCCCCGTCGCTTTGGTCCCGGTTGATTCCCACCATTAAGGAGCCGCTGCCCAGGGGGGCATCCACCTGCAGGCTGCCGGTGTAGCCGCCCCAGGAGCGTTGCCCGTAGGAAGCGGAAATATCGGCTTTTTCCGGCTTTTTGGTGACGATGTTGATGACGCCGCCCATGTAGGTGCCGCCGAAGCGGGCCGGGACATAGCCCCGGTACACCTCAATCCGGGCCACGTTTTTCACCGGGATGGTGGAGATGTCCACCGCCGCGTCGCCCCCCAGATTGGTCAGCACGCCGTCGACGAACACCCCCACCTGGGAGGCGGTGCTGCCCCGCACGGAGACGGTGGTGTACTGGCCGATGCCGCCGGCGGAATAGCGCACATGCACGCCGGGGACTTCCTTCAGGAGGTCGGGCAGCGTTTTTTGCTCGCCTTTGTATTTATCCGGTTCAATGACGGTCACGGTGCCGGGGGACAGCTTGTCCTCCCACGCCGGGCGGGGCGCTTCCACCACCACCGGCTCCAGGGCGTAGCCGGAAGCAGGGGCGCTTTCCCCGGCAGGGGCGGGCGCCGGCGCCGGACTGGGTTCGTCAGTCGCAGCCGGTTCGGGGGAAAGGTCGGTTGGGCCGGGCTGGCCGGCGGCGGCGCCGTCACGGGCGACAGCGACCGGCTGCTTGTCCGGCCCGGCAACCGGCAGCGCCAGGTCGTCGCCGGCGCCTATTGCTTCGCCGGCGGCGATCAGGCTGTTGCTGCCGGCGCCCTCCGCCGGCGGTTCAGGCCCGCTCGCCGGCGTACTGCCGGCAACCGCTGCCGGCGTCACGGCCGGCGCTGCCGCCTCCTGGGGCTGAGCCGGCGGTTTCTGCCGGGAAGCGAAGCCGCCCCACCGCCAGTTGAAGCCGCCGTTTACCTGCCAGTCGGTCTTGACATCGCCGCCGAAGGTGTGGAGCACATTCACGTTGAAATTGCCGCTGGGGGAGATCCTGGCATTGGCGCCCAGGGCCAGCTCGCACCAGGTATCCCTGGCGGCGCCGGTTTCTATGGCCTGGGTCCCGCCGGAATAGCTGCCCCGCAGGGACCCGCTGCCGGCGAAATCATGGTTGACCGTCACCCTGGCGTAGAAATTCCCTTTTTCGCCCAGGGACCGGCCGGCCAGCACGCCCACCTGCCCGGTCAGAACGTCCACCTTGCCTTGGGTCACCTGCAAGCCGTTGCTGGTGGGATAATCCGCGTCATCGATCCGGCCGGCGGCCAGACCGACGTGGGGTTCCCAGAACCAGCCGTTGGTCAGGGGTTTATGCAGGCCGTAGCGGGCATTGAGGCCGAAGGCCCAGGCATGGTAGTCGGCGTCGATTTTGCCGCCGTTGCTGTAAAAATAGTAATCGTTGTGGAGTTTGGAGCCCCGCAGCATGAGGTCCAGATAGCGGCCGTTACGGCCCACCCAGGCGGCATAGGCGCCGAAGCCGCTGCTCTCGGAGCTGCCGCTGCCGGTATGAAGGCCGGTGTCGGCCCTGGTCTGCTGGAAGAATAGCCCGGTATACAGCCGGCCGCCGTAGAAACCGCCGGGGCGCTCCTGATCGTAGCCGACTTGCAGGCCGTGATAGTTTTCCCGCACGCTGCGGCCGTAGCTGCTGTTATTGGTAAACCGGCCGCCGTAGGCGTTGGTCCAGATGCCTTCCCGGCGCCTGGCCTCGGGGGTGTGCAGTTCGTCCAGGCGGCTGAGGGTGTTGGCATTTTCCAGCCGCCACAGGTTGCGCATCGCCAGCTGCATGTCGCCGGCGGTTTTGGCCGACTCCGACAGAAGGCCGGTGTTGTCGACGGTATAGTCCAGCAGATCGGCAAACACCATATATTCGGGTTGATACTCGTTGCCGCCTGCCTCCGAAGTCTCGATCACCGGCGTCACTTTGTAGACATTCAGGGGGGCGTCCAGATAGGAGGCCTGGCCGGCAATCCGGAACTGGCCGGATGTTTGTTCATAAATTGTTAAAAACCTCGTCCCGCTTGTTCCGAAAGTCTTCGAACTGCTGTTGATCTTCAGCGGATCAAAACCGATGATATTGCCAAGCTGGACATATATTGTGCCGCCGCCGGCCACCGGGCTGGTATAGCTTCCCAAAGTGATACGATTCACTGACGGGGTGACACTGAGAGAGTATTCCCCATTATAGACGGCAGGTGCCGCGCTGATCCGGAAAACCGCGCCGTCCGCCAGCGTGGCGTCCGTTACCCATAAATTACGGAAAAAGTTACTCCCGCCTATTCCAAACTGTTCTCCCCAAAACACCGGATTAGGCGTTTCCTGCCAGGTCAAATCAATAATGCCGCCGGCCTTTACGTCAAGCTTATCGATATAAATCTCGTAAACCGGAAGATAGTACGGATCGCCAAACGTTATGGCATCCATCGGCCGCCAGCGGCCGCTATTTTGGATGGTCACGTCTGTATAAGACGTACCGTAATTTATTTGGCCGGAAGCATCCGCCGTCGTTTCTTTCACGCTATCCGCCTCCACCGTCACCGAGGCCCCCGCTTCAGCCGCATAGGCAGGGCCCCCGGGCTGGGCCGCGAAACCCAGGGCCAGGGCGCAGCAGATCCGCATGGCCAAAGCTTTTTTCTTTAACTTGCCGCTTTGCTTTGCTTGTTTTGCTTTGTGTTGTCTCAACCAATTTCTCCCCCTCCATGTTGATACAAGGATTATATAAAAAAAACTCCCTCACGGGAGTACTTACGCTAATTGGCGGACAGGCTTGCCGCCGGCCGTTCGTAATCTCCTCCCTGTCGCTCGCAGGTCAAATGGCGATTGCCGGACAGGCAGTTCTCCTGACTCCGGCTCATCGCTTCCCCGCGCCTTCCCGAAGCAGACCGCTTCAGTGGCAACTAGGCGAGATTGCTCCCCGTTACAGTGGCGGGACCGCGCCGGCATCACACCGGTCTTCCCTATTAAGCCCCAAGGGCACCTATCCCTGTATTTTCCTTTTCTGCTTTTTATGATATCGCAGGACAAACAGGACGTAAATCCCTCACATGAGGTATTCGATAGATAATTATGCATAAATTATTAAAAAACTTGACAAGACCCGGTCCCTCACGCGACCGGGTCTGTATCGGGCCATGCTGATGTTCAGTTGCCGCCGAAAGGGGTGATGCGCCGGCGCTTACAGCCAGCTTGTGCCGTTGGTTGTCCTGACGCCGTCGCTGAAGACGAAGGTGCTGAGCCTGTTGCCGCCGCTTTGGTCCCAGTCGGCGATGGTGACGGTATTGGCGCCGATGGTGACGATGAGGTCGCCGCCGCTGCTGCCGCCGAGGCCGACGGCGGCGGCGGAACTGGCAAAGGCGCTGAAGTCGATCGTGTCATAGCGGTTGTCCGGGGCCGCGGCAATGGTATCATGGCCGAAGTCGCCCTGGAAGCTGTAGACGTCGCTGCCGCTGCCGCCATAGAGGGTGTCGCTGCCGTCGCCGCCGTCGATTATGTTGTCCAGGCTGTTGCCGGTCAGGATGAGACCGTCCGTATTGATGCCAAACAGGTTTTCCACGTTATCCGGCAGGGTATAGCTGGTGAGATTCAAGAGGGTTACGGAGTCGACACCTTCCCCGGGATTCTCCTGCACCGCATCGCCGGGATTGTCCACAATATAGGTGTCGTTGCCGGCGCCGCCGTACAGGTCGTCGCTGCCGTCGCCGCCGTCCAGCCAGTCGTCGCCGCCACTGCCGAAAAGCAAGTCGTTGTCCTCGCCACCGAAAAGCAAGTCGTTGCCCTCGCCGCCGAAAAGCAGGTCATTGCCGGCGCCGCCAAACAGCAGGTCGTTGCCTTCGCCGCCGAAAAGCAGGTCGTCACCCTCGCCGCCGTCCAGATAATCGTCGCCGGCGCCGCCAAACAGCACGTCACTGCCCTCGCCGCCGTCCAGATAGTCACTGCCCTCGCCGCCAAACAACAAGTCACTGCCGCTGCCGCCGTACAAGTAGTCGCTGCCGCCGCCGCCATACAGCAGGTCGTCACCGTCCCCGCCATCGAGTGAGTCGTCGCCGTCCCCGCCAAACAGAAGGTCGGAACGGTCATAGCCGTAGATCGCGTCGCTGCCGCTGCCGCCGAATAAGAAGTCAGACCGATTGCTCCCGTAAATATCAGCCATTTTCATTCACTCCTTTGTCCCTTGTATTGTAGATTATCAACCAGAACCGGAGGTAATTCCATGAGTTTTTACCCCGCCGTGAGGAGCAGGACAATCCCGGTTTCTGCTTTCAGCATATCTCAGGACAAGGAGGCCGTAAATGCCTCAGATGAGGTATTTTTCCTATATTTCTCAATTTTTTTTTAAAAAAGCCAAAAAAAAAAACGGGGCGCTTGGCAACCGCCGACGCCCCGTTCTACTTGCCGCCGCAAAATTGGCCGGGCCGCTCCCGGGTTAAGCCATATTTCCATAAAACGCATTTTACAATGCGGGCCGCAGCCAAGCCGTCGCCATAGGGATTGCAGGCATTGGACATTCGTTCATATTCAGCCTGATTGGTAAGAAGAAGTTTGGTGGCAGCGTAAACTTTTTCCCTGTCGGTGCCGATTAGTTTTACCGTGCCGGCCTCGATAGCCTCCGGCCGTTCGGTAGTATCCCGGAGCACCAGCACCGGTTTTCCCAGGGCCGGCGCTTCCTCCTGGATGCCGCCCGAATCGGTGAGAATCAGGTGGGAGCGGGCCATCAAATTGGCAAAAGGCTGATAATCCAAGGGATCAATCAATTTCACCTGACTGACTCCGCCCAGTTCCTCCTGCACCACTTTCCGTACCAGGGGATTTTTATGCACCGGAAATACAATCTCCACCTTGTCACTGAATTCCGCGGCAATATCACGCAGGGCCTGATAAACGCGGCGCATAGGCTCACCCAGGTTTTCCCGCCGGTGGGTGGTTACAAGAATGATTTTCAGGGTCGCATAATCAACCTGCTGCAATATGTTGTCGGCAAAACGATAAGCGGGGTCAACCGTGGCCTTCAGAGCGTCGATCACCGTGTTGCCGGTAACAAAAATACTCTCGGGGCCTACGGCTTCCGCCAGGAGATTCTCCCTGGCCGTCCCGGTGGGAGCAAAATGCAGGTCCGTCAGCGAGCCTGTCAGTTTACGGTTCATTTCTTCGGGAAAGGGGGAGTACTTGTTATGGGTCCGGAGCCCGGCTTCCACATGGCCGACGGCAATCTGGTGGTAAAAGGCGGTCAGGGCGCCGGCGAATGTGGTGGTGGTATCGCCGTGCACCAGGACGATATCGGGTTTTTCCTGCGCCATCACCTGGTTTAAACCTTGTATGGACCGGCAGGTAATATCAAACAAAGTCTGACCTTTGCACATAATGTCAAGATCGTGGTGCGGTTCTATCTGAAACAGGCTTAGAACCTGGTCAAGCATTTCCCGGTGCTGCGCAGTAACCGCCACCACCGGGGTAATCATCTCAGGATATTTTGCCAGTTCCAGCACCACCGGCGCCATTTTGATTGCTTCCGGGCGAGTGCCGAAGACCGTCATAACTTTGATCCGGGACATAAAAACATGCTCCTTTCCATTCCCTTTCCCCATGTGTTCTATGTAGAACGATTGCCTGACACGAAAAGAAAAACGCTAACGCGTCTTGCCGACGACCAGCAGGCGAAGGACAGCCTTTATTATAAGCGGTGGTTAAACGGCAGGGTCGCAGCGTTAATAAGGCTAATAAACAAGGGGGGCGGGCAATGAAACGCCCGCCCTTGTGGTAAAAGTTAAAAGATTTCAATGGGTTTTAACGGATTCGCTCTCGGGTATAACACCGTCATTGTTTTTGAGAACGCCAATTTTCTTTGCCCCGATAAAGGCCACGATAACAATGATGAGCAAAATCAAAGCCGCATATATTTCGCTGACGGCAGTCAGGGCGATGGCGCTAACGCCTAAGCAGCTGCTGATAACATACATGAGGAGCACCGCCTGTTTCTGACTTAAGCCCATCGCCAGCAGGCGATGATGCAAATGGCCTTTATCCGGCTTAAAGATGGGTCTGCCACTGGTATAACGGCGGATAATCGCAAAAGCGGTATCCATAATCGGCAGACCAAGAGCTACAATGGGAACTACCAGGGCGATGGTTGTCGCACTCTTAACGGCGCCGAGAATGGACACGGCCGCCAATATATAGCCTAAAAACATGCTGCCGGTATCACCCATGAAAATTTTGGCGGGATTGAAGTTATGCTGTAAAAATCCCAAGGCGCTGCCGGCTAACGCGGCGGTCAATATGGCCACCGTCCAAAAGTTTTGTTCGAGAGCTACCAAAAGTATAGTAATGGAAGCGATGGTTGAAACGCCCGCAGCCAAACCATCCAGTCCATCGATCAGGTTAACGGTATTGGTGAGACCGACTACCCAGAGAATGGTAAGAGGAACAGAAAGGTAATCCACATACAGCATATCGCCGAAGGGATTGGTAATCCAGTCGATACGAATGTTGAAAAGAACCAGTATGCCGGCAGCTGTTATTTGTCCTAAAAGTTTGACTTTGGCGGATAATTGCTTTAAGTCATCAATAATGCCGACGGCCAGTATCACCGTTCCGCCAAGCAGCAGGCCGCAAATTTCCCGGCTCACATGCATGCTGGACAATACAGCCAATACAAAGCCAAAATAGATAGCCAGCCCGCCCATACGGGGAATGGGAGTTTTGTGCACTTTACGGGCATCGGGAGCGTCAAGAGCCCCGGCCTTAATGGCCAGATCCTTTACATGGGGCGTAATCAGATAAGCCGCCGCCAAGGCAACCGCAAAGGCCACTACATACGTTTGCATATGTTATAACACCTCATTTCTAGGCAACACCCCATACATTGTAACCCAAATCTTTAAAACTTGTCAACGAGCAGTATCTGGACAAATTCTCATCTATTATTTAGTATTTTCATTACCAATAACTATATGCATTTAATATCGCCTTAGAACAAGTTATTCAGCCTTTCAGCTGCAATACCCCTTGCGCTTCAGTTTCGCCACATGGCGGCTGACTAAACAGGGTATATCGACTGCATAACGTTCGGCCAATATGTACATCATAGTAAAGCAGCACTGGGCAACGTCTAACAATTCCAGGGCCGAACCCCGGAAAACTTCTGTTTGGTCAAGACCGGCCTTTTCCCCTGATGCCCGGGAATGTTTGCCTATGTACTGGGTAAGTTCGCCAAGTTCCTCCTGAATTTTGCAGACGGTAGTCAGCAGTGTCACACCGCTGATTGCGAGTCGCGGCAAATTCAGACATTTAAAGTTTCCCGGCTGGGTTCCTGCGGCCTGTCTAGTGGAAATACTATAGGTTCGGCTTTCATCATAGCGATAGTTCTTAGCCGTCAGTTTGCGCAAATGATAAGTCACTAAATCGTCCACATTCACCCCATGATATTCTTCCATTACAAATATCATGGTAACACAGACTTGCGCCACATCCAGCAGTTCTTCAGCTACATCGGCCAGGAGACCGGGCGCCTCAATCCGGTCAGCCAGTTCCGCCGGCGAATACTGCTCATAGGGCAAAAATTTCAGAACTGCCCGCGCCAGTTCCCCGGCCTCTTCCATGGCTTTCAACAAAGTAGAAGCCAGCGTCGGCGTAAGGCTGTCGAGTTTAGGCAAATAAATGGCGTCAAACACATAGTTTTCCTCCCGCAACATTTGGACACGCAGGCAAGACAAACCCAATTCTCAATATATTTCGCCGGCAATCGGCAAATTCCTGCAGCATTGGGCAGGTATCTTCCTTAATATATTCAATAATATATTCAATAATATATTCAATATATTCTTTTATATATTCTAATATACTCTTTGTAAACTATTATTATTTAATATTTTTTTTCTTCAAACAGCTTGCAATAACTTGTAAAATATTTAGGACATACTGTATAATAAGGGTGTATTGGGATAATAAGAATAAAAAACATATAAGGGGGAAACAGCATTGAAGATCAGCGGCAGAAACAAACTTCCCGCTCAGGTGAAGGAAATTGTAAAAGGTGCAGTGATGGCTAAAGTTGTCATGGATTACAAGGGGGAAGAAATTGTAGCGGCTATCACTGTGGATTCTGTGGACGACTTAGGTTTAAAACCCGGAGATGAAGTAACGGCTTTAATAAAATCAACCGAAGTCATGGTAATGAAGTGAACTCGTTTCAGCATAGCTGAAACATCGAGGATTCAGGTGGAGAGTCTACTCCACCTGAATTAACGCCGTCTGTAGAGGCGGAATTCTTGACTCATTAACAGATAAATGCAATAGGGGAAGTAGTAAATAGGAACGTCGGGTAGTCGCCACCAATGAGGTTGGCGGCTTTTGTTTTAGCAATTAACAGGAACGCTTTGTAAATATAGATTATCCGGACACATATCAATATCATCATTCCAGGCTATAGTATAATCAAAAACAATATGGACTTTTTTAAATAATTCTTTATTGCGGAGTGGTTGAAATACCGGTTTGTCAAGCAGAGGTTTTACGTCAAATATTCGCTTCTCGCCGGTGTTAAATTCAAGTAATAGTTCATAGTCATCAAGAGGGGTAACACTTTTGACTTGTTTAATTAAGTTCACCTTTTGAAACAAGGTCATTCATAGAACTTATCTCTCCTTTTTACGCCGGGGTTACTTGGTGCCAAATATACGGTCGCCGGCATCTCCCAGACCCGGTACAATATAACCATGGTCATTCAGGTGGCTGTCAACCGCCGCCGTGTAGATTTCCACATCCGGATGGCGGGCGCTGACGGCTTTAACGCCTTCCGGTGCGGCAACCAGGCACATAAGTTTAATGTTCCTGGCTCCCCTGACCTTTAGCATTTCAATGGCAGCCACCGCCGAACCGCCGGTAGCCAGCATAGGATCGATAATAATGAACTCCCGTTCGGCCACGTCGGTGGGAAGCTTGCAGTAGTATTCCACCGGTTTTAAGGTTTCAGGGTCCCGGTATACGCCAATATGACCCACTTTAGCGGCGGGAATAAGCTTAAGAACGCCGTTTACCATACCAAGTCCCGCCCGCAGAATGGGTACAACGCCCAGTTTCTTGCCGGTAAGCACTTTGCATTTGCATTTAGTCAGGGGAGTTTCAATCTCCGTCTCCTCCAGCGGCAGATTGCGGGTCAGTTCATAAGCCATAAGCATGGCGATTTCTTCAAGCAGTTCGCGAAACTCCTTGGTACCCGTGTTTATATCGCGTATTAAGGACAACTTATGTTGAATCAATGGATGATCGATGACTTTTACTTGCATGGAAATCAGCTCCTTAAAGTAACTTGTGCGCATTAAGCAGGGAACTGCTTATAAACCGCCATCTGCTTCGTTGCTCCTGCGGTCCTCACTCCAACGTACCTCCAGTACGCTTCCGCGAGGTCCCCGCACAAACTATTATGCCAAGTCAACGAAATCAGAATCGTCGTCGCGCCTCCGGTCTGACTATGATAGTTCGAACTTGTAATTAGCAAATATCATTGCAATAAGTTTTTTTCATATACAACGGTATCTGACGATTTCTAAGCAGTTCGTGGCAATTGATAAGCTGGGTAAACCTTACGCGAAGGCTTTTACTTCTCGTGGTAAAGCGGGTACTTTTGGCATAAGTCCCGGACCAGGGCAAGTGCCTTCCCCTTAAAATCCGGATTGTCCGGGTGGTTCAACGTCATGGCGATAATCTCGCCGATAACCGACATATCAGCCTCAACCATGCCGCGGGAGGTCACTGCCGGCGTCCCGACGCGAATGCCGCTGGTAATGAGCGGGCTGGCCGGATCATAAGGAATAGCGTTTTTATTAACGGTAACGCCGATCTCATCTAAAAGATGCGCCGCCTGTTTACCTGTCAGATTTTTATTTCTCAAATCCACAAGCATGAGATGGTTGTCGGTGCCGCCGGACACCAGAGTAAAACCCTGCTGTTTGAGTTTGTCGGCAAGAGCCCGGGCATTTCTGATAATTTGCGATTGATACAGGCGAAACTCTTCGCTTAACGCTTCTTTGAGCGCCACAGCTTTGGCAGCAATAACATGCATAAGCGGCCCGCCCTGGATACCTGGGAATAGTGCCTTATCGATTGCCTTGGCATGCTGCCGGCGGCAAAGAATCATGCCGCCCCGCGGCCCCCGTAAGGTTTTATGGGTAGTAGTTGTGACGATATCCGCTTGCGGTACCGGACTGGGATGAAGGCCGGCGGCAACCAAACCGGCGATATGAGCCATATCCACCATAAACAGGGCGCCGGACTCTCTGGCAATCTCGCCCAGTTTGGCAAAATCTATAATTCTGGGATAGGCGCTGGCGCCGGCCACCAGCATTTTAGGGCGGTGCTTAAGCGCCAATTCTCTTACCTGGTCATAATTGATAAGATGGGTCTGGTGATCTACGCCATATGGTAAAATTTGGAAATATCGTCCGGAGATATTAACCGGACTGCCATGAGTCAGATGTCCGCCATGAGCCAGATTCATACCTAAGATCAAATCACCTGGTTTTAAAAAAGCAAAATAGACTACTGTATTAGCCTGGGCACCGGAATGGGGCTGGACATTCGCATGTTCGGCCCCATACAAATCTTTGGCCCGTTCAATGGCCAGCTGCTCCACCATGTCAACGTATTCACAGCCGCCGTAATAGCGCTGCCCTGGATAACCTTCCGCGTATTTGTTGGTCAATACCGAGCCCTGGGCCTCCATTACCGCCTTGCTGACAAAGTTTTCGGAAGCAATCAGCTCCAGTTTATTCTGCTGCCGGGCGCGTTCAAGATCAATTGCCCTGGCAACCTCCGGGTCCACTCCTGCCAAAATACTCATGACGACACTTCCTCCTACTGCAATAAATATTTTCCCGTAACTATTTCTCCTATTTTTTCCCTTTTTCTATGTACAGATTTCATAAACCGCGCGCGCGCCGCCGACCAGTTTGGGTCTTGTGCGGGCGGCAATTACCAGTGCCTGGCCGATTTGTTTGTTAGTCAACCGAACCGGGACGGCAACTTTTTTTAAATGCATGCCGATCAGAGTGCACCCTATGTCAAGTCCGGCGTGAGCGGCAATGGACTCAACCACCACCGGGTCGGCAAAGTCGCGCATGGCTTGCGCCGCCAGCGACCCGCCGGCTGTGGCGACAGGTATGACGGTAACTTCCTCAAGATTATATTTTTCCATAACAGCCCGTTCTACCACCAAAGCCCGGTTAAGATGCTCGCAGCATTGCACGGCCAAATAGACCTGATGCCATGAGCAGGCTTTCATGAGGCTTATTAATATCTTGGCGGCAACCACTTCCGAACCGTAAGAACCTATACGGGCCCCCTGAACTTCACTGGTACTGCAGCCGACAACCAAAATCTGATCTTTTTGCAGTTTAGCTGTCTTTAGTAATTCTTCCGCCGCCTGTGCGGCCTGCCGGGCGATTGTCGCCAAATCAATCTCCATTTTTTCACCACCCGCAATCCAAATAGCGTTAATAAGGCTGTCTTGCGCCGTACGGTTAAAGCAGCTTGTCCAAGGCGCAAATCTTTTCAACTCGCTGCCGGTGACGGCCGCCGGCAAATTCCGTCTTCAGCCAAACATCCACAATCATGCGGGCAAGACCCCAGCCGATAACCCGCTCCCCCAGCGTCAGGATGTTGGCGTCATTGTGTTCGCGCGACATTTGGGCCGAGTAAACATCATGGCACAAAGCCGCCCGGATACCTTTGACTTTGTTGGCGGCAATACATACACCGATGCCTGTCCCGCAGACAATAATGCCCCGGTCACATTCCCCGGCAGCAACTGCTTGCGCTACCGCCAAGGATATGTCGGGGTAATCGACAGATTCAGTTGAATGTGTACCATAATCGCGACAGGCTACACCCTTTTCAGCCAAAAACTTCTTTATTTCTTCCTTCAGACAGAAACCGCCATGATCGCTGCCGATTGCTACTAACAAAATCAAAACCTCCTAGTAACTATTCACATTAAGCGGGGAACTATCCTGAAAATCTAAAACCTCATAAGACAAAGGAACCGGAACCACAGAGACACTGAGGACACAGAGGGACACAGAGAAAGGATAACGAAGAGCGTTGAAAAAACATAAATAATGAATCCCTCTGCGTTTCTCTGCGCCCTCTGCGCCTCTGTGGTAAAACGTTCTCCATTTTCATTTCTTGTGGTGCCCAATATATTAGCAGGGAAGTCTGCTTAGAAACCGCCATCTGCGGCGCTTAGCAGATACAAGTGACAAATGATTATTTTTCGGCTTTTACTCTTCATTTCCTGCCAGTTTGACAATTTTTTGCCAGGATTTATCCAGCAGGCGGTTGATTTGGGACGCGCATTCCCGGTAATCATTTTCCGAGCCGCCGAAGGGATCAAAAATGTCGGCGGACTCGTCGGCGAACTCAGATAAAGTATGTACTTTGCCGGTGGCTTGAGGCAGCAAGCGGCAGACAGCCTGCTTATGGGCCCGGGTCATAGTCAATATTAAGCCGGCGGCTTGTACCATGGCAGGAGTCAGTCGCCGCGAGCGGTGATTATCGATGTTCAAGCCCCACCGGCGAATTGCGGCCCGGGCAGGCTTGGCTGCCGGTTCCTCAGCACCGGCCAGGCCGGCGGATTCCACCCGTATCAGGCGGCCGACATTATTTTGAGCGAATTTATCCTGCAAAATAGCCTCAGCCATAGGGCTGCGACAAGTATTTCCCGTGCACACCAGCAAGACTTTAAACACGAATGTCCCCAACTCCTCCGATTGTATGTCCGGCATAATTTTATCATACCAGGGGGTAAATTGCCAGAACTCCCTTTTGTCAAAAACAGCCTATATGCCGCATTAAGAATTGACATCCAGGTATTAGGATAAGCTGAGGTTAAGCGGCAGCAGTTCACAACGTTGCCCATATGATGTGACATCCTAGCAGAAACAAAACCGAACCTCCTATTTGCTCGGCTTTTGATCCCAGGCAGCGCCCTACCTTACGCCCCAAGCCCAGCCCCAGGATGGCGATTAAAAATATTACGCCCCCTAGTACTGCGCTTAGCTTAAACAAATCAACATCAATCATGCCAAGGCTGAAGCCTGCCGCCAGCGCATCAAGGCTGACACCGGTCGCCAGCATCACAAGGGTTATACCCTGCAGCGGATGATTCAAGGGTGGGTTGATATTGCCGCTATGGTCACTGCCGACTGCATTCTCCCGGATCATATTCACACCCAGGCCGGCCAGCACCAACGCGCCCATAATTTTTGCGCAGTTTTCCACCGTGGTTACCGGCCATTCGATATGATAGGCGCCCACATGCTCCACCATGTAACCCAGCCAATGACCGGCATGGTAACCTGCAAGCAGCATCCCAATATGAAAAACAGCAAAAACAGCCGCTGATTGCAAAATTACCAAACGCCTGATCCGGTTCATGCCAATGGGGATGGCAACAGAAAATAAATCCGTCCCCAACGCTGCGCTTAAAACAAACAATTCAAACGTACTCAAACTCCTCACCCCATATCCATGTATATGAGGCGAAGCCAGGTTATATGAAGCACTCCACTCTCGTATGTATTCAGATTATCAAATGCCACGAACTGCTTAGAAATTGCCAGATACCGTTGCATATGAAAAAAACTTATTGCAATGATATTTGCTAATTACAAGTTCGAACTATCATAGTCAGACCGGAGGTGCGACGACGATTCTGATTTCGTTGACTTGGCATAATAGTTTGTGCGGGGACCTCGCGGAGGCGTACTGGTGGTACGTCGGAGCGAGCACCGCAGAAGCAACGACGCAGATGGCGGTTTATAAGCAGTTCCCCCACTTAAAGTTGAACAGTACTCTACTCTCTAATGATTCTGTATCCGGAAGCCTTGCGCAGACGGTTCATGATTGCCAGCCCCAGACCAGCTTCACTAACGCCCTGGGCGTAAATAACGTCAACTGCTTTATCGTCAAAGTAGCGTAAGGCGGTATAAAGGTTAGCGGCAATGGCACCCGCGTCGGAGTACCGTCCATATGCGGCCACGATTACGCTTGCCGGCAGTTCAGAAGCCGTTTCGGCAGCTACCACCGCTCCCACTCGCTTGCGTTGGGCTAAAGCTAAATCAATTTCCCGGCGCAGGATGGCTCCGGCCGCAAAACGGCCGGCCTCCACCAGATACATGGCAGCCTTGGGCGCGTAATGAGCATATTTCATGCCCGGCGACCTGGGAATCCCGCCGTCACCGGCTGAACCCGGATCAATCTCCACTGCGCCTAAGATATTAATAAGCATCTCATACGTAACCCCGCCGGGCCGCAGCAAGGTGGGAACAGGTGTGGTACAGTCCACTACCGTGGATTCCAGGCCAATGTCACAAGGGCCGGCATCGATGATAATAGCAATCCGCCCCCCTAAGTCGGTTAGTACGTCCTGGGCGTTTGCCGGACTGGGACGGCCTGATATGTTGGCACTGGGCGCCGCAACAGGAACTTGCGACAACCTGATCAGTTCTCTGGCCACTTTCGAAGCCGGCAAGCGAATTGCCACCGTATCAAGACCGCCTGTAACCGCATCCGGGACAATTGGTTTACGTTTTAGCACTACTGTCAACGGTCCCGGCCAAAACCGCTCCATCAATGCCCTCGCATTGGCCGGAACATCTGCGGCCAAAGAAAAAATAGCAGGAGTATCGGCAATATGCAATATAAGAGGGTTGTCCGACGGCCGGCCCTTGGCCCGGAAAATGCCTGCCACCGCTTCCTTATCAAGACCGTTTGCGCCTAATCCGTATACTGTCTCGGTAGGAAAGGCAACAAGCCCGCCTTGACGTAATACCCCGGCCGCAAACGCTAAAGCCTTGACGTCGGGATTATCTTTGTCCAGCTTCAGATATTGAGTATCCATTATGAAACAACTCCCTGAAATACAACTACCCGTTCAATACCGCTATAATCTTTGATTACCTCGGCAACAGTCAGGCGGGTTTCTGCCGCAGCCAAAGCCGCCACCGGGCGGGCTTGCCCCATACCTACCTCAACGGCGATAAATCCGCCTGGCTTTAGGTATTGGGCTCCCTTGGCCACAATGCAACGATAAAAAATCAAACCGTCCTCGCCGCCGTCCAGGGCCACTCTGGGCTCCTGCCGGACTTCGGGACTCAAACCCGCTATAGCCGCTGTGGGAATATAAGGCGGATTGGAAATCAGCGCGTCAAATTTCCGACCGGTCAGGGGACTAATGAGATCGCCGCAGCATAACGTTAACCGTTCCTCAACCTGATGCCGCCTGGCATTCTCGCCGGCTACCGCCAACGCTTCCGGGGAAAGGTCCACAGCAACCCCGCAGGCTGAGGGAATAACAGCTAACAGGCTGACGATGATTGCCCCGCTGCCTGTTCCCAAATCGGCGATTTCCGGCTTAGTCAATTTCTGCAGACGGGACAAAACCGCCTCCACCAATATTTCGGTGTCAGGCCGGGGTATAAGTACTGCCGGACTAACAGCAAACTCCAGACCCATAAATTCTTTCCTGCCGGTAATATAAGCTACCGGCGCCCGTTTTGCCCGTTTTTTTACCATTTCCCGGTAAGCGGCCAATTCCGAAGCCGTCAGCGGCTGGTCAAAATGGGTATAGAGATATAGGCGGTCCCGGCCTAAGATATGGGAAAGCAGTACTTCAGCATCAAGGCGTGGGTTTTCCACGCCTTTTTCGCTGAAATACTGCCTGGTCCAATTTAAAATCAACCCAATGTTCCATGATTTTGGTACGTCTGTCATCGTGTTACACCCTGCATCATCTTATTATTCGACTTGTTTGAGCTGCTCGCTCTGTCCGGCCGTCACCAGCGACGATATCAATTCGTCCAAATCACCGTTCAATATAAAGTCAAGCTTGTGCAGGGTGAGACCGATACGGTGGTCGGTCACCCGTCCCTGGGGAAAGTTATAGGTCCGGATACGCTCACTGCGGTCGCCTGTGCCTACCTGGCTTTTCCGGCTTTCAGCCACCTCGGCATGTTGTTCCTCCTGGGCCAGTTCCAACAGTTTGGCGCGCAGCACCCGCATGGCCTTATCCCGGTTCTTAAGCTGGGATTTTTCATCCTGACACTGTACTACTACCCCCGTAGGCAGGTGGGTAATTCGCACCGCCGATTCCGTCTTGTTTAC
Source organism: Methylomusa anaerophila (assembly GCF_003966895.1). NCBI lineage: Bacteria > Bacillati > Bacillota > Negativicutes > Selenomonadales > Sporomusaceae > Methylomusa > Methylomusa anaerophila. The sequence goes on along the minus strand of NZ_AP018449.1, from coordinate 2,374,079 downwards.
ATGCTGGCCACCGGCGCCGCTGGCGCAATAAGTGTCGATTCTCAGATCATTGGGATTAATCTCCACATCCACGTCTTCCGCCTCCGGCAGAACAGCGACCGTAACGGTAGATGTGTGAATACGGCCGCTGGATTCGGTTGTCGGCACCCGTTGCACCCGGTGAACACCGCTTTCGTATTTCAACTTGGAATAAGCGCCGTCACCCTCAATCACGAACACAACTTCCTTAAACCCGCCAAGGTCGGATACGTTGGCATCCAGTACTTCCGTCCGCCATCCCTGGTTTTCGGCATAGCGGGTGTACATCCGGAACAGATCGCCGGCAAACAGCGCGGCTTCGTCCCCGCCGGCCCCGCCACGAATCTCCACGATTACGTTTTTATCATCATTGGGATCTTTAGGCAGCAGCAAAATCCTGAGTTCTTCACTTAAAGCAGGAATTTTGCCTTTAGCTTCCTCGAATTCGGCTTCCACCATTCCCCGGAATTCTTCGTCCAGTTTTTCCTTAAGCATTTCCCGGGCTTCCTCTATAGACGCAAGGGCTTTTTTAAATTCCCGGAATTTAATCACAACCGGAGCCATTTTAGCATGGGCCCTGGTCAGTTTCTGCCATTCACCCATGTCAGCCATAACCGCCGGATCGCTAATGCGCGCTTCCAGCTCATAAAATTTATCCTCTAAAGACTGCAGCTTTTCGATTTGGGGTTTGTCAAGCAATGCACACTCACCTCATGTGTAACTATTTTCCTTTAAGGGGGGAACTGCTTATAAACCGCCATCTGCGTCGTTGCTCCTGCGGTCCTCACTGCGGCGTACAACCAAGTACGCCTCGTTCCGGTTCTCGTCGCGCCTAGCAGCTAACGATTTCTAAGCAGTTCGTAGCAGCAGATGATTTTAAATCATTAACTAAATAGTATCGTTAGTATTGCTTAGTATTGTTAATTGTCAGTATCATTACTTTCTGCCGGTGTTACGGCTTTGAGGGCTTGGATGGCTACTTCAATCTGGTCGTCGCTGGGTTCGCGGGTAGTCAGTTGCTGGAGCCATAGGCCGGGAGCGATGGCGCAGGCCACGGCTTTATGCTCACTGCGTCCGGCAAAACGGATGATTTCATAGGCAATACCGGCTACAACCGGCAGCAGGATTATCCGCGACAGTATACGAAGCCACAGGTCGGGCCACCCCAGGAAAGCAAACATTACAATACTGACAACCATGACAATCAGTAAAAAATTTGTACCGCAGCGGGGATGAAGGCGGCTATAGCCTTTAATATTTTCAATCGTAAGCGGCACACCGGCTTCGTAAGCATGGATGGTCTTGTGCTCGGCGCCGTGATACTGAAAAACCCGTTGAATATCCTTCAGCATGGATATCCCGCCGATATAGGCGAAAAAAATGGCCAGTCGCAAAATTCCCTCCAACAGGTTTAGCAAGCCCGGATCGGTGATAGCGCTATGAATGAACTTGGCAGCAAAAGTAGGTATGACAACAAAAAGCACAATTGCCAGTCCCAAGGCCAAAACCATTGTCATGGCAATCTCTTTGTTTGACAGCTCTTCTCCTTCTTCGCCTGCAGCCTGCGCTGAAAAAGACAACGCCTTCAGACCGTAGACAAGTGATTCCACCAGCGCCACCACGCCGCGCAGCATTGGCTTTTTTAGTATCGGATAACGGCCGGTTATTGATTCAAGCCGGTCTTTCTCAACCACAATCCCGCCGGACGGTTCGCGCACGGCGGTAGCAATATACTCCGGTCCGCGCATCATGACACCCTCAATAACTGCCTGCCCGCCCACGAAAGTTTTTTTCGTTTTCACGGCATTTGCTCCCTTCCGGATAGATAAATATAAGGTTACTCAGGTATCTGAGTAGTTACAATATAAGTACAGCAGAGCATTGCTGCTCTGCTGCCCGAGTCTTTACTTGCCGTAACGCTTATTGAATCTTTCAACCCGCCCGCCGGCGGCAACGTTCCGCTGCTGTCCTGTGTAGAAGGGATGACACTTGGAACATACATCTACGCGAAGTTCTTTTTTTACAGAACCGGTTATGAATGTATTGCCGCAACCGCAGGTTACTTTGGTCTCATTAAAATTAGGATGAATCTTTTCTTTCATGACGCCTTGCACCTCACTTTATAACCACGCTTGAATTTACGCGTAAACAATTATAGCACAACACTTCCGGGTCTGCAAGCAAATATCAGCAAATTCACGAATATATGTCGCATTAAGAATTGACATCCGGGTAAATGCCTTCCCGTCTATGTTTCAGCACAGGCAATTCTTCCCGCACCTCGTCCACAACGTCTAAATCAATTTCAACCATAAGCAATGTTTCCCCCTCATCAGCAGCAGCCAAAACCCGGGCCCACGGATCGACAATAAGCGAATGACCGTATGCCTTATATTCGGCCATGTCATTCCTTGCCGGCGCCGCCGCAATTACAAATACCTGGTTATCCATCGCCCGGGCCCGCATCAGGAGTTCCCAATGCAGCGGACCCGTTACCGGTCCAAAGGCAGCCGGATAGACCAGAATTTTGGCGCCCTTCAGCATCATTGCCCTGGCCATCTCCGGAAAGCGCACATCGTAGCAGATGGCCACGCCGATGGTTGCGAAGGGCGCGTCAACAAGAGTTAGCTTGTCGCCGGCAGCAAGGGTTAAAGATTCCTGGAACACCGTCCCGCCTTTAATATTGACATCAAACAGATGCACCTTCCGGTGCCGCCCGGCCAGTTTCCCTGACTCATCAAAAATATAACTGGTATTGTAGATTCGATTGTTCTCATCCCGTTCCGGAATGGACCCGCCTACCAGAATAACTTTTTCCCTGGCTGCCGTTTCCGCCAGCATGCCGATAGTCGGTCCGCCGGGATAGGTTTCGGCATATACGGGAAACAGTTCGGACTGATAGGGGCAGTTGAACATTTCCGGCAAAACAATCAACCGGCAGCCGGCTGCTGCCGCTTTTTGGATCATTTCCTGTCCTTTGACAATATTGGTATGTTTGTCAGTCTCAACCCGAATTTGACATATCCCCACCTTAACCTGATTCCCCATGCCACTCCCTCCAAACTAAGGCAATGATCCCCCGGCATCCTAAAGTGTCTTGACCACATTATCTTTTTAGTTTGATGACGGACAAAATGGCAAATGGCGGCGTCAGCCCCTCCTAGCAGACCCCTTCCAGTATGCGTCGTCGAGTCTTCCTTGCCCTTTGCCATTTTGTCTCGCCCTAAAACTAAAATATAACATGGCCAAGACACTAGTACCGGGACTTTTATACCGGGACTTTTATACCAGGACCTTGGTCCAATTTTAAAAATTATAAAAGGAATATGTTTCCTTTATTACATTTTTTAAGGTATAATGTCAAATAAGATCATTTTTTGTTGATGTTAATACTGATATTATTGTTATTATTCTATTTATTGTTTTATTCGTTGCAGTCAGGAGGACCAGCCATAGTGCAAAAAGTGCAAAAAGTGCAAAAAATGCCGGTAACCATGCCGGAAATTATACGGGAAGAAACCCGTATCCGCGCTATAGATCTAGTCCAAAAATCTTTTAGAAACCTGGGAAGCATCCAGCAGCTAAATATTGTTCAATTTAATAAATTAACATCTTTTATTATTGACGAAATAATCTCTAATACCGACGCCATGATTCACCTTACTGATATCCGGCTTCATGACGACTATACCTTCGGTCATTCGGTGAATGTCTGCGTATTATCAACGGTCATCGGCCTGCAGCTTGGTTATCGGATGTCTCAATTGCGTGAATTGGCCTTGGGAGCCTTGCTGCATGACATAGGAAAAGTGCAGATTCCACAAGAAATCTTACAGAAACCGGGAAAACTTGATGACCGGGAATGGAACATCATGTGCCAACACCCGGACCTGGGCTTCGCCATTCTCCGCGAGCGGGAGGAAATACCGCTCCTGTCCGCCTATATTGTCCGCCAGCATCATGAGAAATGTGACGGTACGGGCTATAGCCACGGTCTTTCAGCCAAAGCAATTCATGAGTATGCTAAAATTGCAGCTGTTGCCGATGTATATGACGCTATTACTTCGTCCAGACCTTACCAGAATGCCGCATTACCCCACGAGGCTCACGAAATGATGGTATCAATGGCTCACAGCCATTTGGATGAGGGCATCTTGAAAAGCTTTTTAAGCCAAGTCGCTGTTTATCCTGTCGGTACAATCCTGAGGCTGAGTACAGGCGAACTAGCCGTGGTGACAAAAGTAATCCCCGGACTTCAGACCAGACCTGTCGTGCGGATTATTGCCGACGAACAAAACCGTCCCATTGTCAATGGCCGCCAGGTTGACCTGGCCAGGCACCTGTCATTATTTATCCTGCAAGTGCTTACCGAACGGGAAATTTGCCAATTAAAACAAACTACTTAATCTTAATAAACACACCGGCAGCATCATCCCACCGCCGTTCGCTTCCGGCCACATGGGAAAGCCAGGTCACCGACGCATCAAACTGTTTTAATTCCATGGTTTTTATTCCTTCTTCTTCGCGTTCTTCGCGCAACAAGTCTAAAATCCCGTCAGTAACGAAATAAAATGTATCCCCGCTCCGGATTGGCAATACCTGCTGGACGAAATCCGGCTCCCTGTCCAGACCCACAAAAGATCCGCCGGCCTTTACCAAACCGTTAGCCGGATCAGAATAGGACAAAAATCCCGTCATACCGGCAGATGCAACAGTCACTGTCTTTTGCCGGAAGTCTATCTCAAAGCAAAGCATGGTAGCGTAGAACTCTTCGGAAAAATAACGCATGCTCATAAGATTGACCTGGCGTAATTTATCCAATATAGGCACATCCAAGACCATCATCTCCTGCATCAACACATTAAGGGCTGAAGTTTGCAGCGCTGCTGCCACCCCATGACCGGATACATCCATAATAAAGCCAAAAATTCCGGCTTCATCCCGTATTGGCAAGTAGCTGAAAAAATCACCGCTTACTATATGATACGGTGCAAATAAGGTTCTAATACACACTTGCTCGGTGTCCATGTCAGCCGGCAATAAACTCCGCTGAATTTGGCCGGCCATTTTTACATCCCGCTCTAAGGCCTCTTGCAGTTGAATTTGCTGGGTTACGTCCCGCATGGTTGTCATGATTACGCTTTTCTCGGAATAATGTACCAGCGAAGCGGTGAGGGTAACATCCACCCGTTTTCCGTCCTTACTGCGAAAATGTCTGAGACTGGAGGGCATATATCCGTCTAGCAGCACATTTTCCAAATCAGTTTTGATATTGTAGGATTTGTCGGCAATTCCTAATTCATCAATTTTTAGCCATATCACCTCTTCTTCCTTGTAGCCCAGAATTTGTGCAAACCTCTCGTTGGCTTCCTGCACCCTCCAGGTCTCAGGATCAACCAGAATAAGACCGTCTGCCGACTGTTGCATCAAGGAACGGTAGCGGTTATTGCTTAAACTTAGAGCTTCCGCCTGCCTGCTCATCTCCACGGTCCGGTCTTTGAGCAAAGCGGAAAGCTTGGCTCGCTGCCGCAAAAGGTAATAAAGCACAACCAAAAAAATCAGTAAGGTAACCAGCCAGCATGCCAATAACCGCCAGACAAGTTCAGCCCGGTCCCCATTCCAGCCGGCTGCAAACAAGATTTCCCGGTAATGGAAAATTATCATCCACCCGCCGCAACCAATTAAGGCGGCAATCACCAGCCCGCCAACGACAGGGGAAAAATATCTTTCCCGCCCTTGACTCCGTTTTACAATAATCATACATACTCCCCCCGCTGTTCATGTTATTTTTTCACGTCTTCCACCTGACTTTTTCCCGGGGAAGGCTGGGGAGTTTCTTCAACTACCAGCGTCTGCGCCAGTTTTTTCAATTCGTCCTCCGGCACCGCCCCCTCAACGATGACCTCAATACCATTGATGGTGGTAAATACTTTATTCCGGGCGGTTGCTTCATTTTGCTGCGATTTTGCCGTCTTTTCCCGGGAAATAGATGCTGCGACCGGCCCACCGCCGGCTGGGGGCAGCTGGGTCACAATAATTTCACGAGGGGTACCTTTGCCATATATTTGCCTAACAATACCCGTTCCTGCCTCCTCCGTTACAGCATCCGCTTTCCGGCCGGGCAGGCGCACTCTGCTAACATTCGAATTACCGGGAACCGCTCCGCTATCGGGCAGGGCAAAGGTGCGTATTGGAGCCTTGGAACTGGTATCAGCCTGTTTCTCCACCGTCCCGGACTGCTCCGGCGCCGGTTTGTCATCCAGGGAAGACGGTGGTATACCGGGTACGGATTCCTGGCCGGTATTTTCATAAACCGGGTTAGGTAAAGGGGCTTGCGTATCGTTAGCGGCAATGACTTTATCAGGCGGTGCATCTTCCCTTAACCCGTGTTCCTGGTGCAGGGGCGGAACCAGATTCAATGCTGCTGCCAGCAGGACGGCTGCTATACTGCCTATTCCGCCGGCGAAGGCCCAGATACTGAATTTTTTCCGCCGCTTCTTTCGCTTCTTTTCGATGCCGGCGGCGATTCGTTCGGCTAATGCCGTGGTATGATCAGGCTTTGTTTGCACTTGCTGATATGACTGTTTAATTATGCCGGCGACGATAATTAAGTTGTTAATTTCCTCACTGACTGCCGCCGGCTTCAGGCCCATATTCAGAGAATCAATAGCGGCTGATAACTCTTCCGCCTGCATTTCATCCATGTTCATTTTTTTCTTCACCCTATTCACCTCCGCTAAATTTAAATTACCTAAATTATCAATTAAATTATCAATGTTAACTGTTAACTGTTGACAGAAGATTTTAATGCACCATATCAATGTCACGCTCGACAAATAACTGCCGCAATTTTTTCAATGCCCGCTGCTGCAGCATCTTGACCGCTGCTTCCGTCTTATTTATGATCAGGGCCGTTTCGGCAACTGACAAACTTTCAATAATGCGAAGCTCAACAACCCGTCGCTGCTCTGCCGGCAACATAGCTATCAAGGCTGCGATTTCTTCCCGCCGCTCTGAGCCCAGGGCTTGATCTTCCGGCTTGGCTGCGGGGTCAAAAAGCGGCTCCTTATATGCGTCGATATCAATTATTGGCGGAACCCGGCCTTTTTTACGCCAATAGTCATTGACCAGATTTATGGTAATCCGCGACAAATAGGTTTTAAACGATGCTTCCATATGTTTATAACGGGACAAAGCCCCGAAAACCTTCAAAAAAGTATCCTGAGCAATCTCCTGGGCATCATCCTGATTGCCTGTTTTATAGTAGGCCAGTCGGTAAACAGGCTGCCAGTAACGGGAAATTAGAAGATTAAGGGCGGTTCTGTCGCCTTGCTGGGCTTTGGCAATGAGCTGGTGTTCTTCGCTTGGCAAACCTGTCACCTCTTTTTTCTATATGGAAAAATTGAAATTACAGCCGGAAGGCTTACTTATATTTTAACGCCGCAAAAATAAAAAAGTAACGGTTAAATTATTTTAAAACTCCCATAAAAATTTTAAAAAGGCTGTCTCATTTTTGAGACAGCCTTCCATTTACCCTATTTACTCTAATGATCGTACAGATAGGTCGGTTAGTTCCAATGAAGACGCTGACAGTGCTTTGCGTATATCCGCCAAGCAATGACTAAACTCATTGGCCGCATCGAAGTCATTAAACCGCACTCTGACATCCAGATGGTGGCCATCGTACAGACGATAGAAGGAATCCACCGGACCGATATGGTCGGTATGCAGGCAAATCCTTAGCCATGTTTCCGCCTGCTGGCGGACACCGGCCTGATTTTCTTTTTCATGTTGCTGATAGATGTGGATATAGGCCGGGTAGGCCTGGCCATCACCAAAATAAAGCGGCATATTAAATGAGAAGACACTGCTCCCGGCGTGCCGTTCAGAAGTAAAATCTACCGGCCGTTGAAAAGTTTCAGCCAGTTCGCGAACGGCGGCGGCGGCTTGCTTTAATTCCCATGGCAGCCTGCCTTGACATTCGACCAGCTTCACGGATTGAAGCAGAAGCCAGGCCCGGGATATTTCCGGCATGTTGTACCGGGCGACAGCCTTGTCGATGACCTGCGGCATGGTGGTTACAGTTTGTTTCAGTAAATTTTTGGCTGCGCTCTCGTCTGCCGGCGTCAATGCGGCTAAATCAAATCCCAAGAGCTGCTTAGCCATATTCTGCACGGCTTGTTTTGCCTCTGCCGCTGTCATTTCCCCGTGCAAGAGCTGAGAAGCTAGTTTAATCAGCGTTTGCTCCGCTTGCGAATTGGTCAGACTCTGCCTGACAATTCCAGTATTCCCTATTGCCGTTGAATCCGCACCGGTAATGCCTGGGCCTATGTTCACAGCTTGCTCAGGCTTTTGCTGCCCAAGCCCTCCGCTCAATTTCAATATAGCCATAAAGCGACGCGCGGCGGACTGATTGCCTGCTTCCGAACCGCGAAGGAATATGTCCGGCACTGTTTTCCCCAACTGATGCAAAATACTGCCGGCCAGATCTCCTTCCGCCAGCCCCTTGGCCGTAGCCGGTACAAGCAGTTCTTGGGCCAGATTACGAACTGCCTGTTTTACCTCCATACTTGCCGCATCCTGTTTCAGCAATTGGTTCGCCAGTAATAACAATCTGTTCTGGGCGGGAGAAGGAATGGCTGCATCACCGCCTTCTTCCTTATTGGCTTGCAATACTACCCACAGCTTGGTCACTTCCGACAGGTTATGTTTGGCTGCCAGCTTTTCCAGGGGGAGCGGTATATTTCCCCCTGTCTGTTTTAAAATGAAGCGGGCTAACTGGTCATCGCTTGTAACGGCTTTGGCAGCATCTGATCCCAACATGGATTTGGCCAGTTCATTAACTGATTGTTGAAACTCTGCTGCCGTTGTTTCGCCGGACAATAGTTGGCCGGCGAAAGCAGCCAGCTTTTGCTCAGCCTGGGCTTGAGACGTATTACTTTCGGCCAGGCGGGTAAATAAAGCGATTGCTCCTGCCGGCATTTCCTTCCGGGCAAAAACCAGCGCCGCGTCAGTTAAGAGTTCGGCCAGATTCATGAGTTGGCGGGATGCCTGATTTTGTGATTTTACCAGCGCCGCCATACCTTGGGCCAGCGTCTCCTCCGCCGACATCGCCTGCCGCAAAACATTCAATACGGCTTCTTTTATCTCCGGTGGTAAGGAATCCAGCAATTGCAGCCGGTTGCCGATGGCTTTGGCCAACTGCGCCATATGCCGGGAAAGCAGTTCATTCATGGCCACTTCTACCTGGCTGGCGGCAGCAGCGGCTTGCGTCCCCGACCGGCTGTCGGCCGCCGGCGCTGCCGCCGGCTGACTCTCTAGTTCAGCGGCGGCTTGCGTATCTGCTGCGCCTTTGCCGGTTTCCCCAGGAGCTTTGACTGGTTGAACATTGGCGGTTGCCGGTATTGACACATTATTAACATTATTAACATTCATAACTGTTCCTTTCTGCCTGGCGGCGCAACTTGTCGCCTGCCAGCGGCGAGTAACTATTTATTACCTGAAGTCTGCTTAGTTACTATTGAAACTTCATCTATATCTTATATATCGAATATATCTCTATTTTAATTTATATTTTCTTTTGCCGGCTACTCTTTCTTCGTCATTTTAGTCGTTTAACTCCGGTATACTTCACATAAGTCCGAACAGTGCATAAACTATATTAAGGCACATAAAGAAAGGAGAACATAAAATGAACAGAGGCCTTTTCGGCGGAACCAAACGTTGCCGGCCACCAGTTCAGGTATACCAGTTTACCCTGCCCCAATCCTTAAACACTTGTTACTTTTTAATGCAAGTCCTGCCGGCAGTACGTCACGGACTTCAGGAAATAGAAAATACGACTGCCAAACACGCCATCACGGAAAGCTGTCTTATCTGTTATTTAATGGGAATGGGTTTTGACTACTGTACGGCCCTGGCCATTGTCGAGTCCTGGGAATCAGATGAAAAACTGCTGGCGGAAGGTATCTTGTGCGAGTAAATAATCGCCGTTTCCTGTGTGCTATGCTCCCCCTTAAGTTATTTATCTGAAAGGGGAGCATTTTCTTTGGCAAAAATGGCACATAAAAGAAAGACGTACTAAATATAATAGTAGATAATGGAATTCTAAAAAGGATGGAAAAACGCAGTGAAACATTCGCCAAACCGTTGTTTCAAAAAACTATCGGCGCAAGTGCCGTCGGCTTCACTCACTAAGGCCGCGAAAAACCTGGACGCTCTCCGGCAAGTGACCGGCGAAAGCACGGCAATTGCCGAAGAACTGAACCAATTAACCCACCGGCTCAAGTCAATCTTTTCCGGTCAGGCCGCCGCAAAAAATGCCCAGGTATCTCCAGCCCTGGATACAAACTTCGTGTTATTGCAAAGTATCCTGGGAAATGATCTTGGTCTTATTACAAGGAAATACGATATTTTAGACGGAAAAGCCCAAGCCGGCGCAGCTTATATCGAAAGTATGACCGACAAACAACTGATAGGCAGGCACATAATAGAGCCGCTGCTGCTGGGGAAAGCCGACCTGAACACCGGTTTGGACAATTTACTTACCCAAATCCAGGAAAAATTTATATTTTTTCCAAAAATCAAGCGCACCAACCATATGAATCAGGTTGTGGAAGGTCTGTTAAATGGAGAAACGGTGCTGTTTGTAAACGGCCTAAATGAAGTTCTTATTATCGACAGCCGCCAAACAGAAAAACGCGCCATCGAAAGACCGGAGAATGAAGGCTCGGCCCTTGCCGCGCTGGAGTCCTTTACGGAAGACCTGGATACAAACTGCAGCATGGTTATCAAAAGGCTGCCAACGCCTGACCTGCGCTGCGAAATGTTTACAATTGGAAGGCTTTCCCGCACAAAACTAAAATTGTTTTGGATTGAAGGGGTTGCCAATACCAACATTATCGCGGAAGTCCGCCGCCGCATAAACAGGATAGATATCGATAATGTTGACGGTATCGGTACTGTGGCCGAGCTTATCGGCGACAACCCCGTGTCCATATTTCCCACCTACCGGCAAACCCAGCGCCCGGATACGGTAACAAAAAATTTGTCGCAAGGCCATTTTGCCTTGCTGTGCATCAACAGCCCCTTCGCGTTTTTAGCCCCCGTATCCTTATGGGACAATCTTAAAACAATGGATGATTACGCCGAAAAAGCGGTTACCGCCTCCTATCTGAGAATTGTCCGTTTTTCAGCTTTATTTACTTCCATTATCGTTTCCCCTATATACCTGGCCTTTGTAACTTACAATCATATCATTGTACCCCAATCCCTGGCTTTGAACATCGCCGCCGGCAGGGAAGGCGTGCCTTTTCCCACTATTGTCGAACTCCTGCTCATGACCATTGGCATGACGGTTATCCGGGAAGCAGCGCTCAGGATACCGGGATCGGTGGGGTACTTCGTCGGCACGCTGTCGGCGGTGGTTATCGGACAGTCAGCCGTCTCCGCCGGTTATGTAAGCCCTTCCATTCTCATCGTCGTCGCTATTTCGGAAGTGTCGTCCTTTGCTATTTCATCAACCACCCTTGTATATACGTCAAGACTCATCAATTATCTTTTCATTATCCTGGCCGGTATTTCCGGCATGTTTGGCTTAATAAACGGTATCGTCATTCTCTTCTGGCATTTGTCCTCCCTGGAATCTTTCGGCGTCCCTTACCTTTATCCGTTAGTGCCGTTTGAACTCAGCGGCATGAAGGATACTTTCATCCGTATGCATTTAAGCGTATTGAAAAAACGTTTAAAAATACTGGCGCCTTCCAACCAGGTAAGAATGGGGGATGGGGCCGGTGAACCCGAACAAAAAAAACTACAGGCGGGAAAGTGATTTATGCGGGAAAATATCCAGCTTACGCGGGAACAGACTTTTTTTCTTCTTATTATCGGCACAATCGGAAATATGGTATACAGTCATACCTGGATTGATAATGATACCGACCGGGCCGCCTGGCTTGCGGCTTTCGCCGGAATTTTACTGTTAATACCGTTCGCGGCCTGGATTTTATACCTGGGTAAGCATCAGCCGGGAGGTACGGTCTTTGATATACTGGAAGCGGGTTTGGGAAAAATCAGCTGCGTACTGGTCGGTGTCCCTTATATTTTAATCAATATTGCCGTGGCGGTTGCCATGCTGAATATGTTTACTGAATTGATCAAGGCGTTTTTTCTGATATTTACGCCCCACTGGATTGTTATGCTGGTTTTGCTTTTGTTACCCGTAATATTACTAAGCAATGGGTTCCAGGCCCTGGCAAGAACGGTTGAACTGTTGTCCGTACTTGGTCTTTTGAATTATTTCTTTAGTTTCGCCTTTGCTTTTCCTAAATATATCCATATGGAATATGTCATTCCTGTTTTTGATACTTCCTTGCTGGGATTTGTTAAAGGAGCCTTGTTTATGACCGGAACTGCCTCGGAATGTCTGTTACTGCTAATGATTATCGTCGGGTACATCCCCACGCCGGGAAAGCGCTATCTGTGGATTGTAACGGGACTGGCCGCCTGTGCGGTTATCTTTTCCTCGGCAATACTGGCTATTATGGCGATCATGAGCCCTGAGCTGGCAAAACGTATTGCCTTTGGGGGACTCAATGCGGCCAAGCTTATCCAGGTAGGCGAATTCATCCGCGGCCTGGAGGTATTCATTTTCGGTACTTATCAATTTATCGCCATTGGCAAAACCACACTCTGCCTGTATTGTGCGTGGACACTTGCCAAAAAAATGTTCAATAACTGGAAACCTAAATTTCTCCTGGCGGTAACAGCCCTGATGATCTTTGCGCCGGCGGTATGGCTGAACTCATACAACAAGGGCTATGAGCTTGCCGTAATATTGGGTTATGTTGTTTTGCCTTTCTCAATATTCGTGCTGTTGCTGGCTTCCGTCAGCGTCCTGCTGAAAAAAAAATCTGCGAAAAGAACCGGATGTACGGCAAAATGAACAAAAGAATTTTTCTGATAGCTGTGCACATTCTCTTATCCCTGGTCCTTTCGGGCTGCTGGGACTATATTGAATATGAAGATATGGCCCAGGTTGTCGGGATAGGGGTTGACTATAATGCCGAATCAGAGCAGTCAACAATAACCATCCAGTATCAGCCAATAAAAAAAGGGCGGAGCGGTATGTCAAACAGCTCGCAAGGGAGGGAGTCCCAGGGGATTGTTCATTCGGCAACGGATAAAACTTTTCTCGGCGCCCTGGCAAAAATTCAGGAGATAGCTCCGAAAAGACTGTTTTTCGGTTATACACAAGTCCTTCTTGTGGGGGAAGAGGCCGCCAAACATAATATAATGGAGGTCATTGACCTTTTGGACCGCTCGCCGGCCTTAGTCAGCACCAGCTCGATTGCCGTTACGGCAGGCAAGGCGGAAGACGTGCTAAAGACCGCCGACCCTGCCGATATAATGCCGTCCGCTCCGGCAATCTATAAATTGATCCATTTGAGCCCAAACACAGGCGTCGCCTATCCCGTTACCGTTAATAAATTTACGGAAATGCTGGCTATTGGCGGCTGGGAAGCGGTAGCGCCGCGGGTCGTGAGCGTCGAGGCAAAATCTCAACAGCAAGACACCAAAGGTAAAACTCAGGCGAAAACACCGACAGCGCAGGATGAAACACCGGCTAATGTAACGTTTAACGGCGAACATACCGGCGCCTATACAGTCACCGGTATGGCGGCGTTTAAAGGCGACAAATTTGTGGGCTGGCTGGATGAAAAAGAGAGTATGGGGCTTAACTGGATTATGGGCAAGAAAATGCTGAACTATAAGTTCTCGGAAACATCAGATCAAGCCGGCCCGGGAGATGCATTGTATTTTCATGTGCTGGAATCGAAAGGTAAAATAAAAGTCCAACTGGATAGCGGCCAGCCGGTTATATATGTGAATGTCGCTGTAAAGGCCGCTTTGCGGAAATACTACCAGGGCGAGGGGCCGGATTTTATATCTGCGGCCGAAGTGAGCGCCGAGGAACAGGGACTGGCGGACAGTGTGCGGTCGGATATCGAAGCCGCATTACAGAAGGGGCAGAAAGAATTGCAAACGGATATATTCGGTTTCGGCTTCGCTTTATTCCGAGAATCACCCAGATTATGGAAAAGCGAGTATGAGGCAAAATGGGCGGATATTTATCCGGCCATCCCGGTAAAGATCAATGTTGAGGCCAAAGTAATAAATACAGGCGCCAATATTAAAAAATTGATAATAAAATAAGACTCAACCATTATAATTATGGGTAATCTAATAGCAAGTCTAATTTTTTAAATACAGGGGGAATCAAAATGGAAAATACCCATAATTTTCTGACACCGAAAGCCAATCTTATCGGGGTGGGGGCAATTAAGGACCTGCCCAACGAATTATTAGGCTGGAAACTGAGCAAAGCATTGATTGTTACCGATAGGAATCTGGTAACCCTGGGCTGGGTGGAACAGATCGAAAAGATTTTGAAGAATGTGTTTATTTCCTATGATATCTTTGACGGCGTCCTGCATTCCAACCCCACCGTCGGCTTTGTGGAAGACGGTCTGTCCTATTTTCCCCACCTGCTGGAACTCAAAAGAGATTACAGCTTGATTATATCTGTCGGCGGCGGCACCTGTCATGACTGCGCCAAAGCAATAGCAGTCGTGGCTACCAACGGCGGTTCCATAATCGATTATGAAGGCTACAACAAGGTTACCAAGCCGGGTATACCGCATATCGCCGTTAATACTACCTCCGGGTCGGCTGCTGAAATGACAATGCTCGCCATTATCACCGACGAATCGCGCAAAGTAAAAATGCCCATCCTTTCCCCAAATTTAACACCGTTAATGTCGGTCAATGACCCCATGTTCATGGTCACTATGCCGCCGGAAGTCACAGCCAGCACCGGTACCGATGTTCTGTCCCATGCAGTAGAGGCTTACCTGTCCACCGAAGCCTCGCCCATAACGGATTCTCTGGCGCTGACGTCCATAAAGCTGGTTTTTAATTATCTCCGCCGGGCCTATGAGAACGGCAATGACATGGAAGCCAGGGAACAGATGGTGTTTGCCAGCGTAATGGCGGGCATGGCTTTTAATAATGCCGGCTTGGGGTTAATCCATGCCATGACCCACCAGTTAGGCGGGTTTTATAATCTGTTTCACGGCGATTATAACAGTGTCCTGCTTCCTTATGTTTTAGATTATAATGCCGTATCCGTACCGGCAGACAGGCTTCTGAAAATGGCTGAAGCCATGGGGGAAAAAGCCGCCAGCCAGCCGGAAGCTGTGGAAAAAATCATGAATGCCTTCAGAAAACTTGCCGTCGATCTTAAAATTCCGGCTGAATTAAGAAAGATGGGCGTGCGCGAAACTGACATCCCTCAGCTTTCTCAAAACGCCTTCAAGGATATCTCTACCTTTACCAATCCAAGAAGGAGCACGTTGGAAGACATTGAAAATATATATAGGGCATCAATGGGCCCGGCTGATGACAAACCGCCCCATAACGAGTCGAAGAAAATTGAAGTTCTCAGCGCTGCGGGGAAAAGGTAGGAAACAGGAGGAGTCAGAAGTCAGGAGTCAGAATAGGGAATGGCCATCTGAATCCCGGCTCCTGATTACCTGATTACCAGACATCGGAATAGAACCAAATCAGGAGTCAGAATAAAGAATGGTCGTCTCGCGCTCCATTCTGAATTCTGACTCCTGAATTCTGACTCCCAAAATCTTCGTCAACGAAGATTTTCTTATCTCCTCACCAGCGCCCGCCTATCCTCGGCCAGTGGCGGCTGTTCCAGCCATTTATGCCGGATCATCAGCATGTTGGCGTCTTCCAGATACTGTGATCCTTCCGTCATTAGCCGCACGTAGCTGCCGAATATATCCGACCGGGTAACTAAGGCTAGAGCCGTGCCGTAATATGCGAACGAGGCTTGAGTACTCAAAATAGTGTACTGCAGCATCAGCCGGTCTGAAAACGGTGCGACAATGGAGTTGGTGACATAAGAGTCGGGACTCGCGGGGGCGGGCATATCGTTGCGGGTGAGAAGGTCGCCGAGTATATCGGCGTGTTTATGAGCTATCTGTTTGCCTCGCAGAAAAAATTCCCGCAGTTCCTTCGCTGCCGCTACCTGAGCGAAGCCCATTAACAACGCTTTACTGAATATACCCTTTTCAATGCCGACAAAAATATTGGCAATTTCAATTGCACTCAAAGGGCGCTTACTCCCAAAAAGGGTGCCAAGGTAGTCGCTATCCTGAATGAACTCCGGTTTTTCCGGCGCGGATATACAGGGTGCCCGCATATACAGGCCTTTGGCTTGTTCCGCATTTACCGCTTTTTCATCAACTTGGGCCACGTCGGCAAGACACTGATGATAATGCTGCCGTACATCCTGCCGGGCGCATGTGCTTAGTGCCAAACCGTACGTAGTAAGGCTAAGGCGGGTAATATTGCGGATGAAGGCAAGGGCAAAAGAGTCGGAATAGAGCCTGGGCGCCTCGCTATTGACGTCGTTGTCCCCAAACCCTATCGGCACCGGGTAATTGTCGCTTTGCAAGATTTTCCTGATTCTCTGGATTTTGGTTTGTGTTACCTGTTGCAGATATTCCACTACCTGGCCGATATCCTTATCTTCGTTCTTGGCCAGGAAGTATTTCAGCATGCAAGCGGTCATAGTCGCATCCGTATATTGGGTCCATAGGGCGCCGACCTCGGCGGCGCTAAGGTGGGTTTTCAATTCTTGATGCATAAGAAACCTCCTTTTTATTAAAAACTATCACCCAAAAGTAGGGAACTGCTTATAAACCGCCATCTGCGTCGTTACTCCTGCGTGCTTCACTCCAGCGTACAACCAGTACGCTTACGTTCCAGTACTCGTCGTGCCTAGCATCTGACGATTTCTAAGCAGTTCGTGGCATTTGATAACCTGAATAGATACTTTTATTATATTATTTCCAGGGCTTCCCCAAATTACTTGCTGTTTTTTGCGTAACTTTTAGCCATTTATTGTTATATAAAAAGCGTCTGTAACTATATTCAGTAGTCCGGCTTCCACGCCGCTGGCGGCACCAACATTCTGACTTCTGACTTCTGAATACTTCCCTATACATTGGCAACCGAGAGCATCAGCTTAATTCGGTTCAACAGATTTACCTCACTGACCCCCGGGTCGTAGTCCAGGGACATAACGTTTAGCCCGGGATAGGACCGTCTGAGTTCTTTGAGCATCCCTTTGCCGGTTATATGGTTGGGCAGACAGGCAAACGGCTGCGCACAGATGATGTTGGTTACACCCTTTAGGATTAGTTCCACCATTTCGCCGGTCAGAAACCAGCCTTCACCGTTCAGGTTGGCCAGTGATAAATGTTTGGCCGCATGGCAGGCTATTTCTTTTATCGGTGAAGGCGGCGAAAAACGCTGGCTGGCCTGTAACGCTTGTCTCATGCCCCGGCGGTAGAGCTCCACCACCTGGATCAAAAGAGTTCCCCCCCAAATACCGTGCCAGTTTCCGGACAGCAGCTGATGGGATACTTTACCGTCGTAGGCACAGTAGAGGAAGAAATTTGTCAAGTCGGGGACCACGACTTCGGCCCCTTCCCTTTCCAGTTGATCGATAATCTGGTTATTGGCTGCGGGGTGATATTTAATAAAAATTTCTCCCGCTATCCCCACTTTGGGTTTGACCAGACCCTCCCGGATCGCCAGGTTGTCAAAATCCCGGACAATGGCCGCCACATTTTTCCAAAAAGCAAGTTTGCTTCCCCTTGCCAGCGCCTGTTGACACTGTTCAACCCAGTGGCCGTATAGCCGATTGGCCGAACCGGGTATTTTTTCATAAGGCCGGACCCGGTACAATACTTGCATCAGCAAGTCGCCGTAAAGCAATCCCATTATGGCATTATCCAGCATGGGCAGGGAAATCTTAAAACCGGGATTTTTTTCCAAGCCGGTGGAAAAAGATACAACCGGCACCTGGGGCAGTTGCGCATCCTGCAGCGCTTTGCGGATCAGGGCAATATAATTGGTTGCCCGGCAGCCGCCCCCGGTTTGGGACATCAGGACGGCAGTATTATTTATGTCATATTGGCCGGATTGGAGAGCTTGCAGCACCTGGCCCACGGTAATAATGGCCGGATAGCAGGCATCATTGTGGACATAGCGGAGTCCCAGGTCAATTGCCGCCTTATCGGCCGGGGGAGTAAACACCGCCTTATAACCGAACTTTTGGAGAATGGTTGCCAAAAACTGAAAATGGACCGGCGACATTTGCGGCGCTATGATCGTATAACGCTGTTTCATTGCGGGCGTGAACAGCCGCCGCCGGTACCGGTACGAAGCATTGGCAGGCGGCAACGGAGCAGTCCGCCGGTTTGTCGCCGCCAGCAATGAGCGGACACGTATCCGGGCTGCTCCCAAATTGTTCATTTCATCCAGCTTGATAACGGTATGGATTTTGTTATGAGCGGCAAGGATCTCATGCACCTGGTCGATGGCTATGGCATCAATACCGCAGCCAAAGGAGTTCAGCTGGATCAACTCCAGGTTTGGCTGCTGGGCCACAAAGGCGGCGCAGGCGTATAATCTTGAATGATACACCCATTGATCGACAACGCGCAGCGGCCGTTCCACCGGCGTCAAATGCCTTATGGCGTCTTCCGACAATACTGCCTGGCCGTAGGATTGTATCATTTCCGGCAGACCGTGGTTAATCTCCGGATCAATATGGTAGGGCCGGCCGGCCAGTACAATCCCCCGGATGCCCCTTGCGCCAATATCGGCAAGGATGGCTTCCCCTTTTTGCCGGACCTCGGCTTTATACCTTGCCAGTTCCGCGTAGGCTTTTTTTACAGCTTTGTTAACTGCCATTGCCGGCAGGTTTTCCGGTGATAGCTCCTGTATCAGCCGGCGTGTCATTCTGGCGGGGTTGTCAAGGGGCAGGAATGGATGATAGAAAGTGACGTGTCGGGTAACGAGGGCATCCATATTGGCTTTGATATTTTCCGGATAGGAAGCGACTACGGGACAATTGTAACAGTTGTCGGCTGCCGGGTCTTCTTTAATATTCAGGGGAATGCAGGGATAGAATATCTTTTTGATCCCTTTATCCACAAGATCCTGCATATGGCCATGGACCAGCTTGGCCGGATAGCATACCGACTCCGAAGGGATTGCGCCGATGCCGGTCTCATACAATTGCCGGGAGGAAGGTCCGGATAAAACAACCCGGTAGCCCAGCCGGGTAAATAGCGTAAACCAAAAGGGATAATCTTCATATATATTTAAAACCCGCGGAATGCCTATTGTACCGCGACGGGCGGCTGCCGCAGCCAACGGGTTGTAGTTGAAAACCCGTTGGTATTTAAAGTTATAAATATTAGGAATATCCCCGGCTGTATTCTCTTTATTTTCCTGATTTTCTTGGCCGGCGCCTTGTTCACAGCGGTTTCCCGCACGGAAAACCTGCCCGGTGGAAAAATTTTGGGCGGTGATTAAACAATTGTTGCCGCATAGGCCGCACCGGCGGCTGGAAGTTTGCACAGTAAAATTATTTAGCTCCTCACTGTTTAAAATAGTCGATCTATGGTTGCCAGCACAACGTTCCCGCGCTATCAACGCGGCGCCATAGGCACCCATGATGCCGGCGATGTCCGGACGGACCACTTCCCGGCCAAGAAATTTTTCCAGCGCCCGGAGGACAGCGTCATTATAAAAAATACCGCCTTGAACGACTATTTTTTGCCCTAAGTCGGACGGATTCTTTAAACGGATTACTTTATACAGGGCGTTTTTTACAATGGCTATGGCTATACCGGCGGAGATGTCGCCCATATCCCGGCCTTCCTGCTGGGCCTGCCTTACTTTTGAATTCATAAACACCGTACAGCGGCTGCCAAGATCCACCGGGGTTTTGGCTGTAAGGCCAAGGGCGGCAAAGGCTGTCACATTCATGTTGAGAGATTGGGCGAAGGTTTCGATAAAGGAACCGCAACCGGCGGAACAAGCTTCGTTCAAGATAATGGAATCAATTACCCCGTTGCGGACAAAAAAACTTTTCATATCTTGGCCGCCGATATCCAGAACGAATTCCACGCCAGGCAGAAACCGGCTGGAGGCTTTATAATGAGCAATTGTTTCCACTTCGCCCACATCCGCCTGCAACGCCGTTTTGATCAGCCGCTCACCGTAGCCGGTCACCGTCGAACCGGCTATGGTCAGGTTGTCAGGCAGCGATTGATACAGCTTTCTTAGAGCGGTTATAACGTTTTCCAAGGGTGCGCCCCGGTTGCCGGAATAGTGGGAATACAGCAGACTGCCGTCCTCGCTGATGAGGGCCAGTTTGGCAGTGGTGGAACCGGCGTCAATTCCCAGATAGGCTTTGCCGGCATATGCTGCCAGGTCCTTTCTGGCCACAGCGCTGTTATTGTGCCGTTGCCGGAACTGTTCGTACTCGGCTTCGGTGGCAAACAGCGGTTCAATCTTTTCACGGTCCGGGTCTGCAAATTCATATAACTTGGCAATTCCGGCCAGCAGACGCTCATGCCGCAATGTGGCGGGGAATTGGGCGAGGGCGGCGCCGATAGCCGGGAAATATTGCGCTTGCGCCGGACTTACTATTTGATCGGTCTTTAAAGCCAGGGTTTCGATAAACCTTTGCCTTAGCTCAGGCATAAAATGCAGCGGCCCGCCCAGAAAAGCAACCGGGCCGGTTATTGGTCTGCTTTGGGCCAGGCCGCTGATGGTCTGATTAACAATCGCCTGCAAAATGGATGCGGCTATATCTGCTTGCGGGATGCCTTCGTTGAGAAGGTTCTGGATGTCTGTTTTGGCAAACACCCCACAGCGGGAGGCTATGGGATAGATGGTTTTATAGCCTTTAGCCAGCTGGTTCAGCCCTGCCGGGTCGGTGTGCAGCAGAGCGGCCATTTGGTCAATAAACGCGCCTGTCCCGCCGGCGCAGGCATTGTTCATGCGTTGCTCCACGCCGGCGCCGAAATAAGTAATCTTGGCATCCTCACCGCCAAGCTCGATCACAGTGCCGGCTTCAGGTATGATGCGTTTTACCGCCTGGGTACAGGCAATCACTTCTTGCAGGAAGGGCAGTTGTAAATGATTTGACAGGCCAATGCCTGACGAACCGGTGATCATAACGGCCAGAAACTTATTTTGCAAAAGGGTGCGAGCTTGGGCGAATATTAGATTCAGGGCGTTTCTTATGTCGAAGGCGTGACGCAAGTATTGATTAAATATCATATTGTTTTGTTCATCAAGCACAACTACCTTTACAGTGGTTGAACCGGCATCAATTCCAACCCTGAGTACGCTGCCCACGGTATACTTCCTTTCGCACATATGTTATTCCTGTATTCTGCCCAGAAAAGCATCGGTATATTGAAAAAAGCCGCCCTCCTATTAATGGAAGAACAGCTTTTGCTTGTTATAAAATACCCGCTTTAATGGCAATTGGGCAATCCTTGTGTTTTCTCAAGGGAAACGGGTTACTCAAATGCTTCGGCCAACCGGCCGAACACCTTTTTTTGTTCCTGGCTTTCCCGGATTTTTTGCTCGCTGCCCATGACACACAAATAGTTCTCCTTCATGGCGGCGTCAACCAGTGCCGCCAGCCGGCGAATATCTTCCTGACCGGTGGCCAGCACCTGATCCCGCTCGACCTGGATGTCGGCCCGGCTGATCTTCCGGATATACAGCGCCGTAGCCCGTTCCCCTTTCATTTGGGGAGTGAGGGGCGTATCCATTCCGCTGATGGCGCCGATTACATATTTGGTCATCTCCCGGCGGGAAACATTACCGGTATTAAACGCCGCAAGATACTGGGCCGTTTCGTCATAAACCTGCAGCGTCGCCAGCAGGTTGGGGTCGCGATACGAACCGAATACAATATTGCCGTTGCGGTCAAACTGGGCAAACGCGCCGTAGGCTCCTCCCTGAACCCGGATGCGCGACCATAAAAAGTCATACCTTAATATGCTTTCCAATACCTTCATACTGCCATGATAGGAATACCCCAGCCGCCGGAAGTTGGCGCCTTTGGCCACGTACTGTACTTTGCCGGCAGTCATGATTCCTTCATTTAAAGCCTCCAGGTCAAAGTGATACGTTACGGGTTTTAAATTCCTGGCGCCCAACAAATTATAAAGAACAGCCAGGCTGTCTGTAAACTTCGGATAGTCTCCTTCTTCACAGGTAATGCTGACTAGAAGACTGTCACGGTTGAATATCAAGCGGGCGGTATTGGCCAAATTTTTGCCGATTTCCGCCAGCTTGCCGTCCAATTCCCGCTCCAGGCCGGACATGAATTTATAGAAGGTAAATTGGCCGATTTCATTGAACTTGGCGGCCGGCGAGAAATAAGACAACACGCGGCTGGCCACAACCTGCTGACCGCGCTTAAACAAGGCCGTATCCCACCCGGCCTTGACCTCAAGTATCAGTTCCTTCACTCTTTCCTGTTTGTCAAACAGGCTGCCGCCGGCAACCAGACCCATAAGCTCAAACATTTGCGGCAGCTTGTCAACAAGTGCCTTACCTTTGATGATAAATTTTGGGTGATACGTTTGATCGTCGCCGTTTTCCGAAAATGCAGCCAAATTATAACAGAAACCGCCGGTATGAATATTAATCTCCTTGGATAATTCAGTATAATTGTATTTGCTTGTATCGACTTTGCCCAATATTTCCGCCAGCAGGTAAACATACGGCAGCAATTCCTGCGGTACAGCGCTCACGTCAAAATAGAGGCCGACGTACCCAATCCGGTTGGTGAAGATCGGGTGGAACAATACCGGCACTCCCGCCTCTTTTTTCTCAATGAGCGGCAATTCTTCCGCCTTGGATTCAATATCCTGCAAATCGAGGAGCGGAATCAGTTTAAGTATTTCCGCCGGGTCCGGCGTCTCTTGCCTTTCTTTCAGGCTTTTGGTTTGGTCCATAATCCCCTTTAGCTGTTCCGCCGACAGCGTCGCTTTATATTCCGCCAGCTTCCGCTCAAGTTCCGCTGTTTTGGCCTGTGATAAACAGGGTTTGGGCTTAAGGACGATCATTGCCTGGTGGGAGTTAGCCAAAAGGTATTTTTGGATCATGGTTTCAAAATAAGGGCTGTGCACGGCTGTTTTAATCTTTTCCAAAGTGGGTTCATACGCCAGGTGCATAAGCGGGCTTTCGTCGTACAGCCAACTGTCCATACATTTCATGTTGTATACCAGCCCCTTGGGACGGCTGCCGAAATTAGCCTCCCGCAGGTGGAATTCAAAAATATTGATGGATGACTCGATCAGTTTTTTGTCGATACCCTCATTCACCAAGTTTTGCAGCGTATCGTGAATAACCCGTTTGAACACGCCGGCCCGGTCCGGCTCCGAGCCGCTGACGCCAACAGAGAAGACAGGCTGCAGCATGCTTTTGGCATAGCTGCCAAAAACCTCCTTACCCAGGCCGGCGTTCAACAGCGCCTGCTTAAGGGGCGCGGCGGGAGTCTCCAACAGCAAATGTTCCAGAATCATGAACCCGAGGTAAACCTCCGGATCAATGGCTTTGCCCACAACATAATTTAACGATAGGTAAGTTTTTTCCTTGGTGGGTTCATTGGGGGAAACGGGATAATCATAGCTGGCTTCTTTGCCGCTTTTAAAAGGCGCCTGCACAGTCACGGCCGAGTTGACGGCAGTGCGCTCAAAGTCCTTCAGATAAGCTTCGTCCAGGAATTTCAAAGTGTCCAGAATATCAAGGTCACCATATAAGAAAATATAACTGTTGGCCGGATGATAGTATTTCCGGAAAAAAGCTACGAATTCCGCCTGGGTCAAACAGGGAATGTCGTCCGGATCGCCGCCGGATTCCTCGCCATAAGCGGTATCCGGGAAAAGTTCCTGGGAGACTTTCCTTTCCAGAATTGCATCCGGCGAGGAAAAAACGCCTTTCATTTCGTTATATACTACTCCTTTGTAG
Organism: Methylomusa anaerophila; assembly: GCF_003966895.1. NCBI lineage: Bacteria > Bacillati > Bacillota > Negativicutes > Selenomonadales > Sporomusaceae > Methylomusa > Methylomusa anaerophila. The sequence goes on along the minus strand of NZ_AP018449.1, from coordinate 2,350,124 downwards.
GTTAAAGGGGCCGCCGGCGATTCCAACTCATAATGCCACCCTTCCTGCATGAGAATTGCCGGCGTGTCTACCATTTTGGGATGAAACACGGCGTCCAGATAAACATCCATAAGGTTGCGGAAGTCCTTATTGTTCCGGCTGGCAACCGGATACATAGTCTTATCGGGAAAAGTCATGGCGTTTAAAAAAGTATTTAACGAACCCTTAACCAACTCCACGAACGGTTCTTTCATCGGAAACTTGCGCGACCCGCACAATACCGAATGCTCGATAATATGCGGCACTCCGGTGCTGTCTGCCGGCGGAGTGCGGAAACTGATTGAGAACACTTTGTTGTCGTCGTCATTCTCAAGATAAAGAAGGCGGGCGCCGCTCTTTTTGTGCTCGAATAACTTGGCTGTTGAATTTATTTCAGTTACCTGGTTAGTTTCAATTAATTCAAACCCGTGGTTGACATCGCCGACTGTAAGTGACATTTGCTTCCCTCTCTTTTCTCTTAGTTTGCTTATTTGTGTGCTTATTATCTTATGTATTTTATTTTTCCCTAGAACGCCAAATTCCTCCTGTTAGCAATCTACTTCCCATTGAGCAGGGAACTGCTGTAGAAAGTTTGGCGCCTTGGGGCGTCTGCGTTGTTCTTTCTCTGGGTATTCTGTGTCTCTATTCTCTATTCTCTATTCTCTATTCTCTATTCTCTATTCTCTATTCTCTATTCTCTATTCTCTATTCTCTATGGTTGGTATTTTTATCTTTTTATCTACAGCCTATTCCTTCGTATATACTTTTATACTTTCGCAAAATTGAGTAAGAAGCGGGAAAACTTCTATGTATAGGGTTTCCCGCTTCTTCTTTGTCTAACACAAAGGATTAAAACTTTCTCTCGCCTTGAAAATATATATGTCCCATTAAAGAATTGATTTCCCCGCACCGCTGCCAGACACACCGGCAGAAACAGCAGCGTATAATAACTTGAAATCCGTATAACAATATAATAACGGTACTCAAATACAGCGGAAAGGAAGGGGATTACTTATGCAACACGGCAAACCGACGGAAGGTCCCCCGCCGGCAGGGCCTTTTTCCGAGGGGTCTCCTTTATTGCGGGGATCAAGTCCTGGCTTTAGCCTGTTTTATCTATTAGAAAACTTCTTCCTGTATAAGGGACAGCAAAAAACCGATCCAACTCAAAATACGGCGGATAATGAAGCCGCCGGCCTGTCGATATTATCCGACAAACACGACAATCTGTGATAGATTCAGTATGACAAGAGCAATTGATCCAAATTCGAAGACACCCACTTCTATAAGTGTGGGTGTCTTCGAATTTGGATCAACATTCTCCGGCAGAAGAAATAAAACTTACTTAAAGGTATCATAAACTTTTTGATACTCCGGCGTCGCCGGAATGGATTCATAAATATACAGGTGTACGCCGTTGGGATCATCCACGACAAAACTTCTCTCGCCCCAGGGTTTATCCTGCAATTCCTGAACAATATCCAACCCAGCCTCTGTCAGCCGCCGGTATTCCGCGTCCACATCCTCCACCTCGAAGGACAGGATCAGCCCTTTGCCAAAAAAGAATTCGCCTGCGTCCCGCTGCGGCAGGACAAAACTTATTCCGGTTGTAGGCAATCCCGGCGCCAGGAGTTCAATATACCAGTCGCTTTCGTACACCAGCTGGAATTGGAAGTATTTGATGTAATACTCCTTTGACTCTTGCAGTCTATCTGTGCTAATCGTCGAATCCACCCGCTTAATCTGCATAACATGACTCCCCTTCGGCTCTTATACTATTCCCATTAAGTAGGGAACTGCTTATAAACCGCCAGCTGCGTCGTTGCTTCTGCGGTCCTCACTCCAGCGTACGTCCAGTACGCTTCCGTTCCGGTCCTCGTCGTGCCTCCGGTCTGACTATGATAGTTCGAACTTGTAATTAGCAAATATCATTGCAATAAGTTTTTTTCATATGCAACGGTATCTGACGATTTCTAAGCAGTTCGAGGCATTAGATGACCTAAATAAATACAATTTTTGAAACACTATATAGACACATTATACCATACAAGAAGAAAGACTATAAGTACTGCGGCACGCCTTCCTTAAACCAGACCGGTTTCAAACCGGTTGCTTCAGCCACTTCCAGCGCCACATCCAGCCACCGGCCAATATCCTCCGGCCGGTGGGCATCCGACCCGATAGTTGCCAGCCGGCCGCCTAATTCATGAAACCGCCGGTAAATGGCCAGCAAGTTCTCTACTGCATTTTTATCGCCAAAACGGCGGGTGTTAATCTCAATGGCTTTCCCTTTCTCCGCCAAAAGGGTCAGTATCTCGTCAATTTTCTCCCGGAATTCATGGTAATATACTTCCGGGTCACTATACCTGGCATATCTGGCGATATAGTCAATGTGTCCCAGACTATGAATGAAATCATAGCACTTAAGGCAACCGATCATCGTGTCAAAATACTGCCGGTAGACCTCGGCTTTACCTTTTAAACGATAAAAGCCTTCCTGGTAGATATCAATATTGTCAACTACATGAACGGAGCCGATTACATAGTCAAAAGGCCAGGCGCTAACCAGCGAATGATTTCCCTCAAGGCAGTCCGTTCTCATCCCAATTTCAATTCCCAGACGAACCGTGTCACTGCGGTATTTTTCATAGACCTGGAAATACTCAGCCGCATCAAACAAAAATTTTTTCGGTTCCGGATAAGCCAGATCCATATGTTCGGTGATCACAATACCTAAACCCGCTTCCCGTCCTTTGGCGATTGCTTCCCCAATAGTCATACGGGAGTCAGTGGAAAACACAGTATGCATATGGGTGTCAAACAACATCAGAAATCCTCCTATCATGTCCCCGGACCATCCAATTTTACAATTATCCTTCCGGATCCCCCTATATCCATTATAAACCGGATACACCGCATAAACAAGAAACCGGTACTCAGCATCCCTGTTGCCAAAAACGACCTACGACCCCGGTGATGCCTGCCGCATCCGCCACCTTCACCCCCTGCCGCCACTCGGACGGAAATAAAGTTTTGTAGCGATAGCCGGTAAAACGTTCATCAATGAGCAGTACCACGCCGCGGTCCTGTTCCGTCCTGATTACCCGCCCGGCGGCTTGCAGCACCTTGTTCATTCCGGGATACATATAGGCAAACTCGAATCCCTGACTATTTACCTGATTATAATAATCCCGGATAATATCCCGCTCATTGCCGATTTGGGGCAGCCCAACCCCCACAATGACAGCCCCGGATAACCGCTCGCCAACAAGATCAATCCCCTCGCCGAAAATGCCGCCAAGCACGGCAAAGCCGACCAGCGTTTCGTCAGGGGGTCTGTTGCCGCTGCGGCCGAAGTGATCCAAGAACGCCACACGTTCCTGTTCCGCCATCGAAACAGCCTGCCGGATGACCCGGATGCGGGGATATTGATAAGAGAAACGTTCGTATATTTCCCCAAGATACTGGAATGACGGGAAAAACACCAGATAGTTGCCGGTTTTGCCGCTTACCGCCGCCGCGATGGCCGCCACCACCCGGTCATAGGTTCCGGCCCGGGATTTATAAGTGGTAGCAATTCTGCCGGCAATCATGAGGCAGAGGTTGTCAGGTGAAAACGGCGAAGGGACGGCGATCTTGCCGTCATCCTCGTTGCCGCCCAACACAGCGGCAAAATAGGAAAGGGGTGTTAACGTCGCCGAAAAAAAGATGGCGGCACGCCCACGCTGAAGAGCGGCACGCAGCAGTTTGGCCGGGTCAACGCAAAATTGCCGGACCTTTACGTCGTTATCCTCAACGGCTTCAAGATAGGTGACATACCGTTCATCATAACACTCGGCAATCCGCAGGTAGCTCAGGGCTGTAAAATACTGGTCCAATAACGCCGTTTTCAGTTCGGGGCCGGCTTGATCCTGGTTCCCCGTTAACAGCCAGCGTTCAACTTCGTTAGTAAACTTGCGCAACACCGAATGTATATCGTATAAAGCTTCCTTCTGCACAAAAAAATCCACCGGTTCGCCTTCCCCGCCGGTCAGGCAGGTCTTGCCGATCTGCCGCAACCGGGCGCCGACAGCCTGGGCCGCTTTCGACACTCGGGGCAATACCTGCCGGCTGGCTCGCCTGAGATGGACGAAGGGACGGCGCAGCAGGGCGGCGGAAAACATCTCTCTGGCCCTGTCTACCAGATTATGCGCCTCATCAATCAAAAAGCAGCAGTTGCAGCCGGTATCATTGTCAAAAAATCGCCGTAAATACACCCGGGGGTCAAAGACATAATTGTAATCGCCAATAACACCGTCAGCCCAAAGCGCTAAATCAAGGGAAAACTCGAAGGGACAGACCCGATGTTTGCCGGCATATTGCTCCACCGTCGCACGCGTGTAACAATCCTCCCGCCAAATGTCGGCAATGGCTCCGTTCACCCTGTCAAAATGCCCGTTAGCGTATTCACACTCGCCCGGGTGACATTCCCTGCCGGGTTTAAAACATATTTTATCCTTGGCCGTTAAAGTGACTGTTTTAAATACCAGACCGTTCAGCCGCAGCTTGGCAAAAGCCTCTTCCGCCAATCCCCGTGTCACTGTCTTGGCGGTTAAGAAAAATATCTTCTCAATCAGGCCGGAACCTACCGCTTTGACGGCGGGAAATATGGTCGCCATGGTTTTGCCCGCCCCGGTAGGCGCCTGCGCGTACAGTTTCCTGCCGGCGGCGATTGTCTTATATACAGCCACCGCTAATTCCCGCTGGCCGGGACGATAGCCGACAAAAGGAAAATTAATTTGAGCAATGGACTCATCCCGCACCTTGATCCAATCCCTTAACAGTCTGGCCCAAAACAGGTATTGCTCAACCAGACCGTGGAAAAAGACGGCCAATTCCCCGCGAGGATAGAAAAGGCAAAATTCCTTGATTTCTCTGCTATCGAGCTGATAGTAAGTCAACTGGACGCCAATAGTATCCAGATCATTCTGCGCCGCGTAAATAAATGCATAACATTTAGCCTGCGCCCAGTGTAAGGGATATTGGTCGGCTTCAATCGCTTCTAACGGACGGCTGGTTGACTTTATTTCATCGATAACCGCTGCCGCTTCTTCATCCCCCCGGTTAAGAAAAATCCCGTCGGCCCGGCCGCCGATCTCCAAAACAAGGTCTTCCCGCTCAATGGTATATGTCAAGGCTACTTCGGCTTGATATTCGCCTGTCCGCGACTTTTGCACCTTGCGGTGAGCCTTTGTGCCCTCAACGGCCCGGGCCGGCGCGGTCAGGGAAAAAACCAGATCCCCGGAGCGCAGAATCCATTCCACCAGCGTGCGCACCGAAATCCGGACCAGGTTGCTGCTAATCATGCCTGGCACTCCGGCGTTCCCAGTTCCGCCGGGTCAAGCTTCTTAACCAGCCACAGTCTATGTACAATGGCGTAAAGGGTGGTATAAGCCCCGGCCAACACGAAAATTGCGGCATACCCAATGCCGGCGGCGATAAATCCCAGGCCGGTGGCGCCAATCACAAAGCCAAAGTCGGCCGCCGTGGTAAATACGCCAAAAGCCGTCCCGCGGTTAACCGGTGCAGTGCAAGCGGTAACAGTTGTCCCCATGGCCGGAAAAGCGACGCCAAGGGCCACCCCCATAAGCATACCGCACAAACTTAAGAGATGCCAACTGTCGGATACGGCAGCAAGAAACATGACCATACCCATCAAAGCCACCGACATAGTCTCCAGTCTGGCCGCCCCAACTACTTCGCACAACCGCCGGATGAACAACCGGACAATGATTACGACAATCGCATAACTCACAAAAAAGACACTAAAGTCACTAACTCCCCGGCTGAGCATCAGGATGGGCAGATAAGTCATGGCGCCGGCTGAGCACATATTGGTGGCAAATAAGCTGATTGTGGGAATATACACACCAGGATTGCCGGCAATATCTCCGACGGATAAAGTTGCTGCGCGCTGGATCCCGGCTCTGCTGGCAGGTTTTTTGGGCACAAGCAGCAGGCACAATGCCGCCACTGAGCCGCCAACAACCGCCACGGCAGGCATCCCGCCGGTGACGTAGACCCAATTGGCTACCGCCAATGCCAGGCTGGCGCCAAACATTCCCGCCATTGTAAATAGCGCAAATACATCGGTAGTATGTTCATTTTCAAACATCAAAGTCGCCATTGTCAACGCCGCGCCGCTATAACAGGTCAAGCCCACTCCCTGAATAAAAGTACTCAGGGATGCAGTCCAGACAGAGTTGGCGTAAGGATACCCGGCAATAGCCGCCAGCGTTAAAAGCAAACCGATGCAAACCACCGGCGAACCGCCGTACCGGTCCACCGCCTTGCCGGCAACTATTTTGAACAGCAGCGCCCCGGCAGAAATGGCGCCGATGACGATGCCCACCTGATAATCGCTGAAACCGGCGCTGTGATAGTGCTGGGGCAATATCGGCAAAAAAATATCCAGGCTGGCCCAGTAACAAAAATTCGCCATTGCCAACCGAATAAACTGCCCGGTTAATACGGCTTGGCTAACCATCTAATCATCCTCTCCCGGTAACTAGTGAACTCGTTTCAGCATCGCTGAAACATCGGGGATTTAGGTGGAGAGTCTACTCCACCTGAATTAACACCGCCTGTAGAGGCGGGAGTCTTGACTCATTATCAAGATGAAAACAAAACTAAGGAGAGAAGGCGCAGAACCTTCTCTCCATAAAGCAACCACCCTTACACAGTGTCTGAAACCTTGATAAATGACCATCCTTTCAAAGCAGTAAAGACTTTCACAGAGGAGTTTCACACTGAAAAACGGATATGGCTACAACTTAACTTTTGGGGATAAAACGTTAATGGCAAACAACACCTAAAACCTTATTGACCGGGAACGGTTGCCTACTTTCAGGGATTCAAAACTCTTGAATCAAAACCTTCATGGGTAAAACCGAAACCTTGTTGTCAGTGTAAGGGTGGTGCTTGCCATTATTATAGCATGCTTAAGCTTAAAAAGGCAAGAGGATAACTTGAGGGAATATTGTATTTTTTTGGTGTACCTGACAGTTTAAACCCCAAGTGCTGACAACTCCTCCAGCCTGACCTGTTCGAGATGGATTGACGGTCTGCCGAGACGCCGTTTGGAAACAAAATCGCCGTGACAATCCGACCCGCCGGTAATCGAAAGCCCGTTTCGCTGGCACCAGGCTATCACCCGGCGGGTGGTAGCGGCGTCATGACTGGGATGGAAACATTCCACGCCGGCAATATCCTCTTTGCCAAAGAAATCAAGAGTCTCATCCAGGGAGGTACCGTGAAAGCTGCTGCCCGGATGAGCCAGCACCGGTGATCCCCCGGCGGACCGAATGGCCTGAATGGCCTTTGCCGGCGGCGGAAAATCCGGAAAACGAATGCCTCTTTCGGCGGTAAACAAGCGGGAAAAAAAATCGTTTACATCCCGGCAAAAACCTTTATCGATGAGAAAACTTAAGGACTTCCAGCCCCCGCGGGCCGGGTCGTGTTGATATGCCGCATACTCCCCGTAATCAATGGCAAACCCGTCGGCAATCAGTTTACGAATACTGTTATGGTCGGCCTCTGCCAGCAGTTGTGTATTCCAAGCTATAAGGCGCCTAAGCTCTTCATTATCCGGGTCAATCCCGTATCCCAGGATGTGAAAGGATTGGTTACCCAAAGTTGACGATACTTCCACTCCCGGCAAAAAAGCAAGACCGGCGGCTGCAGCCAGTCGCCCCGTTTCCGCAATGTTCTGTGTAGTGTCATGGTCGGTTACGGCAAACAGCCCGATACCCGCCTTGCCAACCTCGTCTATCAGCCGGGACGGTGTCCATGAACCGTCGGAGGCCGTTGTATGAATGTGCAGATCAACTTTCATAATACCCTCACGATTCTCCATCTACTGCCTACTGTGAAAAAATATGAAAACTGCCGTTAATCCGGCAGCCCGCCCCAGATAATGATTTAGGCTTCTCCCCATGGCAGCTCTTCCAGCGGCAGCGGCTTACCCAGGTGGAAACCTTGGCCGTAGTCCACTTCCAAAACGCGCAGGATTCCGACTATTTCCTCATTTTCAACAAATTCGGCAATGGTCTTTTTGCCCAGAGCTTTTGCCGCCGCCTGCATGGCTTGGACAAGCGCCCGCTGTGTCGGGTTGGTATTCAAATTGCGAACGAAGGATCCATCAATTTTAATATAGTCAACCGGCAGGGCCTGCAATAGGGAAAAGGAAGAAAAGCCAACGCCAAAATCGTCTATGGCATACCGGCAGCCGATTCCTTTCAGCCGTTTAATCCACCGCTCCGCCAGCGACATATCATTCACCGCCGTTGTTTCGGTAATTTCAAATCCCAGCCACGATGGTTCGATGCCGCTGTCTCTGATGCTTGTTTCAATATAATCCAGTAATGCTTTGTCACCTAAACTAAGGCCGGACAAATTAATAAACACCGTCATGCCGGGATGTTCCCTGATTACGTTAAGTACCGTCCTCACAATCCACCGGTCAATTTGCGACATCATTCCAAATCGTTCGGCCACAGGAATGAATACCCCCGGCGGTACTAGGCCGCCTTTTTCGTCATACATGCGTATCAAGGCTTCATAATGAATGATCCCTTTACCAAGACGATACACCGGTTGATAATACAGGACAAAACGGTCTTCTTTGAGTGCCGACTTGATTTGAGCCGCAATTTGACTGACTTGGGAGAGTTTTTCCTTATCAAGTTCATCATGTACGACAACAACCCGGTTTTTCCCTGAATCCTTCGCCGCGTATACTGCTGTGTCGGCATAAGCCAACACCCGTTGAAAGTCAAGGGAGCCATCAATTGCAACTATGCCGATACTGGCAGTTAGATTGACACTCAAATGGTGAACCTGGACAAAAAGCTCACTTTCATCCAGCAACCGGCGTATCTTTTCAGCTACTCCCTTGCATTCCTCTTCCGCCACATCTTCCAGGAAAACGGCAAACTCATCCGAGCCCAATCTGGCGATAATATCCCGGGGGCGAAGGTACTTTCGCAGCAAAGTCACCAAACTAACCAGCACCTGATCCCCAACGGCATGTCCATATGTATCGTTAACAAGCTTGAAATTGTCCAGATCAATCAGCATGAGGGCGCCGATGGAATTATCACCCGCCGCCGCAATTAACTCTGTGATTTTTTTTTCCAGTGTGTAACGATTAGGGATTTTAGTCAACCGGTCGTGGGTAGCAAAATATTCCAATTCATTTTCCAGGATTTTACGTTCGGAAATATCACGGATCATGTAGAGAAGAACTCTTTCCCGGCCCAGTACAGCGCTTTGACAGCTAACTTCAACCGGAAACCGGGAGCCGTCTTTACGCTGGTGTTCCGACTCAAACCTGGTAAGCTGAAATGTTCCTTGGGCGAATTGGGTCATATCCAAATTAACCTGGCAAGACCGGCTCAAGTCGCTGTAATTCATCGTCAAGAGCTTGTCCCGCTCATAGCCGTAAGTTATGACCGCAGCCTGGTTGGCCTCTACTATGCTCCCGTCACAGTGGGTAAACAACATGATATCGCTGGTGCTTTGGGTAAGTATCTGGTACTTCCTTAATTTATCTTCCGTTTCTTTTTGTACGGCGATTTCCCGTTCTAACTGCTCGTTAATGCGTTTAAGCTCCGCGGTGCGCTCCTTGACCATGTCCTCTAAGCGCTCTTGGTAAAGCCGCTGGAGAAGAACCAGTTCCTTTTCAAGTGTGATGATCTTTTGCGTTTGAGCCTCCATGCCCAGCCTCCTTGCGATAAAAACGAATACTGCATTAAGTCCGCTCCTGCCTGCCAACACTTCTCATTCAAAGACAAGGAATATAAGGAATATATTCATAAACTCCAATATGTCATTTTCTGCATCGATTTGCTAATTCCTGCAATCCGAACCGCAAACACTGTAAAGAACAGTTTAACATTATAAAATAAGAGCGGCTTTTCAGCCGCCCGGTTACCTTTATTATAGAGTTCATTAAATTTTAACATTATTAAATTTCAACATCAATTTTAACGTCAAATTTTAACGTCGTTGACATTCAACGGGGTCTGCAGGGTTTTGTAGTGGAAAAAACCTACTTTCAGCCTGCCTTTATAGACTTCTTCCGCTAATCCTTCTTTATTCAAGCGGGCAATGTATATGTTGTTTGTACTGTCAACAGTAAGCAAACGGAATTTATCACCAGGGGGAGAAATTACTCGCCAGCTGCCGTTTCCCTGCCGGAGAAGAACTGTGTCGTCTTCCAGATTATCATATATCAGGGAATCTTCGTCATAGAGCACGGCGATCCGGCCAACGCGGCTGGAGGCAAGATATATTCTTGTCAAATCGTGATTGGCGTCTGTGCGGTATACACGGTAAGCGGCCGGTTTGTCCGCAACCTGAACTTGTATGTAGATAACATTGGTAGCGGTTGAATAGGCCACATCGGTAATTTTGCTGCCGGACGCCAGCTTATCAATGGTTGTGGAAAGCTGATATTCATCTGCCAACGGGTTGAGTTGACTTAAGACAACACGTCCGTTGTCCTTGTCAACATCATAATACAGCCCCACCAAAGCCAGATCCCGGTCCTCCAGCCATTTGAAATAAGAAACCTGTTCCTTGCCTGTCTCGTAGCTGCGAACCAGTTTCTTGTCAGGCATACTGTAAATTTCAATGCTGCCGGCTTTTACAACCGCCATATAACGGCGGTCCCGGGAATAATAAGCCTTGCCGCTAATGATAGTTTGCTCGGCGCTGGCGGCGCTCACCTGAAAGGAAGAGGCAGGAGCCAAAAGTATCTGATCAAGGTACCAATAGATACTTCCCTGCAGCAGCAAGGTCAAGAGCAGGCAAACAATAAATCTGCCGCGGTTTGTTAACCGCCATCCTGTGAAAAAAGCCAAGTGTCATCCTCCCTCCAACTATTCACCTTAAGTTGGGAACTGCTTATAAACCGCCATGCTGCGTCGCCGCACCATCTGCGTTGCTGTTATCTGCGACAAGTTGACTTGCGTTGATAATACAAACGAAATCAGAATCGTGCTCCTGCGGTCCTCACTCCAACCGTTCTGGCCTAGTTAGCCTTTTCCTAAGTAGTCTGTGCGGACCCCCAGTACGCCTCCGTTCCGGTCCTCGTCGTGCCTAGCATCTGACCCTTTCTAAGCAGTTCGAAGCATTTGGTAACCTGAATCCTAATCATTTCACGATAAAGGCTGTGGGGATCATCCGCTCCCCCAGCATGTCACAAGGTTTATTGACAACCTTGCCGTTGTAAAACATTGTGGTACTGGAACCCCCGTCCAGATTGGCCGCGACGTATGCACCCTGTTCGTACAGGATATTTTGTACGTCTAACAGTGTTGCTCCCAGGGAGTAACTTGGCTGGCGGCCGTCGATAACCAGCAGCAGTATGGTGCCGTCCCGTTTTTGTCCGATGGCTGTCCGGGGAGCAACTCCCCAGCCGCCGTCGCCTTGGGTGATCAGTTTTTTACCGTTAATTATAATTGGCGGACCAAAGGTAACCCCCTCCTGCAAGTCCATTTTTCGCATCTCAGCAGGAGTATATTTGCCGGCTACCAGCGAGCCGGATTTGGTGAGGCCAACGAGATCGATCTCTTCTTTGATATCGCCGCCAACCACAAACTTCCCTTCTTGAACAATAACTCCGTAAGGCAGCCGGCCCGTGCCTACCCCTTCCGGGTCATAAAAGCCGCCGGCGTTGATGGCGGCAATAGCATTATTGCTCAGCGCAATAGCGCTCACCGTGTCGCCTTTTTCCCGCATATCGCGGGCAGTTGCCACCTGAACCCTTAAAGGGTCAGGCACTTCCAGCAGCATTCCCTGAAAACGCGAACTTGTAATATTAATCAGCCGTAAAGAGTCGTCCTGCCGTTTCGTAAAGTGAACTACGTCCTGCCGTTGACTGGAATCGGAGCTAACGTTGCTGCCCAGAAGAGCCTTAATTTCCTGTTCGGAAAACAGCCAAGTAATATAATACGGATGCCGTGAAGTCATAATAGCGCCAATCACGCTGCGTTTGATGTTGGTGAACGGTCCAAACAACGTGATAAGCGGCGCGGTGAGAACCAGAATGAGCAAATTCGCTATGAGAAAACGAAAATAAATACTGGTCATTACTCGTCCCCTTTATTATAGCTATAGTATGGAATAGTTTTCCCGGGTCAATCTTTCCTCAAACCGGGACAGGTCTACACTGTTTCCCATCCAGATCCTTTTTATAAGCAGGAAATCATCCCCTGGCCGGGCCCAGCCGGGGGTAGTTGTAACAGCCAGCTTAAACCCCTTTTCCTTTAAAATTTCTAACGTAGCCGGATCATACCCGCTATATGGATAGCAGAAGTGCCGGGTGTCCTGACTGAGCAAACGGTCCAGGACTTCCTTGGACTTCACAATCTCCGCCAATTGTTCTTGCCGGGATAAGGTGCTTAAGTCACGATGCGTATAGCTGTGGGAGGCGATTTCCATGCCGGCGGCTTTCATCTCGGCCAGTTCGGCAGCGCTTAGGCGCTGACCGATCTCACTTGCGGGAATAAATAAGACACTTATGAAACCGTATTGCTTAAGGACAGGATAAGCAATTTCGTAGGTGTCCCGGTACCCGTCATCAAATGTAATCACTACCGGTTTGGCCGGTAAATCCCTGCCGCCGTTTAAATAGGAATACAGTTGATCCAGCGAAATGGGTGTGTATTGATTTTTATAGAGGAACTGCATCTGTTCTTTAAAAAGTTTTGGGGATATTACGGCATCATTATCAGGTTCGTTACTAATACTATGGTACATTAATACCGGAATGCCCGCAGGCAACGCGACAGCCTTGTCCGGCCCAGCCTTAGGCAAAGCGTTTGCCGGGGTTTGGCTTACAGATGCGCCGGCTGGATTTTGCCCCTTGGCCATCTCCTGAACCAGCCCGAAATAATACCATATTCCGCCTGCAATAACCAGCAGCAGGCCACATAACAGCTTCTTATGCATTTTTGTCATTTTTGCCCTTTTTGTCAATAATAGTCACCAATAATAATATTGTTTTCAAGCATTTTCTACACACATCGGCAAAGTCCCTGCGTAAAACCAAAGTATTTATATATTAAAATTTTTTTCCGCCATAAAGTGAGGTAATTCGTGCGGAAATTTAAGCACCACCTTTACTTTTTGTTGATATGCATTTCCATGATACAATAAATTCCAAACAAGTTCCATATTTTTTTAGCGTATGGCGGCTATGACATGATATGATATTGATATTGATATGATATAATGAACTAATATGATATAATGAGTGATATAATAAAATAGGAGTTCAGGATGTTCCTGTTATGAGGTGAAAACATGGCGGAAGATGTATCGTATACGCCGGAAGAAGTGGCCAAGATTCTCAAGATTTCCCGCTTTACAGTATACGAACTGATTAAGCGCGGCGAACTGACCGGTTACCGTGTTGGACGCAAGGTACGGGTAGAAGCGAGCGATTTGGAAATATATAAAAGTAAAACCAAAGGGAATCAGCCGGCAGTAACAGCAACGGACAGGCGCGCGGAAGCTCTTTTTTGCACCAGCGAGGGACTGATTGTCTGTGGGCAAGATGCAATTCTGGATGCCTTAACCCGTCATATGGAAAAAAAAATGCCCAACCTGCATTTTTTGCGTAATTACTGCGGCAGCCTGGATGGATTGGGCGCCCTATATCGGGGAACGGCCAACGCTGTGACGGCTCATTTGTGGGACAGTGACTCCGGCGAATACAACATTCCCTATGTACGGCGCATGCTGCCTGGTCATAAGACGGTGATAATCAATCTGGTGTACCGTATGTCAGGCTTCTATGTGGCCAAGGGTAATCCGAAGAATATCCGGGACTGGCTGGATCTCACCAAATCCGGTGTGCGGTTTGTCAACCGGGAGCGGGGTTCAGGCACGCGGGTGCTGATTGATGAAAAACTGCGGGTTCTCGGAATTGACAGCCGGCAGATCGATAGTTATGACCGGGAAGAGACGAGCCATTTGGCTGTTGCCAGTTGTGTGGCGCGCAGCGAGGCTGATGTGGGCGTAGGGACCGAAAAGATCGCTCTGCAGGTAAAGGATATTGACTTCATCCCCATGCAAAAAGAACGGTATGATTTGGTGATCCGTAAAGAAGACATGGACAAGCCCCAGTTCAGGTCTTTGCTGGACGTGCTGCGGTCAACCACATTCCGCAATGAAATTGCCGGCATGAGCGGCTATGATATATCCCGGACAGGGGAAATTATTGCTGAAGTATAAGTATTTTGCGCATCTCTTTGTCCTTCCTGACATCTTAAATTATACGCGAAAAAAAGGTACAGCTTCCTCAGTTTTCTTGAGGGACTGTACCTTTTTTCGCATCAAAGGGTTTTTTCAGCGGCCTTGCTGCTGGCAGAGGTTTTTTACATGCGCCGGGAAACATACTTTTATATCAACAATATTGCAAGGCTTGTGTCATCCTCTGGAGGGCCCTCTCGCCGTTAGCGGCTCAGCAGTTCCTTGGTATAAGCAACCAGGAATAACTATGTGTAGTATGCCAAGGTCACTGGCCCCGGGGAAGTTCAATATATTCTTGCTTTAGAAAATAATCTAACCTGTCCCCTGCCCCATAAACAGTTCGATAAATCCCTCGACCGCATTTGTTAAAGCAAAGATTGCCGCCCCTATCAAACCCAGGCCGGCATATAATATCCCCTGGTTTGCAATAACAAAGACGCCTGCGATTGCTGCCGCTACGCCGATAACCACATGAAAACCGAAAAAAAGAAAAAGCGGCAACGCCTGCAGGCTAAAACCGGCCTTTTTGTCAGTTGTTTTCATACCGCCACCTCTATTGCTATTATACGAATAAGTTACATGAATATTCGTAGGCAATAGATTAGGTCGATATACCATCTAAGCTAATCGCAGTCTCATATCGCTATTTTCCTGCTGACTCGAAAATAAAATCGAGAATTTCATCGGCGGCATATATGCCTTGTTGTTTGGTGAAACGTATATTTACCATTACCAACCTGCCGTCAGAGTGATGCTCCCATATTTCGCCATGGCATGGTGCTATGGCAAAGTCGGCCTGCTCAAGCATGCACAGATCAAGGAGCGAATCGCCCGCCGCGGCTATCCTGGTTCGCCCGGTCAAATTGCGCACATGAGCCACAGCATCCCACTTATTTACTACTTTGGGGACAAAATAGAGCTTTCTCCCTTGGAGGGAGACACGCCAGTTTTGTTGTTCAGCCCATTCGGTGAAAGAATTTAATTCCGCTGCCGGCACTGTTGCCCGCTCAACAATAAAGTAATCGAACAACCTATCCACCGTGCGGCTTGACTGAATCCAGGATTCATGTTGCAGTTCACCGAATCTGGCCAGAATGAGGCTTCTGTCTGCGCAAAATTGTTCCATATTCGCCCTAACTTGGCGGTTCCATGCTTCGTCGGGATTACCACGGACTAAAATATGGCCGCCATTGCACACAATGGCGTAATCAGGCGTGAAATCACGCCTAAACAACGATATTCGCCGGTATTGTTCGATTGTCCGTGTGGTTACCGGGACAAAACAAACATTGTCCAACAATCTTTGCAGCCGCAACGCCACGCTATTCGCCACGTATGATATTTCGCGGCCTTCATGTATTTCGACCAGATTTAACGCTGGCGGTATTGCTCCCGGTGCTAGTCTAAATGAAGACTGCGAGTAAATAAGAGTTTGATCAAGATCACTGGCAAAAAGCATCAGTTATCTCCCCCGACAGGCTTTATCAAGCCGCAACACGAATAGGGAAGGCCCGGCCATTCCTCAACCGGTACGCTGCGTTCGCCGGCCAGCATCAAGATATGTTTCAAATTTGGATTCTTAACGGAGTCGACCAGAATACGCCAGGGAACGCGCCGCAATAACACCCTGGTGGTTTCGCCGACCCCCGGTTTAATTAAGTTAATATCCTGTATACCGAAGCTGTTTTGAATTGCCTGGATGTTTTTTAAACCATCCCAGGTTGGTTCGGTTATTTCCTTGAGCATTATTTCAGCTTGCGCTTCCGCCGCTGGCGCCACAGCCACCAAGTACCCGGCGATGGTATCGACAAATGGCCGGGACAAATCCTGACCGGCCCATTCGCGATAGTATTTAGCGCCATGGAAATCATATTGTCCAATGAGATCGTCACGGTGAACCGTCCGGCTGACCAAGCCGGAAACAGTCGCATTCAGACAAGCGCTGGGAACTAGAAAATCCTCCCTGGTGCCGTACAGGGGAACACAATGGCCGGGATCGGCCAAAACAGCCAAATCGGGATTAAGCGTCACGCCGTATTTTATCGCAAATAATTTACAGGCCGCAATTAATTGTTTGGTTATCGCTCCTTTACCCGTCCAGCCGTCGACAAACTGAATATCCGCTTCAGGATGCTGTTTGCGGATATACAAAATAGCATTTTCATCAATTCCCTTGCCCCGGATGATGGAAATGCTGTAATGCGGCAGGTCAAACTTGTATTTGTACTGTAAGTAACGTTTAATTAATATGCCAATGGGTGTTCCGGCCCGCGCGAGGGACGCCAGCACTATGTTTGCGCCTCGCAGCTTAACGATCAGTTCCGCTACAATCCCGGCCGCCAGGGCAACTTTTCGCGCCGTTGCCGTAAGGGTATCATGATATAGTTTTATATACTCTTCGGTCGGGCGATATTCTTTCGGCAGCATTTCCGAATAGTGACGGCCTCCTTGAATTGCTTCTTCCCTTTCTTCTGTTTCCGTTTCCGGCAGCATTGAACCGATATCTTTAAGCAGGAAGACAACATCAGCGGTATTGTAGCTTCCCATTGGCGCGGGTGGCGCAATGGGGAATTCCTGCGGCACGAACGCCACACAGCATACGCGGGGTATGCCTGTTCTTTTTAAGGCGTCAAACATCGGCACAAGCTGCCCGTAAGATGCTTCCCGCTCCAAAAATACGAAAACCTCATCATAATACCCAGCGGGGATATTATAAATGAAGTTGTTAATTGCCGGGTCCTCATGATTGGCAAAAGTCAAAGCCTGCCGGACGGCATAGCCCGGATTGTCGGCAGCGTGAATGGGGCTACGGGTGGTTGATTGCATAAATACGCCATTGCCCATGTAGCGGGCGACGGCAAAGGGTACATGCATAAATTCACCTGTTCCCAGGCAGAGTGTTCTGGCGCCTTGCCGTAGTTTTCGCAACTGCCTTCCTATTCGCTGCAGTTCAAAATTATTGATCCGGTTTTCCTCGGCACTCAGGCCAAATCTGCCGGTTGCCGCAAGATAGGGCGTAAAATTGGCTCTATTAAGGCTATTAACCGATGAGCCTTTTTTCAACGCCAACGAACTTTGCAGCACTATCCTGTCAACTTTTTGTTCCGCTGCCCTAAAACTGTCGCGCCGTCTATGGACAGTTTGTTTTATTACCGGGCTGCCGTTTACTTTTATTCGCCCGGTTAGCAACGATACTGTTTGAATATTTATCCCAAGCTCCCGCTCAACATCAGCAAATCGCCGATGGTTTTCCGGTGACCGCCAGTCCAAGAGTGATGCTACTACAAAGCTAAGATGCGAATAACGGTGGTGAATAGCGCGAATCAAATTGAGCGCCGAGTTGCCGGTGGTAATTTCGTCGTCAACCAGCACGATAGTGCGTTGACCGGCAAACAGATCAGGGTCAGCCGCATAACATCTATGTTCCGGCGCATGGCTGTGATCTTCGGTAAAGTCAAAAAAATTACCGATGTCTGGTATATTTTCCCTGGTAGTATGAATGTACCTCGCTTCTCCCTGAAAGCAACTGAACATGGCATGTCCAAGGGCAGTGGCTGTTTCGGCAAAGCCGATAAACAATGTCGGGTCGGCGAGATGGATGTAATTGTCAGCTATCGATTCCCATTGGGATTGGCAAAGCTCCGGCTTAGTAAATATATTGGCAAGATCGTCCTGCCCGGCCGCGTGATAATCACCCAGTATAATCTCGGCATAACGTCTGGCCAAGGCCGCTCCGCCGGCAAAAGGAATGAACGGATGAACAGGGATATGCTTGCCTAACACTTTGCTGACAAACAGAAAACCGCGTTTTGCATTTTGTCGGGCCGCCATTCCGAACAACGCATCAACCGGAATTTGATAAGGGTTGCTTGTTATACTGACTTCAACCTTTAAATCGTCTAAGATTTCATAATGGCGGTTAAGCCTCGAGTAAGCTTGTGAAGTTGTGCTGTTCATTGAACACTCCATAGACGCGCGATTTGATCAGTATTTTTTGCGCCCAGCGCAGGTGAGGCTTTATTTCGTTCATTTTGTTGGCATATTGGCTGGCAATTACTCCTACCTCGCTTTTGCCATTCTTGCCATTGTTGATGATACTTAAGGCGTCAATGTATTCCTCGTGCGTTACTACATACAGGGATTGAACCGGCCTGATGTGGCTGGGATGAATAATTGTCTTGCCTGTCAGCCCGTTGGCTTTATCCAGTATCACTTCATGAATCAAACCGTCAATATAACGGCACACCAACTGATCTCTCAGTTGGCCGCCTTTCCGCCCTAGCCTGACAAAAGGGCTTTGGCGAAGCAAAGGCTTTAAAACCCGGCCGCTGGAGAAAAACTCCCAAACAGGGGCGGAAACAACAAACATGCTGTCCGGCCGCGTGAATATATTGACTATATCCGCAATAGAGTCCTTGATGAGGGCAATATCATAGATGGTTTCATCAGGACTGCGGCGCAGGCCGAACAAACCGCATAAATCAGTGGCGCCGATTCTTACATTTAAGACAAGATCACGAAACTGATTAAGCAAGACTTGGGCCGCCTGCAATTGTTCGCAGCGGCTTTCAATATAGATGTATTCCGGCGATTCTAATATGGGCATGCCGTATAACGGCTTGGAAGTCCGCCGATTAATCTTTGCCAAAGCTTCAAAATAAGCAACGCCATTTACCGGGGTGAATTTGGGGAAAACAAAGCCTGTGAGTAATTCCAGGTCATACGCCAGCCGTTCGCTTATTCGTACCATTTGCTGAACATCGCGAACGCGCAAAAATATTAGCGGGACTCTCTCGGGCAGCAGTTCTCCCTTGTTGATTGCCGCAGCTAACAGGCGGATTTGCGCAACAATCATTTCTTCCGCAGCGACAACTTCTCCGTCGCCGATAGCATCCTCCAAACAAAGCACCATTGACGTCAAGCCTTTTAGCTTACCCGCCGCAATATCCTGGGCAACGGTTTTGCGCGTGGCCGGCATATACAAAGTTGCTCCCAGGGCATATTCCAATAATGACTTGTCTGAAACGCTTGTAGATTGTGGCGGCATATAAAACAAATCCTGCAACTGTTCGTCGGAAAGATAGTTGAAATACCGCATTTTAAGCGTTCTCACCGCGAAGATGATGAATAACAAAGGTACTAAAAAACACGATAACAAGAGTACCGAAGAAAACCACGTTGCTTGTATGATAACCAAAAGCCGAAGCCATCATTTTCGTTCCGATTATACCGATTAATACATAGGCGGTTGTTTCCAAACCGGGATATTTTTCAATAAGCATAAGAAAAAGCTGAGCCACGCCCCGCATCATCATTACGCCGAGAATACCTCCCAGATAGAGCACCCATACCTGATCGCTGACGCCGATGGCAGCCAGAACACTATCCATGCTGAAGGCGATATCCATAAGCTCTACCGCTAAAACTGTGCGCCAAAAGCCCATGGCCGAGGTTTTTTCTTCCAGGGGGTCATCTTCTTTGTCACTCTTTTTAAGTGCGAAATATTGGAATGAAAGCCACAACAAATATAGTGCGCCGACAGCCTTTATCCACCATATTTTTATTAAATACGTCCCTAAGCCGATCGCAATGAAACGAAACAGGTATGCACCGAAGATACCATAGAAAAGGGCTTTCTTCTGCTGATTTTGGGGCAGATGTTTAACCATTATGGCTAATACCAGGGCATTATCCGCCGATAGTAACCCTTCCAGAATAATTAGCGTTCCGATAATCGCTAAGTTCAGAGGATTTGAAACCACGTCCCAAAAAGCTTGAAAACTAAAAAATTGTGCATAATTACTGATGACGCCTGTGACCAACTCGCTCATTACTGTTCCTCCGCACTTATTTTGCCGTAATAATAATTAATTTTTGGAACCGGCCGTCCAATTAAAACCAAACCCAAAGTCCTTATCAAGCTGCCGATGTCCATCATAATACTTTTCCAACTTAGTTATAACAAGATTGCCCGCCTTGTTCTCAATCGCAACTAAGCCGCACATAATCTTGCCATTTTGGGGATTGTCAAGCTGCAGTGCGATATCAGGACTGCCTTGCTGACTTACAGTGACAACGCCTTTCGCAGCCCCCCAGTTGGGGGCGCCTTCATAAATAAACGCAAATACCACGACAAAGGCAAGCAACTCCGGTTTGGCAAACCGCAGATTTTCACCGTCAGCGCTCGTTCCGGTGCGGTCGTCCTTATCCAGGCCGATGAACGGATGGGAGCGCACCGAGCCGAAAGAATTGCCCAGAGCCTGAATAACTCCGCGCGAACCGTCGGTGAGCTTATACATGCAGCCTAAGTCAAGATCAATGCTTTCTTTGGATAGCATGCCGAAAAAGTTTTTCTTTTCCAGCGTAGTGCGCCAGTTTAGGTTAACCAGTATTTCGCTGCTTTTTTTGGTCAAATCTATTGTGTGGGAGTCGCCTGATTTGCTAAGATTAATTTTTGCCGTCGGCGTTGCCGCTGCCTGTGGTTTCTTTTCCATATTAACTTTATCAAAGAAGCCCACTATAAACCCTCACTTTGTCAAAATTTTCCATAAAATGGCAATACCAAAAGAAAGGGGAATCCCCCTTTCTTATATATCCTTTTGTCTTTTGTCTCTTTTGTCCTTATTATTCATAATACTTATCAACAAATCCCTGCAGCCCCGTATTATATCCTTGGCCAACAGCCTGAAATCTCCATTCACCGTCTTTTTTGTAAAGACGGCCAAACTCGAGGGCGGTCTCGCGGGAAAAATCTTCATTCAACTCATACTTCGCAACTTCCTTGCCGTTCTCTTCATTATAAAGGCGAATGAACGCGTTGCGGACCTGTCCGAAATTCTGCTTTCTGGCAGTTGCCTCATGAATGGTAACAACAAATATTAAATCCTGAATATTTCCATCAAGCTTGGGAATATCAACAAGAATAGTTTCGTCATCGCCATCCCCCTGGCCGGTGCGGTTGTCGCCGGTATGCTTCACCGCCCCGTCGGGGGATGTCAGATTATTATAGAACACAAAGTATTTTTCCGATGGGATTTTTCCGTTGGCACCGACCAGAAAAACCGATGCATCCAAATCGAAATCAACGCCGGTGTCGGTAGTGTTTGTGTCCCAGCCTAAGCCAACACCGACTTTTTTCAAGCCGGGAGCTTCTTTCGACAGATTAATTCTCTCGCCTTTACTTAGATTGATAGACATTTAATGTAACCTCCGATTGTTAAACATTAAGCCCAAAATTGGCGCAAAGAGCCGCCAGGCCGCCTTGGAACCCGCTGCCGACGGCATTAAATTTCCATTCATTGCCGTGCCGGTAAAGTTCGGCTACGACAATAGCGGTTTCAACGGAAAAATCTTCGCCCAAATCATACCGGATAAGTTCTTCATCAGTTACTTCATTAAATATCCGTACATAAGCGTTTGAAACTTGGCCAAAGTTTTGTTTGCGTTCCGCCGCTTCATGAATTGTAATGGTGAAGTCTATTTTTTCAATCGTTGCGGGTACTTTGGACAAGTCAACCTTAATTTGTTCATCATCGCCTTCGCCGGCGCCGGTTTTGTTATCTCCCGTATGTACAACCGCTCCTTCAGCGCCGCTCGGGTTGTTGTAAAAAATAAAATCCTGCTCACTTTGAACTTTACCTGATCCACCAAGCAAAAAAGCGGACGCATCCAAATCAAAATCACTGCTGCCGTCGTACTTGTTCGTATCCCAGCCAAGACCGATAATAATTTTCGTCAAACCGGGATTTGTTTTAGTCAAGTCTACTTTTTGTCCTTTACTTAAGCTAATCGCCATTTTGAAAACCTCCTAATTTTCATTTTTGTGACATATATATGCCGCAATTGACATCCAGGCATAGGATTAACTGAGGTTAATCGACAACGTCGAGACGTTCCATATAGGAGTTAGCAATATCTTTGGACCAGGGAACTTAGGGAGGGATCATTTGTTCCCTCGCCAAGCGCGGCGAACTTCCATTCCCCTTTATAACGGTATACTTCGCTCACAATCAACGCTGTTTTGCCTGAGTAATCATCGCTCATATTGAATCTGGCCAATTCTTGCTTGTCCGACTTGTTCACAACCCGGATAAAGGCGTTTTTTATCATGCCGAAATCCTGTTTCCGGTTTTGGCAGTCATAAATGTTAACGACAAAGACCAGCCGGTGTACATCCGCCGGTACTTTATTCAGGTAAATCATGACCTGTTCATCGTCCCCGTCGCCGCCGCCGGTAAGGTTGTCGCCCATGTGCTGTACGCTGCCGCAGGCGCTTTTTAAGTTCCCGAAATATATCAAGTTTTCTTTTTTAGCTAATTTTCCTTGTTCGTTGAGTAAAAGAACCGATGAGTCACAATCAATGTCCACTTTGTTTTTACCGCCCAATAAACCCTTCAGGAAACCGCCGGATGACTGCTCCGCCGGATCCCAGCCCAAGCCGGCCATTAACTCCGTAAGACCGGCATTACCTTTGGTCAAATCGATTTTTTGGCCTTTTTGTAAATCAATTGTCAAATATTACCACTCTCCCCAATAGTGTATTAAATTAATAATATAAAGAAATCAAATTAAAACATTTGTTTTAATTGTTTAACTTCATTATAAGTCCGGCTGCCGTTTTGTCCAGATGAAATATAGAGATTTTTGGTAAAAGAAAACGATTTGGGGTTTTGTTCTATTATTGATTAATTTAGATTAATTCGCTAAAATATCTCAAAATACCTCTAAAATTTACTAATTTTTAACGCAATTTAACGCAAGTTAACTAAATGTTTACGTAAGAGACAAGTTTTTTGTCCCTATGTCCCTCCTGATATCGTAAATGATACGCGAAAAAAGGTACAGCCTCCTCAGTTTTCTTGAGGGACTATACCTTTTTTTAGCATCAAAGGGCTTTTTCAGCGGCCTAGGTGCTGACAGAGGGTTATTTACCATGCCCGGGAAGTATACTTCTTTATTATCAACAATATCACAAAGCTGTGTTATTCTATGCAAGGGTTCTCGCCGTTAGCGGCTCAGCAGTTCCTTGGTATAAGCAACTAGCCTGTTGGTTACGGCCACATCACCCATGCCGAATATATGCAGCCCGTCCACCTGCCGGTAGACCTGGCTAATCAACTCACACGCTACCTCGAAACCGGTCTTCCCTTGTTCCATTGCCGCCAGGATTGTGGGGGGAACGGTTACGCCGGCCACGTTTTTGTTGACAAAGTCGGCCATCTTCAGACTCTTTAAAGGCATTAACCCTAATAACACCGGTTTGCCGAACACCTTGGCTTGCGCAAGGAATACCCCGGCCTGGGCCGCGTCATAAACCGGCTGCGTCTGAAAAAAGTCGGCGTCGGCATTGACTTTTTTCTGCATATTAGCTATTTCAGCCGCCAGATTGGCTGCTGCCGGTGTGGCTGTTGCCGCCACCGTAAACTGGGTCTGCCCTTGAAACGCCTGGCCGTTGGCGTCTTGGCCGGCATTGAAGTTTTTAATGAGGGCGATGAGTTCGGCAGAGTTATAATCATACACCCCTGATGATTTATAGGGTCCATGCTGTGGGTTGTCACCGGTTGTCGGCAGCAAATAACGAATACCCAGGGCATGGGCGCCTAAAAGATCGGCCTGAGTACCCAGTAAACTGCGGTCCCGGCAGGTAAAATGGGGAATGGTTTCCATACCGGTCGCCCGGTTAATAACAGCGGCTGCCATCACGGAATTCATGCGCAGTCTGGCGTTCGGACAATCATGGATGTTGATTGCATCCAAGCCGGCATATTCCCTGACTTTGGCGATACTTTTCTCAATGTCGGTACCATTTATGCCGCCTAACTCGGTGGTAAAAACAAAAGACTTACCTAACTTATCTTTTAACAGCATCGGCCTTCCTCCCAAGATAGTTTTTGCTTACTTGCCGGAAAAACATCCTTCAAACATCCTTCACAAATGTGGGTAATTCTGATCATAACCGCTAACAATATTTTACACCTATTAATCATTTAAGTAAAATAGCCATAACTTACTGCCAAAAAGGTAAGTTGTGGCTAAAAGTGCGTCAATTCCCTGACTGATGAGCACTAGTACTCTGCGTCACTTAAAAATATTGAAAATATTTCTTGAAAATACTTCTTCTGTATAATCTGTAAAATATGTTATAATAAACGTGCCATCTGTTGGACAAAGTCTTAATTGGATAAATTTTCCTTCCCTTTTTCCACTACGGAGGCGTAATGGAAATTAAGGAAAAGATATAGCAAATGACAAAATGACCAATTGAAGTTTCGTGAACTTCAATTGGTGTCGTATGCTTTTTGGCTAGTACACCCGTATGCAAGGGTACCAAGGGTACATGGTAAAATCCGAAGTTTTTTCAGCCGGAGTGTTCTCGCTGCCGATGCCGCTGCTAGTACTCTGCGTCACTTAAATCATTAGATAAGGTTGCAAGGATTTTTTTCGTCCTGCGAGGCGGAGGAGCCGCGCATATCGGACATATGTAAGGAGACGACAACGAAACAGGACGAAAAAAGACTGCAAGATTATCCATGTATTTAGGTGACGCAGAGTACTGGATTGTTGAGGAACCCCCCATTTAAGGTAAGAACCTTAAATGGGGGGTTCCTCATAATTTGTTACGTTGTCACTCACCTGTAATCTAAACTTTAACTTTTCCGTAGTTCCAAAAAATTTATAATATATGGAGGAATTTAGGCAATGAAAGTATTAATGATATCATTTAACCAAGAATGTTTTCCGGAACCTGTCTTCCCAATCGGAGCCTACTACGTGGCCAAATCTATCGTCGAAGACCATGAGGTTGAATATATCGACCGCAATTTGTTTTCCGATGAAGATGTCATTAAAAGGATCAAAGAATTTCAACCTGATGCAGTGAGTATTGCTTTTCGAAATCTTGATAATACTCAATATCCTCTAAATAAGGCATTTGCGCCCAGTTTAAAAAGTTTTATTTCACATATACGCGCAAATTATACAGGCCCCATAGTCTTGGGCGGCTCCGGCTTTTCCATTATGCCTCAAGAAATGCTTGCGTATACCGGAGCTGATTATGGTATAGTCGGAGCTGGTGAAGTAAGCTTTTTAAGCCTCCTTAATCAACTTAATCAATTAGAAAAAAAGGAATTACTCATGAGTCCACTGATTATCGGTAACCAGATTTCTTTAAAATTTAATAAAGCACATTCGGAAAAGCTGCAAAAGCTTAATGAACAGTTTAATTTTAACTGGTATTATGATGAAGGCGGAGCTATTGGAATAACAACCAAAAGAGGCTGCCCGCACCGATGTATATATTGCAGTTATCCGTTAATCGAGGGCACCGAGTACCAACTACGGGAACCTGCTGACGTAGTCAATGAAATAGAATATTATTTGGAAACGATGGGTATCCGACACTTTTTCTTTACCGACAGTGTGTTTAATGATCCGTCCAGTCACAGTGTCAGCATTGCGGCGGAAATTATTAAAAGAAAAATTCCAATTGAATGGACGGCGTACTTTAGTCCTGCAAATTTAAATCGTGATGATCTTTTATTGTATAAAGATTCTGGTTGCACCGGGATTGATTTAGGGGTTGAATCCGGAAGCGATAGCGTCTTAAAACATTATGGAAAAAATTATAACGTTGAGAAAATTCTTGAGGTAGTTAAGGATTGTGGTTCAGTTAATATGCCTTTATTACCGAATATGCTTTTGGGAGGTCCGGGGGAGACAGAGGAAACATTATCCGACACCTTTGAGATTCTTCAAAAGATTAATCCCAAAGCTGTTTTTATGCAAGTTGGGATAAGGATATATCCGAAAACTCCTATTTATTACACCGCGCTTCAAGAAGGAATTATCAATGATAAAACGGATTTATTAACGCCTCATTTTTATATTGCGCCTGCAGTTAAAGATTTCATTATCAAAAAGGTTGAAGACGAAGGAACTAAACACCCCAACTGGTTTGTACCGGGCCTGGGAGTGAATATAGGCGAAGGCGAACAAGCTGAAAGTCCAAGAAAACAATTTGGGGTAAAAGGGTCTTTGTGGATCCATTTACCGAGTGCGTGATTCTTTTTTTACTCTCCTCTGCCGCACCAATCCAGCCACTACCGGGTCCTAGCCATAAGCGGAAGTCAAGTAACACGGTGGAGCGTTGGCTAAGACCCGGTAGCGGCGCCTACTGCCGACAATTTTACTTTCAGCCCACACAAAAATCGCCTGTCAGTACCGCTGACAGGCGATTTTTCATGTTATTCATTAGACTTATTTCTGAAAGTAATTAATGATGCCCCGTAAAATGCCGCCAGCTAATAGATTTTGATAGGCATTATCCATAAGGCATAATGCTTCCGCGGGATTGGATAGATACCCCATTTCAATTAATGCTGCGGGCATATCATTATGAACGAGTACATAAAAATTAGCTGGGCTAACACCATTGCCATCTGTGCAGATTTCATTTACTAAAGAAGTTTGGATGGCAGAGGCAAGGCCGGAAGAACGTCCTTCCGGGAAGTAACTGGCAGGACCTTCAAGATTGATATTGGGAACATCGTCAACATGCAGGCTTACGAAAATATCAGCGCCAGAGGTTTTAGCAACATCTACTCTGGCTCGGAGATCGGCGCCAAGAGTCGAGCCCGGTGGGGCCAGGTTAACATCACGTGTTCGCGTCATAATAACTTTAGCGCCTAACCTGGCTAGTTTTTTGCGTAGTTTAAGAGCGACCGACAGATTAATATCAGATTCCCGGAACCCATAGTGTACGCCTCCCGAATAAATACCTCCATGACCAGGATCGAGGACAACAATTTTATCCAATAATGGTTTTGATACTCCAACACATTCATAGCAGCATCCGTCGACGTCTTTTTGATGACAGGCATCACAGTGCAACATTTTTATTCCCTCCAATATGCACTTTGCTATACATTATGTTAAAAGTCATAAAGAGGTTCCGGCAGCCAACTACGCCCAGCAAGATTTGTCGACAAGCTGCTAATAAGTCAACCGGTCAATGTCCCCAGCATCTGCACATCGTAGAAATAGAAAACCGGCCTATCCGGCCGGCTACATATCTGAATTAGGGAATTGATTTTTGAACTGAATACTAATTGCTTCTACTGGAGCGAAAAGTGCGGCAACAGGTACGTCCAGTCCCTCCGCAATTAGCAAAAGCATATCCAGGGAAAAACTTATTTGTATGTTTGGTGCTTCAATTTTACTTAAATGACTTGCACTAATATCAACCTTTGCGGCGAGTTCTTCCTGGCTTAGTCCGCGCAGATTGCGAAAAAATGCAATCCTCCTTCCGACTTCCTTATATATCGGAAAAAATTTATCGGTATCCTTTTTTCGCATTCGATTAGCAACGCTCCCTATATTAATAACTAACACTCCTAACGAAAAATACTCGTTATGTCTATTATACGGAGGTTGCTAAACCAATACACCTGTCTAAATTAGACTTTTTTATTCTAATCCGTAGATATATATGGTATAATATGGGTAACTTTTCCGATATAAGTAGTTAAGTTGCTGCTATCAACTATCAACTATCAACTATGTTAAAAGGTGTAATTATAAAAATGCATAAATCACAAAAATACGAACAAAAAGAAACTGAATTATGCGATAAAATTCGAAACTTATTAGAAGAACTTGATCGGCTAGATAAAGAGGGAAAGGATACAACCGAAACTCTTATGCGACTTGAGACGGCGCTGGAAGACGTACGGTTGTTCAAACAAAATATATGTAACTAAAATAACTCCTCTTCCGCGCCAACCCTCACTCCATAGATCGTTAAGTTATTGTATCGGAGGAACTTCGAGGAACATCGGCAACGAATACTTTAAAACCTTATTAACTCCATTGCTTTTAAACCTTACAAACATTTTAATAGGCTGTATCTCTGCTCCAAGCCACTTTTTAATATCATAAGTAGTTAGTCCAAGGTCAATTACCTTTTTCTTCCTGGCTACTCCTGTACTGATCGTTTCCCATAAAATATTGTAGTACAGGTTATACTCTTTATTAGCGCTATAGTCCCTTCCGATGTAATAGGGAACCAGTATATTATTATTCTCAAAGTTGATAATGCAGGCTAACAGTTTACCCTGCTGGTCACGAATTGTCGTTGCAAAGGTTTGAATATCCTTAAGATCACAAGAGGCAATGAAAAAACTTTTGGGAACAGGTTCGGTCCTGAATTCTTTGGCACGATACACCACATTTAGGTAAAGTGGATACATCTCATCCACAAGATTGCAGGACAAAGGCAAGTTATATTCTTCCCCCTTCCCGGAACTTAAACATAACTTTCTAACAAGCAACAGAACCAAGTCTTTATTGCTAAATAATATAATGCATATCACGGCTTTTGAAGCTTAAAACCGAATACCGACCATTTCCATTAGGTACTTAGCATTGGTTGTATTTGAGCGGCCTAAAAGCAGATGGTAGTCAAAGTGAATCTCTTTATTGCTGTAAGTCTCAGTAAAGTGGTAATTACTAATTTTAACTCCACTTTCATTTTCCAGGTCAATATAAAGGCTACATTCTTGACTGTATTGGGCGATTAAATTCCCTTGTCTCCCAACCAGCCAATACCGGGTCTTAGCCATAAGCGAAAGTCAAGTAACACGGTGGAGCGTTGGCTAAGACCCGGTATTGGCGCCTACCCGCCGACAAGTTTACTTTCAGCCATACAAAAAAATCACTTGCCAACACACGCTGACAAGCGATTTTTCCCGTTACCCTTCCTTACTCCACAGTCACACTCTCGTCAAATTGCTCCCCAATAATTTTTGTGGTCCGGCACTATAGGACATTAAGGAACGTCAGGCTGTGCGAAAACGGCATCCCCAAGTGTGTCCGGATGTCCCCTTGTCCCCAATACAACAATCTTCCCGTCCTACAGTCATAACCTGCCTTAGAGGCAGGTTATGACTGTAGGACGGGAAATTTTATGTAAATATTTCGAATGATTTGTTAACATATTTTAACGATAAATAACAATAAAACAGGACTAAAGTCACAGGATATTTCTTGAAAATGTTGAAATAATGGGACTAATGACAAACTTACAGAATAACTAATATTTAATGCAAAGGGGATAGGTGTATGAAAGAATTGCCGGTAGCCAAACTATATCCGGAGATGATTCTGGCCCAAAATGTCCTATGCCCGCATACCCAAACGCTTCTCCTTAAAGAGGGGGTCAAGATAACCGAAACCCATATTGATTTATTGCGGACCCGGAGCGTAAAAACTGTGTGGATAAATGATCAATATACCCTGACTGTCGATATAAAAAAGATTACTTCCAGAGAAATAGAAAACCTTCTTTTGGCCCAGATTACTCAGTTTGCACCCAATCGCATCGAAGCCAACACATCCGACGAAATGATCCGAGTATCCCAGACGGCGCAGGCCATTGCCAAAGACATCGCAATTGATCCGGCCGTAGTTCGCTTTTGTACGGAAATGAAATTAATGAATAGTGACTTACTTTACAACCACTGTGTTAATACCTGTGCATTGTCGCTTTTGGTGGCAGGGGCAATGGGACTTGGGAAAACCAATATGACAGTCATCGGCACAGGGGCAATCCTGCATGATGTGGGTCTTTGCGAGATGCCGCACTTGTTGACAGTAGCGCAAAGAAACAAACAGGAAGAAAAGTTATGGCAGGAGCATCCGCAATATGGCTACTATTTTGCCCAGGAAGCGGGTATTCGTAAAGAAATTTGTGAACTAATTCTATACCACCATGAATATTGGAACGGATCAGGCTATCCCAAACAGTTATCCGGAAGCAATATTCCCCTTGGTGCGAGAATTATTGCCGTGTGTGATGGGTATGACAGTTTGATATGCAGGGATAAATATCCCAGGTATCAGGCAATCGAATATTTATATGGGAGTGGCGGAATTCTACTTGACGGCGAAATTGCCAATGTAATGTGCAATAGTCTTGCCGTCTACCCTCTCGGCTCCGTAGTCCGCCTATCTACCGGTGAGGTCGGAGTTGTGGCGAATGTACGCCAAAATTTAGGCCCCCGTCCGATCGTTCATATTTATTATAATCATCTGAACAAACCGTACACTACCCCGAGGGAAATAAATTTAGGCAAAGAGTTAACCGTATTTATTAAGGAAATCCTGTAAATACAGGACATTGCAGCATTAAAGAGGATATTATTATCAGTCAAGCCGGGTGATGACAATCTGACTCAGGAGCACGGTTCTCAGATTCACTGGTGGCATTAGCTTTAGAGCCCTAATGCTCATATTAATATGAGTCGAAGAACCGTCCCCCGACTCACGTTCATTTTCACGGTCCGGCACTATCAGCCGTTTTTTTTTGTAAATAAGACGCCCGGGCGCCGACGGCAAATAATAAGATCCCCAGAACAACAACCACACCGCCAAGGCCAAACATGACGGCATAGCCTCTAAGTTCACCGATAATCCCTAAAACGACCGCCCCGGTTGTAATCCCCACATCCATGAAGGAAGTAAAAACAGCCAGCGCGCTGGCCCGTTCCCGGGGTGAAACCTCATCCACGACGAACGCGTTCAAAGCAGGCATAAAGGCGCCAAAACCAAAGCCAAACAAACCACCAATAAACGCCAAGCCGTAGATTCCCTGCAAAAACGGCAACAAAAAGGCCGCAATGGCCACAAACGTCAGGCAGGGGAGAATTACGGCGCGCCGCCCGAAACGGTCTGACAGCTTGCCGGCAACTATCCGGCTGATCAAAGTAAAGGCCGCATAGGTTGTAAAAAATATCCCGACCTGGACGATTCCCCGTCCGGGCGCGTATACCGGCAAAAAGGTAATAACCGCGCCGTACACCGTCGCGGCGGCAAATAATGTGAGCGAAGCCACCAGCACCGCCCGCAGGCGGATTACGGCCAGAATACTGACATTGGGCGGGCCTTCTTCTGACGGTTTCCGCTCATCAATACCGGCGACCGCCAGGAAACCGGCCGCC
The DNA here is from genome assembly GCF_003966895.1 of Methylomusa anaerophila. Lineage (NCBI taxonomy): Bacteria > Bacillati > Bacillota > Negativicutes > Selenomonadales > Sporomusaceae > Methylomusa > Methylomusa anaerophila. Next base: position 2,318,811 of record NZ_AP018449.1, on the reverse strand, counting down.
GCGGTAGCTATGGCAACCATAAACAGGGTTGAGAAATCCTGACTGCCGGTTATAAGTGAACTGCCCCAGGCGGGAAACAGCGCCATGGCCAGCACATTGGCCGCGCCATAGATACCCATGACTTCGCCCCGCCGCTCGACTGGAGCCAGATCGGCAACATACGCGTAAGCGGCCGCCAGGTAACTGCCATGCGCAACGCCATGCAGTATTCTCAATAAATAAAGCGGCACCACGGCCTGAATCCGGTCATAGAAGAAAAACAGCAGCGCAAAAAGCCCGGCCCCGAACAGCAGCAGTTTTTTCCGGCCATATTTGTCGGCGAGTTTACCGCAATACGGCCGAATTAGCACCGATACCATCGTAAAAAAGCCGGTTACCAAACCAATCTGACTGGTTGTGCCGCCCAAACTGGCCACAAACTGCGGCAATACAGGCAACAGCAAATAAAAACTGCCAAAATACAGAAAGCTGGAAAGACAAATACAAATAAAATTCTTGGATAGCAACTTAAACTGGCTCATTTTGTAAATACCATCTCCTCTTTCGCCAAAACAAAGCAGGTACTGCCTGGGTTGACCGTTAGAATATTTTTCCTGTTCCCTGCAAAATATAAAATATTCCTGTATACTAAATAATATAGGTTTTTTGAGGATAAAGGAAGGTGGCTGTCTGTGAAAATAGTGAAATATGTGCTTTGCATTGTGTTCTTGGTGGCTTTGGCCGGCGGCGGATACCGCTTGTACAAACTTTCCACCCAGCCTGTTTATGCCAATGTCTTGCCCCGGGATGTTACCATTTTGACCAGCCAGACGGTTTGGCCTCATATTGAAGATTTGCCTGACAGCGCCGTGCAAAATCAGCTTAATCAATATTTTCAGCAGGAACTGGATCGGTTTACCGGCAGCGTTGAGGGATCCGGCGCCTCGGTACAAGTGGATTACCGGGTGGGTTTTAACAAGAACAATATTCTCAGTCTTACCGTTACCGAGTTTGTTTCCCCGCCGCGGGCCGCCCACCCGATGACTTATCTGAAGGCTTTTACAGTCAACCTAAAAACCGGCCGTCTGTATCAATTCAGTGAATTATTCAGCCCGGACAGCGATTACCGCTCCCGTATTAACGCCATCATCCACAAACAAATCAATGAGAAGCAAATTACCTTCATTACCCCCTATGACGGCATCAAGGAAAGCGGGCAGGAATTTTATCTCACGCCGGCCGCCCTTGTTGTGTACTATCAATTGTATGAATATACGCCGTATGTTTATGGGTTCCTGAAATTCCCCATTCCCCTGGCGGACATTGCCGATCTATTAATGCCGGAAGTCCGCCAGGCGGTTCCCTAGCCGCCACTACGGCAAAACAGTCCTACTTCTGCGAAGATCCCACAGCCGCATTACAAGCCTTGAACAGCCAAGGATTCGGGATCGCCGGCCGGAAAAATCTTTAAGGGAAATGAGGGAATTGCCTTGTATCATACTTTTACCTGCACAAATTCGGCAGCCCTGCAGGACTTCATCTGCAAATACCAGCAACAGGAAAATTTTATGGTTTTTTGCAAAGAATGTCACAATTATAACAACCTTTGGTCCTGCCCGCCGCTGCAACTGGATGTCAAACAATTTCTCCGCGATTTCAACTATATTTATGTTGTTGGCGTCAAAATAATTTATGAGCCGGCAACCATTAAGGCCGCCAATACCGCTGAGAAAATCAAAGAGATTACCATGAGTACATTACGGGAGGTAAAAACCAAACTGGCCGATACCCTGCTGGCCCTGGAACAGCAAATACCCGGCAGTGTCAGTCTGGCTTCCGGTGGCTGCCACCTTTGCGACCGCTGTGCGAGACGCGATACCCTACCCTGCCGGCATCCGGAAAAAATGCGCCATTCCCTGGAATCTCTCGGGTTTGATCTCACTACAATTACAACTGATTTATTGGGAATCGAATTAAAATGGTCCAAAGACAGCCTGCCGGAATACTACACCCTAATACACGCGCTGTTAACCAAACAGTCATTGGGAAACAGGCTGGATAATTTAAAAATATAGCATTTTTACAGTAAAAAACACAGTCCTGCCACTGCCAGGCAGGCTGTGTTTTTGTGTTTACGAAAACTGAAATAAAACGTCATGCATCTGTTAACAAGTCAACTCTTGCTAAACGCGGAATTTGGCCACGGTCGCCTGAAGTTCCTGCGCAAGTTTTGCCAAAGCTTCGCTAGAACCTGCGATTTCCTCCATGGAGGCCAGTTGCTCCTCGGTAGCCGCCGAGACGCTCTGGGCCTCGCCCGCCGATGACCTGCTGAAGGCGTCGATCTTTTTGACCGAGTCAACAATCTGCTGGCTGCCGGAAGCCATTTGCTGGATGGCCGCCGAAATTTCCCTTACCTGGGCTGAAACCTGAGACACTAATTCCACGATTTCCCTAAACGCAACGCCGGCGGCGTTAACTACTTCGGCCCCGGTCTTTACTTCCCGCGTGCCGTCATCCATAGCCGCGACAGCCTTGGCGGTATCGCCTTGTATTTCCCCGATCAGTTCGGCGATTTTCTTGGCCGCTTCCTGGGACTGCTCGGCCAGCTTTCTTACCTCTTCCGCGACTACTGCAAAGCCCCGGCCCTGCTCTCCAGCCCGCGCCGCCTCGATGGCCGCATTAAGCGCCAGCAGGTTGGTCTGGCCGGCAATACCTGCGATGGTATCGACAATTTGGCCGATTTCCTTTGAGCGTTCGCCGAGCTTAGCCACCACCTTGGCGGAAGTGTTGACAGTATCCTCAATCTGAACCATCTGACTAACCGCCTTTTCCACCGCATGGCCGCCTTCCTTGGCTTTCTCGGCCGCCTGGGATGATTGTACGGCAACCTGGTTCGTATTGGCGGCCACGTGCTGGATACTGGCGGACATTTGGTCCACAACCGCTGTGGCCTCGTTTGCCACCACAAGCTGTTCGTTAGCCCCGTTGGCGACGCCGGTAATAGAAGTCGCTATCTGATTGGCTGCCTGGGCCGACTGTTCCGAACTGGCGGTCAGTTCCTCAGACGCCGCCGCAACCTGCTCGGCGTCGGTATGAATTTGTTTTATAATATCCCGCAGGTTGCCGGCCATCTGCTCGAAGCTGCGTCCCAATCGTCCGATCTCGTCGTTGGAGTTGACGTCCAGCTTAACTTGACGAATGTTGCCGCCGGCAATCTGACTGGCCGCCGCTTCCATTGTCTGAATGGGCCTCGCGATGCGGCGGGCGAACCAGGCGATGAGCACAGCCGCAACCAGCAGGACGACAATGATGGTCACAAGCGAAATGACGGTAAGGGAGGCAACGATCCCGGTCACTTCATCGGCCGGGACACAAATGGCCAGCGACCATGCGGTTCCGGGAACAGGCGCGTAGCTGTAATATTTGACAACCCCATCGGAGGATTTCAGGGCCAGCAGTCCTTTTTCCCCTTTGACCATTAATTCGGTCAGTTGGCGCTGAGCTGGGTCGGCATTGGCGTCTTTGATGGGATTGCTCTTCATCACCGTCTCTTTGTCAGGATGGATTATCCTGAGACCGTCCCCCTGCGTAACCATCGCATAGCCGGTCTGGCCTACCTTGATATCGAGAATTTTCTGCGTCAGACTATCCATATTGATTGTTCCGTAAAGAACGCCGATGATTGCACCGTCATTTTTCACCGGTACGGCCAGCGGCACCATGGTTTTACCAGTCGTCTTGGACGTTGTCGGGTTGGAAATAATCTTTTCTCCTTTGATGGCCCGCTGGAAATATTCCCTGTCCGCCAGACTGCCTGTCGCGCCGGAGGAATTCATATAGGTGCCGTCAGGTTTAATAAAACCGATCGAATCATAAACCTTATTCTCTGCCACCACATCTTTTAGGAAAGGCGCTATTGCTTCTAGGTTGCCGGACCGGACAACCGGCGCCAGCGACATAACACTCACTTCCGACTTACGTATCTCCAGCCAGTCACTCACATCCCCAGCCGAAATTGCCGCCATTTTTTGAATGTCGCTGGTTATATTTTCCGTAACGATTTCCCGGGCCCTAAAGTAGTTTAGCCCGCCAAGCGTGCTAAGCGCCACCAGGAAAATAACTATGATCGTAACCGTTAATTTCATCTGAATGCTTTTCATGCTCATCTCTCCTCGTATAATAAGTTTTGTAGGCAATAATCCGCCATTGTTTACAAAGCTTATTTTATTTTTTACTACCCGGATTTGAATCCCCTGATGCTAAAATATTCGTAAGAGAATTTAGCAAAGGTAACGTCTGATCTCTCCTGCAAAACCTTTTGGTTATTGCTTATAAAGCGTGACGCCTGCCTTATTCATCCAATACCGCTAACACAGATGTTGCGTCTCTGGGCGAAAGCTTTCCAGCAAGCTGCTTTCACAGATGAATGCTGATTATGCGAGGGTGCGGTCAGTGAGTAAGATCAGGGTATTCCTTTCTATCTTCCCTATTTTTTGCCAAAAAGGAGGTGAAGTTTTATGAAGAAGGCGGATCTTCTTTCTACTTTATTTGTGGGGATTGACGTAAGTTCCCGAGAAAATGTCGTCTGTGCTATTGATTACGAAGCACAGAAACTTCTGCGGTTTTCTGTACCGAACAATCACCCGGGAGCCATTGAAATGGCCGAAAAACTTCATGCCTTCCTTTATGGAAACCGTGACATCAACAAGCTGATGCTTGCTTTGGAGTCCACATCTTTCTACGGAATTCATATCGCCAATTATTTGTCTTCCTGTGAGCTGTTAATGCCATTTCATACTCACGTTTATTGTTTGAACCCCAAGATGATTGCCAATTACAAAAAATCGTACATCGACTTAGGGAAAAACGATGCTGTTGACGCTTTTGTAATCGCTGATTTTGCCAGAGTCGGCCGAATTACTACTGCGCCTTGGCGCGGCAGCCAGTTTCTTGCTCTGCAACGCCTGACCCGCCATCGTTTACATATCGCCGCTTCGCTTACTCGCGAGAAAACCTATATGCTCTCGAATATATTTCTTAAATTCAGTGAACTTTCTATGCTCGACGAAGATCAGCAGCCGTTTTCCGACCATTACGGTGCTACGGCCTCTTCGGTTTTAACCGACTTCCTCTCTACCGAGGACATTGCCAATATGCCGCTGCAAGCACTGATTGATCATATTGGCCAAAAAGGTAAAAACCGGTTTGTAAATCCTGGCCATACAGCCTCTTTACTTCAGCAGGCAGCTCGCAATTCTTACCGATTGGATAAATGCCTATATGAACCTTTAACCCTCTCTATCGCCTCATCTTTCAACCTTATTTCCGCTTATGAGTCCGAAATAAAGGCCATTAATAAGGCAATTGAAAAAAACCTCAAGGGGCTTGACCCAAATGCTTATCACTCTCTCTTGTCCATTCCTGGCATCGGCCCGGTTTACGCTGTCGGCATCATTGCGGAGATTGGCTCCATCGACGCCTTTAACTCGCACAGTGCTCTTGCTAAATATGCCGGTCTTGTTTGGCGTGAAAATCAATCCGGCAATTTTAGGGCTGACGACACCGTTCTTTCAAAAGCTGGCAATTCCTACTTAAGATACTATCTAATTGAAGCTGCCAGTCATGTTAAGAACCATATACCGGAATACGCAGTTTTTTACCACAAGAAATACGATGAAGTTAAAACTCATCAGCATAAACGCGCACTCGCACTTACTGCTCGTAAATTTATCCGGCTGATTTTTGGATTGCTGGCCAACCATCAGCTTTACTCTAAAAGTAGAGTAAGCCAAATTTAATGATTTCCATTTTTTAACTTTTTCTCCTTCTTGAGGAAAGAGCTTATTAGATTTACCCTTTTTTGGCGCATTGCTTACGATATTTATTTTTTATGAGCTTGACATATTACCAGATTGCTCGCAACAGAATGATCTAAGGTAACATACTCTACTTATGTTACTTTGCACAAAAAGGTGATACTTGCGTTTTGCCAGCTTTTTGCAACATATTATATACTTTAATGGATAATATGTTACTTTAGGGAGATGTGATCAAAGTGGAGTATGTGGAGCCGATCCGAAACAAAAAACAGATCGATGCTATCAAAAAGTACTTAGCGGGCAAAAATTTACGCGATTACCTTCTTTTTGTTTTAGGCATCAACAGCGGTTTACGAATTTCCGATTTATTATCCTTGAAAATCAATGACGTGAGAGAAAAAGACAGAATTGTACTCCGGGAAAAGAAGACTGGAAAAACCAAGGATTTTCCCCTTTCGGACACCTGCAAAAAGGCGATTCAGCAGTATCTCGCCAATATTGACCATCAAAGCAATTGGTTGTTTAAAAGCAAAAAAGGCGATCGCCCCATCAGCCGCATACAAGCCTATCGAATTATCAATCGTGCGGCGCGTTCCATAAATATTAAGGATGCCATCGGAACTCATACATTACGCAAAACCTTCGGCTATTGGGCATATAAAAACGGAGTGGACGTGACTAAAATTCAGAAATTACTTAATCACTCAGCTCCCAGTGTAACGTTGGCTTACTTAGGGATAACAAAAGAAGAATTAGATAATGTCTATATTAATTTAAATTTATGAAGTTGTTATCTTTATCACTTTTATAAGGCTTGAAGCCCAAAATTGAAAAAAATATCGAATTTCAATAAAAATTATGTCGAAAAAGAGGAAAAAATGAAAAAAGGGCGAACTTTACTTCTATGGAAATAGTTAGCAAAGTAACATAAGTAGAGTGTGTTACCTTATATATATTGCTTATATCTACAAATTACATCTTGCACAAATTTCGGTGGTTGAAATTTTAGAATGGCCGAGAAAGTCACGGATGTAAAGGAGCGGTACACCCGCTTGCAGCGTATACATGAACATATGATCCGAAGGGTTGGCGCTATCAGCCCCCGTATTGGACTTTCACCAACAAGTAATCGCCCATGCTGGGCCCACCAAAAAAAAGAAGGCTAAACGAGGCCTTCTTTTTTTTATATAGCCATATGAATCTCCCATCGCCCTGGTCTTATATCTCCGAGAAATCCCGAACTAAACGTTTATTACATAATATCATCTTTAAGGTGCGATTTTTTACCCCGTACCAGGGAGATTATAGCCCCGAAATAGGCTATGCATGCTGCTACAAAAAATGTATCTCTCATGGCATACATCGCCGGATGAGAAAGATTTTGATAGGTTACCATCTGATTGGCGAACACCGCCCCGCTGACCGCCACGCCCATAACCTGACCGACATTACGCATGGTGGCAATCATTCCTGATGCAACCCCCATATGGCTTTTGGGAACAGCGCTCATTATTGAGTTATTGTTTGGTGACTGAAATATTCCTGACCCCAGACCGACAAAGACCATACCTAGAACGATAAAAGGAATCCGCGGATTGAGAGCAACCAAACCGACAATTAGCATCCCTGTGCCGACAAAGGCCATGCCAGCTACCGTCAATACCCTGAAGCCCAATTTATCCGACATTGCGCCTGCTTTTGGTGAAGAAATCATCATCGCTACCGGAAAAGCACTGATAATACAACCAGCAGTACTAATAGGCAAATTCATCTGCGAAATTAAGTAAAAGGGCAAGAGGAAAGTCAGGGTATACTGAGCTAGATAGTTGATTAACGCTGCCATATTTGAGGCGGCAAAAAAACGGTCGTTGAACATCGATATCTGAATCATCGGTGCAGCGCTTTTCAGTTCAGTTAGAATAAACACGGTAAAAAATATTACCGTCACCGCCAGTAATCCGAGGATAATATTCGAAGTCCAGCCCCATGCCTGGCCGTGGCTCATGGCGAGCAAAAACGTCGTAAGGGCAACAAAAAGTGCCGCCGCCCCGGCGACATCAAACTTTTGCCCACTGGTCTTAGAACCAGGCAGTATCTGATAAGCCAAGATACAGCCGATAAATCCGACAGGTATATTAATGACAAAGATAGATTGCCAACCAAAGTAGCTTACCAAAAGTCCTCCCAACGAAGGACCGGTAGCAAGACCCAATGACACAAAAGTCAAGGAAATACCTATGGCCTTGCCGCGTTCTTGCGGGCCAAAAGTAGCGGCAATAATCGCTTGAACCACCGCCAACACCATGCCGCCACCGATAGCCTGCAGTGCTCTTGCGGCAATAAGATAACCAATCGTCGGTGCTATACTGTTAAAAATTGAAGCCACTGTAAAAATGCCAAATCCAATCACAAATATCGGTCGATGCCCGTACATATCACCCGCTCGCCCATATGTGAGCAACATGCTGCTTATCAGGAGCAGATAAACCATTACAACCCATTCAACACTGGATAAAGGCGCATTGTAAAATTGTGTAATGGAAGGGAGCGCAATGTTAACAATACTGGCATCAAGGGTCGTCATAAATACGGCTACACAGCTGACTGACAAAATCATCCACTTACGTAATTCGGGATTATCTAATTGAACCATTTTCTCAGCCCCTTTTTTGTCCCAAAATATCCTGTACTGCTTAAATAGGCGAAAGTAGGCAAATATACAATCTAAAATTCCGGTTAGAATTCAATTTAATGATCTTTGGAATTTTGTAATATTTGTTCAAGGACACGATTAAAGATCACGAGATCTTCATTTGAGATACCTTTAAGTTCTTGAGTTTCCAAATCGATAACAGTTTGGAGCCAGATAGGAAGATGCGATCTAGCCTTATCAGTAAGAGTCACCTTTTTTTCACGTTTATCCTTATCATCTGTGCTCCGTATAACCCACCCCGCTGCTTCCAGGTTGCAAATTGTTTTAGAAATAGCAGGAGCTTCTATAGATAATTGCTCACAAATTTCTGTTTGTGTTAATCCATTACAATATAAGAGGCGGGCAATAACAGGCCATTGACTACTCGTAATTCCTGTTGCGGAGATTCCTTCGTGTAGTCTCTTCGAAAGTACCCGTCCTAAAATATTAATGCGATGCCCCAAGTGATAAGGTTTCATGTACTACCTCCATTAATGCAAAGTACGTTTATAGAACACCGGCTACTCCCCGGTTTTATCCACTGTTTAAAGGCTTTTACTAGCCAAAAGGCATATAATTAATTTGTTTCCGAACAAATTAATTATATGCCTTTTAAAAGAAAAATAACACAAATTTATTGGTAGGGACCCTCTACAACATTTGATTATCTGGCTGTTGTCAGTTTTGCCCGAAATATACATCAATCACACTTCTTGCCTCCACCCCAGCCAATACCGGGTCTTAGCCATAAGCGGAAGTCAAGTAACATGGTGGAGCGTTGGCTAAGACCCGGTATTGGCGCCTACCGCCGACAAGTTTACTTTCAGCCATACAAAAATTGCCTGCCAGCACACGCTGACAGGCGATTTAACGTTACCCTTCCTTACTTCACAGTCACACTCTCCGCCAAATCCCTCGGCTTATCCACATCACAACCCCTGGTCACTGCCGCATAATACGCTTCTTTTATTTACAGCGAAGTTTACACCCATCCGGTTGTGTCTCCCGTTCGGGCAGTCATAAGCATCGCTCTTACGAGGCAGCCCTCTAAAAAAGCCAGACATTCAAATTCCAAAAATAGTGAAGCATTTTTATCAAACAAAATCTGAACTTCGCAGGGAAATTCATCATCGCCATCCTGATAAATGATTTGCAGGGGGATTTTCGGCAATACGTTCAACAGCCATGAATAGCCACCCGATTTCATCTTGCCGTTAAAAACCCCGCCTAATTTGCCCATAGTTTCTCTAAATGCTTCATAATTTTCACTAAATGCTTTACCGAGCGGGTCGGTCATCCATTTTATATTGCTGCTGAATGTTATCCCCGGACCGGTATGATAAGAAATCGGCACATACGAAAATTCAGGTTCACCCATGCCTTGAGACAATGTGTAGTAAGCCAGCACACTGCGATTGTTGACATTAACCGACTTACCATCCGTCGGATTAATACCGTGGGAACTAATCCCATATTCCCGGCCAAGAAACTGGACAGATAAGGTACCGTCCGGCTGAAGTGATAGGCCAAGGCGTTCGGCGATTTCAAAAAAATCGCATTTGCTCAATTTAGGAATGAGGCCTTCATAAATTTGTTCATAGCCGCTACCCATAAGATACTCCTTTCTATTTTGATTAAAATGCACCGTGTTCCATCAAGACGAAAACATTTTTTGATGATCCAGGAATTCATAGTTCCCTCAATTTCAAACCAATATTATAGCGGGAGACTTGCCGTAATTGCTTTCAGGTCTCTTCGGAGCTTCTCCAATTCATCAATATTTTTGCTTATTCTGTAAAATAACAGATATCCTTCATATATGGCCAGGACATGATCAGCAATTAGAACTGCTTTTTCCTCAGCTATCCCGGATCTTTTGAAAACATCAGCAAATATGCCCACAACTTTTTTTATTGATTCATAATATTTATCCGCGATATCCGGCTCCAAAAAGGCAATTTCCATGCCTAAAACAGCTAACGGACAGCCAAAACTTTTTTTCTGTTTCGCTCTTTTTATGATATCTCCCATCAGTTTCTCAATAAAATCTTCCCATGTTCTGCCTTCTGCAGCTTTTGAAATTTCGGATATTTTAATTCTGCTGTAGTAATTAGCGACTTCCTTAGCCAACTCTTTTTTACTTGCGAAATAAAAATAGAACGACCCTTGACTCATGTTGATCAACCTAAATAAAAATTAGTTTCTAATTGGTGTTTTATAGGATACTCTACAAATTCGTTCTTATAATGTTTTTGCTTCTTAAATAAAAAGAAAATTCCCCATGCCATATTAGGTATTATACTTGCCAGTTGTCTAGCAATAAATGAAGGAAAAGGATAAAAATTACTGCCCCTAAATGCTTCTAGTTTGTAACCGCCAGGAAAACATTCTTCGATAAAGTATAATAAGTCTTCTTTTGTAAATCCTCGTATGTGTGCTGAATTTGCTTTAATAGAAGTTGGGTGTTTTCCAGCAAATAATAACAACCTATTGTGCAAAGACGCCAAATTAGGAACTCCAATGATCAGGTACCCATTAACAGTAAGAATACGCGACATTTCGTGAAAGATCCAAAAAAGTTCCTTAGTATGCTCCAGAATCTGATTGGCAATAACGACATTCGTTGATTCGGTGGGTAAATATATTTCGTCCCGTTCTATGTTGTTTTCTATTACTCGAATATGTCTACTCAATAAATGATCAATATATGGTTTATACAATTCAACTGCATATAATTCTGCAGAAGCATTCAGTTCTCGCGCGATATCTAAATCGCTTCCAAGACCAGCACCGAAATCTACAACAGTTTTAAATGGAACTGACAATTGTAAAAATTCTCGAACGTGATTCCTACCATAATTTAGAGAACGATCAATAATCATAAGTACTCCTTTAAATAGATAATATGAATGGATGGATTTCATTGTAAATGTTATTCCAAATATAATTGATTAAAATACTACTTTAATGCTTTTTTATGGTGGGCGATATTTCTTCCTCTTCCTAAATTCATTTATCACTTATTTCCCATAAGCATACAAAACTCCTGCCAAATCCACACGAAATTGGCCAGGAGCTTTTTTAGCTGTTTTACCAATGACACGGTTTCTCCCCAGCTAATCTTAAACGCTCAATAGACTTACTAACCTTGAAATAACAACATTCATTGGGGGGATAAGACTCACACCACTTACCCTAACCCAGCCAATACCGGGTCTTAGCCATAAGCGGAAGTCAAGTAACACGGTGGAGCGTTGGCTAAGACCCGGTATTGGCGCCTACCGCCGACAAGTTTACTTTCAGTGCTATACAAGAATCGCCTGCCAGCACACGCTGACAGGCGATTTAACGTTAACCCTTCCCTTCCTTACTCCACAGTCACACTCTTCGCCAAATTCCTCGGCTTATCCACATCACAACCTTGGTCACTGCCGCATAATACGCCAGCAATTGTAACGGAATAACCGCCAGAATCGGCGTCAGATACTATTGGTAGCCAGAATGAAAATAGTATGATCCACATATTTGTTAATCTCAGTGTCACCCTCAATACCAATAAACACAGAAATGAGGCGAAGAACGGTCCCTCGACTCTATCTATTCTCATTCATCAATTTTAATTTGGCCACATTTTCTTTCGTACTCAGCTACATACTGTTCAATAATAAACTCGATTTCCTTGTTGGTTGACCGTTTGTTTTGTTCCGCGATAAAACGTATTTTATTCAGCAACTTTTCGGGAATTCGAAGTGAGAAAGGTGGAAGAGTTGAAGGCATTTTATTATCATCCCCTACCTATACATGCTGTCATTATTCTACCAATATGAATGCACTAAATATACATGCACGGTGACATCATAATTAATTCATTTCTATATTGACATTCCCAATTCATCCCATTTATAATAACGGCAGGTGAATTCACCTCGAATTCACCTGCCGAAAAGCAATTTCATTCAATACTATGTCAAGTAGGAAAAAAGTTAAATCAAAAGTCAATGTCTAACCCCGAAGCTTCCTGCGAAAAAAAATTCTCCCTCCAGCCAATTTTTATTAGATGCTACAATAAGTGACTCCCCTCTGCTTCCTTCTTTTGAATATCCGAAGGAACCATCCTTGTTGCGTAATTTTTTGCTCTTTTTAATTGTTATTGCAAGATAAAAACAGGGGTTTTTTAGTGGTTCAAAACCATACCCTGCTTCCATGTCCTTATTTCCACACGTAAACATCAATTATTGCTTATTGTTTCTAACAATTTTTGAAGATACTCTCTTTGCTCAGGCGTTAGTTTCTTAACGGTATCCACAAGTCGGCGAATTTCCGGGTCTAGCTCCTGACCTTGCTCAGCAAAGAAATCGGAAAGGGAAATATTTAACGCCGTACAAATGGCTTCCAAAGTTTTTAATGATGGTGTACTTTTCCCCCGCTCTATATCACTCAAATACACTCGGTCAATACCAACTGTTTCTGCTAATTGGTTTATTTTCAGGCCAGACTGTTTTCTTATTTCTCTAATGCGTCCACCAATATTCAATGTGACCATCCTTAGTAATGTAATATATAACCTTACATTAATGGTACATGAAATATTTTACAAGGTCAAGATATAGGCTGACAATCAATGAATTTACCTAAAAAAAAGTCAATTAATGTAATATTTTAACTTACATTAATGTTGCAAGACGTAGTATGTAAACTTACAATATATTCATGGAGGTGGCAACTGTGAAAACAGCATTTAAAGTTGGGGTTATACGGCGAAACAAACAAATAAAACAGGCGGACTTAGCCGCCAAAGTAGGAATTTCACGGGAACATTTATCCGCTGTTGAAAATAACCGTGAAACACCCTCCTTTAGTCTTCTGGAGAAAATCGCCACAGTTCTGGGAGTCAACGTAACTGAACTTCTAGATGATCAATCTACTAAGCTACCTCAGTTGTAAGTATCACCGAACTTTTAAATTACCAACCTGCTACTACCAAAATGGGTAACGGACGGGAGGAGAGAATCGTGTCCAAACAACATCTAAGCGATTTTCAAATAGGCTATGATTACGCCCGCCATCAACATGATCTGTTGGGTGAATATACTCCCCAGAATATTTTGGAGCTTGCTATGATATTTTGTTTTCAAACAGGAAATACTGCTGAACTGGCAAAAGGTATGGGGGTTTACTATTTAGAGCTAGGAATAAAAAAGATTATTGCGCAATTTAATTGTCACTCAGATCAAAGCAAAGATTTTACAGTGGTACATAAAGATTAAGTTTTGGGAATTCATGGATCCGACTTGCATTATAAGTTCTAAACAAATGCAAATAACGCAGCTATGATTCGATGTCCCCGCAATGTCCCCAAATACAAATGTCGATGAGTCACCGAACCGTCCCTCGACTCATTGTAAGCATAACACTATTCGCGTTTGACAAGGGTGAAGAAATCAGCACGCACGAATCTCACGGCGATGCGTTGGTGTATATTTTGGATGGCAGCGCATCCATTACCATCGGTGGTAAAGCATATGCCCTGGAAGCTGGGCAGAGCGTTGTTATGCCTGCCGGCATACCGCACGCGGTTGAGGCAGCGGCGCAGTTTAAAATGCTGCTCGTAGTGGTATTCTCACTATAATTTCAGAATGGACGGGCTCTTAACTATACGAAGAACGAAATCGCTTAGCGCGATGGCTAAAAAAATATTATAAAAAAAGTAAAAAGTATCTCTTTTTGTGGTATTGTTTAATCGCCAAACCAAACAATCCAAGAAAGATACTTTTTACTTTTATGATTATATCATGCACAATCAGCCAAATACATACCCGCAGTAAAACAATTTTTATAGTGCCGGTATCTACGGAGGATGGGTTCCAACCAATGTCAGAGTGATTAGAAAAGTATATGTTCATAATATTTTCCGGTTATACACCATCGACAATTATTCATAATGGTGCCACATACTAATTATTTTTACAACTTTTTCAGTTTCATGTACTGAATATACAAGACGGTGTTGAATGTTAATACGTCTCGAATATGCACCAGAAAAATTACCGACAAGTTTTTCATACGGTGGAGTATAAGGGTTTTCTTTAAGTAGAGACAAGAGACGTTCTATCTTATCCTGGAAACCGGCCTTATAAGCCTTTCTCTTATCTTTTAAAGCATCTTTGGTATAGAGAATTTTCCACGGCTCATCCATTATTAGTTATCCTCTACACATTCATCCAGCGGAGTATTAAGACCTTTAATTATTTTTTCTTTCATCCCCGGTATATTAATTAAATATAAGGTTTCCTGAATAGCTGTCCAGTCTTCTTCAGATATCATTACTACGTTGCCGGTTTTCCCAGTTATGCAAATAGGCTCATGAGTTGCAATAACCTCTTCCAAGACCTTAAAAAAATTATTTCTTGCCGTTGTGGCATTCATTACTGACATATTTAAACCTCCCCTTAATGTACTGGATAATGTACGCTTAATATAATTATAACGTACATAATTATGTACGTCAATAATTATGTACCAACGTTGTCGAAAAAAGATTCCCGGTAGTTTTTTTTCATTAAGATCTTGCGCGAATGCAATTTTTATGCCAATTAGCGGATTTTATTATGAAATAATTTCCGCTCATGGCGGGAGTTACACAATAGATGGAGTATAATTACGAGTGGAGATTTTCCGGTGAAATCTTCTAGGATAAATAGCAAAGACCACCTACAGTTTACCGTTGGCGTGATTCCACCAGTGGCGTTACTTGCTCCGAATTGACCGTTCTGGCGGGAACGGAATTATTATTCCTTCCTGTTGGTAACGGGCATGAAGTCTCTTCATGAATTCATGGCGGATCAGGTGCTGGTCTGTTACGTTCTTTACTCGCAGGATAACATTGAAGTTAATGCTGGACTCGGCGAAACTAAAGTACCGGACCAACGGCTCAAAACTTTTAACACCTCCCGCGGTTTCTTGAAGAATTTCTTTGGCGACCGCGACGGTAACTTTTTCCACATAATCCATATCACTTTCATAACTTACTCCTATGAGAATGGCGACGGAACATTCGGCAAACGGTTGTGCATAATTGGTGATTATAGATGAAGCAATTTTTTGGTTGGGTACGACCACCATATTCTCAGAGGGAGACTTTATTGTGGTATTACGCCAGTTCATATCCACTACATGACCTTCTTCGCCGGTTGACAGTTTAACGAAGTCACCCATCTTGATTTGTTTGGACACCAAAATATTAATGCCGGAAATTAAATTCGCCAAAGTGTCCTGCAGCGCCAAAGCGGTAGCCAAGCCGCCAACGCCCAAAGCTGTGATCAACGGAGAGATCGAAACTCCGAAAGATTCAAGCAAAACCAATATGCCAATAGCGTAAACGGTCAGGTCGATTGTTGTGATTAAGATCGAAGTGGAAGCGAAGTTTTCGGATGTTTTTCCGAGCTTATACTTAAGATAACCGGAGCACAGATGCGCGACCATGAGGGTCAGGGACAGAATGACAAGAGAGTGGAACAACCTTTGGAGAAATAGTAGCGGCCGCGGCGGAATTGTCAGGATTTCCATTGCAGCGTATAGGCCAATGAGAATGCCCAACAGCGTAGGTATTCCCCTAAATGTTTGCTGCAGCAGGAAATAAGAGATATTGGTTAATCTTGCGATTATTTTGAGCAGTTTGGAAAATACCAACCGCAGTATGATGATGCCTAACGCTAAACAAATGAAGTAAACCACCAAATGCGTTTCGAAGCTGCCGTTTATGATTCTGTTTCCTATTTCAGTGAAAAATTCAAGCATTGTTTCCTCCCGTAAAAATTCATTTTATGTAATAGATATTATTTTGTTAACTACCCCTTTTTTCCCTGCCATTGATCGTTTTCATTATCCTTAGTTCCCTTGTTTCCTAAAGTCTTACAACCAACATCCTTAACAGCACTAACTCTACTAAGCAAGTTTCCGTCGCCGGCAGAATGGTCAAAGAAAGATAATCGCGAGGCGATAGTGACTATGTTAGAACCTCTGCCGCGACAAGGCAAACTCTATGGACAGAAGAAATATGAAGCCTTATTGAGTGTCTCCCGTATATGGAGGTTATCGGTATTCCGCTGGCGGCCAATTTTGCTACTGTTCAATTGCACGCGAACACAGTGCAGTTTCTAGATGCTCAAATTAAAGCCATTGACAATAAAATTGACGAGTTATCCAGGCAAATACCTGAAATTGTATTACTTAGAATATTATTGCTGCTTTTGATGCCAGAAAAGGACCGTCCCCTAATGTCTCTCTAAAATCCTTAAAATCACTTTATCTCCATGTCATACTAGTTATTTCACTTCACAATACCGCCGCAAGCATTTTTCACAAAGAAGACAATCTGTGCTTTCCTGATCGGCACTTAAACATATTAATCGATATTCATAACCGATAAGGCGGCTGTTCTTACCGTATATCGGCTCTCTCTCATGTTTGATCAAAACTGTTTTTGGCCGGTGCGCACAGCTTTCTTGGGCTATATCGACCGTTTCCCACATAATCATTCACCTTGCTATAGTCTGCTAGGGTCAGTTTATCATACCAATGTTACAGATTTGTTACCAATTACTAAACCTGACATTACCCACTAAGACAGCTCTCGAAGTAGATGAGATAGCCTGTCCACAGCATCATTTAACTCTACCATTTTTTTGTCATCGAATGCTTCCAGTCTAGCAGCCAGCCCTTCGCGGGCTTCTTTTTCTATGTTCGCAAGCAGGACTAGCCCCGCCTCGGTAAGGCTTATTTTAATTATCCGCCGATCCAGGTTATCAAATTCTCTTTTGGCAATTCCTTGCAAAAGCAGATTGTCGACAAGGCGGGTCAGTTGTTGCTTTGATATCCGTATTTCTTCGTTAAGCACAACTTCCAGCTAAACCCATTCCAGAACGATCTGTTTTTATTCTGCGACCGACGGCGTGATCGATTGAAGGCACTTTACTGGGAAGGTGATGGCTTTGTTCTTCTTTATAAACGACTGGAAAGCGTAATGTTCCAGTGGCCCAATGACACGGTTTCTCCCCAGCTAATCTTAAACGCTCAATAGACTTACTAACCTTGAAATAACAACATTCATTGGGGGGATAAGACTCACACCACTTACCCTAACCCAGCCAATACCGGGTCTTAGCCATAAGCGGAAGTCAAGTAACACGGTGGAGCGTTGGCTAAGACCTGGTATTGGCGCTCACCCGCCGACAAGTTTACTTTCGCCCAAAACAAATCGCCTGCCAGCACACGCTGACAGGCGATTTAACGTTACCCTTCCTTACTCCACAGTCACACTCTTCGCCAAATTCCTCGGCTTATCCACGTCACAACCCCTGGTCACTGCCGCATAATAAGCCAGCAATTGGAGGGGAATAACCGACAGAATCGGCGTCAGATACTTATTGGTAGCCGGAATGAAAATGGTATGATCCACATACTTGTCAATCTCGGTGTCACCCTTGAACCCGATACCGATAACCACAGCATCCCGCGCCTTTACTTCCTTAATATTGCTCAGCATCTTCTCGTACACATCCAGCTGGGTAGCCAGCGCAATAACGGGTATGCCTTCGATGATCAGGGCTAATGTGCCGTGCTTCAGCTCACCGGCTGAGTAGGCCTCGGCGTGGATATAGGAGATCTCCTTCAGCTTCAGCGAGCCTTCCAGGGCTACGGCGTAGTCCAGGGAGCGGCCGATGAAGAAGACGTCTTCGTTGAAGCCGTATTGTTCAGCGAAGGTCTTGATGGCCTCCACGTCTTCCAGCAGTTCGTGGGCCTGGGCAGGCAGGTTCTTGAGGCCATGGCAAAGTTCCTTGCTGGTTTCCGGGGGGATAGTCCCTTTCAATCCTCCCATATAGACGGACAGGAGGGCCATGACTATCAGTTGGGTGGTATAGGCCTTGGTAGAAGCGACGGCGATTTCGGGACCGGCCCAGGTGTAGATGACGTGGTCGGCTTCGCGGGCGATGGAGGAGCCGACAACGTTGGTCACTGCCAGGACGCGGGAGCCTTGTTTTTTGGCTTCCTTGAGCCCGGCCAAGGTGTCCAGGGTCTCGCCCGACTGGCTGATGATGACGGTGAGGGTATGCTCATCGACGAGAGGGGAACGGTAGCGAAATTCGGAAGCTACGTCCACTTCCACCGGGATACGGGTCAGTTTCTCGATGAGATATTTGCCCACCATGCCGGCGTGGTAGGCGGTACCGCAGGCGACGATGGCAACCTTGCGGATGGAAGCCACATATTCCTTGGTCCAGTTGAGTTCGTCGAAGATTACGCCGCTGTCGTCCTTGGCAAGCCGCCCGGTCATGGTCTCCCGGATGGCCTTGGGCTGCTCGTAGATCTCTTTGATCATGAAATGCTCGTAGCCGCCTCTTTCGGCTGCTTCGGCATCCCAATTCACCTCGAAAATTTTCTTGGCGACAGGCACGCTGCGGCGGTAGTTCAGCACCTGCACGGAATCTTTCGTGACAACCGCCATCTCACCGTCGCTGAGGATATAGGTCTTGCGGGTGCGGCTGATGATGGCGGGAATGTCGGAAGCGATATAGTTCTCCCCGTCTCCCAGGCCGATAACCAGCGGGTTATCCTGCTTGCTGCAAATAATTTTGTCCGGGTCGCGTTCACTTAAGAAAACCAGGGCGTAGGAGCCTTCGATGGTGGACAGGACTTTTTGGACGGTGGCTTCAAAGTCGCCGTTGTAGTATTCTTCCACCAGGTGAGCCACCACTTCGGTGTCTGTTTCCGATGTGAATTTGTGACCTTTGGCCGCCAGCTTTTCCTTAAGATGCAGGTAATTTTCCACAATGCCGTTATGCACGACAACGAACTTGCCGGTGCAGTCGGTATGGGGATGGGCGTTGGCGTCGGACGGACGGCCGTGAGTGGCCCAGCGGGTGTGACCGATACCGATGTGACCCTGAAGCGGCTCAAGTTCTACCTTCTTCTGAAGAGCATTGAGACGTCCCACGCTTTTCGCCACATTAATTTTTTCGCCGTCGAAGACGGCAATACCGGCGGAATCATAGCCCCGGTATTCCAGCTTGCTCAGACCTTCCAGCAGGAAGGAAGCAGCCTGGTTAGCACCAATATAGCCCACAATGCCACACATATATGAAAATCCTCCTAAAGTCAAATTTGAATGCCGGGACAGACTTATCCCGTGACTCCCTGCTACCGCCGTTTTGTGCCGCAAGTCGCCTTGCGGTTTTGTCGGCAGGCTGACGACCACAGGCCGGGCCGAGAGGCATCCGCTGACTGCTCGATGAACCTCTTCCTCGTCTGCTCGGATCTATTATCAGATCCGGCACCAGCGCTACTTTCCAATATAGTTTTTGTCAATCCCAATATTCTTATCCTAATCGCACTTTTCGTGTTTTCCGCTTCATTCCCACCCCCCTTATGGTCATACATATGCAAAGGAGCACCGGGTAGTGCTCCTTCCGTATAACATACTTAATTTTATCCTACCTTACATAATATGTCAATTGTCCTAATTTTGTCAAAACTTAGCCTTGCTGCTCTTTGATGACGGCGGCGATTTTATGAACAATCCGGTCAAGGTCGGCCTGAGACGGGCCTTCCGCCATTACGCGAATCAGCGGTTCGGTACCGGAAGGACGCACCAGAATGCGGCCGTTTTCACCCAGTTCAGCTTCACCGGCTTTGATGGCTGCCTGGATGGCGGCGTTGCCCTGCCAGCCCTCTTTGGCAGCCACCCGCACGTTGACCAGCAGTTGCGGAAACCGGGTCATAACATTTGCCAGTTCAGACATAACCTTGTCGCTTTTCCTCAACGCCGCCGCAAGTTGGAGGGCGGTCAGCAGACCATCGCCGGTAGTACTATGCTCAGTAAAAATAATGTGCCCTGACTGCTCGCCGCCTAGAACCAGGCCTTTTTCCAGCATGGCTTCCAGCACATAACGGTCGCCGACGGGAGTTATCTCTACTTTGCCGCCGGCCCGTTTGATAGCCTGGTGCAGCCCCAGGTTGCTCATAACAGTGACGACGAGAGTATCATTGACCAGTTTTTTCTGCTGCATGAGTTCAAGGGCGCAAATCAGCATAATCTGATCGCCGTCCACCACATGCCCATTTTCGTCAACAGCGAGACAACGGTCGGCGTCACCGTCGTGGGCCAGTCCTAAGTCGGCCTTGTGCTCCAGGACGGCAGCCTGCAGCTGCTCAAGGTGAGTGGAGCCGCAATTTTCATTAATGTTGACCCCAGTGGGCCGGTTATTAAGCACAATGACGTTTGCCCCCAGCCGTTTGAAAGCGGCGGGAGCCGCTTCGAAAGCCGCCCCGTTGGCGCAGTCCACAACAACCTTGAGCTTACGGAAATCGATATCAATATCAATAGTGGATAATACATAATCTATGTATTCACCCAGCATATCATGGCGCTGGCTGATAAAGCCCACCCGGGTGCCTGTGGGACGCTGCATAGCGTCCTTATCTACCATTACCAGGTCTTCCAGTTCGCCTTCAACCGCGTCCGGCAACTTATAGCCGGTGCCGGCAAAAAACTTGATGCCGTTATCGGCGTAAGGATTGTGGGAAGCAGAAATAACTACCCCGGCTTGGGCGCCGTGCTCACGGGTAAGATAAGCCACCGCCGGGGTTGGCACAACGCCTAAAAGAACAGCTTGCCCGCCGGCCGAACAAATGCCGGCGGCTAATGCCGCTTCCAGCATTTGACCGGAAACCCGGGTATCCCGGCCGATATAAAACACGGGGGGATGATTTTCGGAGAATTCCTTGCTAAAGTAATAAGCCGCCGCCCAGCCTAGATGAAAGGCTAATTCCGGGGTCAGTTCGGCGTTGGCAACGCCGCGTACGCCATCTGTGCCAAATAATCTGCCCATATAATTGTTACCTGCTCCTTTCGCAATACCCAATATTAATACAATATTCTATGATGGTGGAATTAAAGGGGTTTGTATGCTTTGATAAAAGCGATAGCGGCATTCATGCCGTCAAGGGCGGCGCTCATAATCCCGCCGGCGTAGCCTGCCCCTTCGCCAATGGGGTAAAGGCCCTGCGTATTTTGGGAAATAAAGTCTTGGCCTCTAAGGATCCGGACGGGCGCCGATGTCCGGGTTTCTACTCCCGTCAGGACCGCGCCCGGGTGGGCGAAGCCTTGTATTTTGCGGCCAAAGTCGGGTAATGCCCCGGCTAAGGTGCCGGTAACGCAGGCCGGGAGACACCGGTGTAAGTTCACGGCGGTTGTTCCCGGCCGGTAACTGGGATGCACCAGATAGTTGGTTCCGCCTGACTTACCGGCAAGGAAATCACCTACCGTTTGCACCGGCGCGGCATAGCCGCCGCCACCGGCGGCGAAGGCCAGCCGTTCATAATGGCGCTGGAACTCAATACCGCTTAATATATCCGTCCCAAAGTCAGCCGGCGTGACGTTGACCACCAAGGCGCTGTTAGCGATACCGGTGTCCCGTCTGTACAGGCTCATGCCGTTGGTAACCACACCGCCTGTTTCCGACGCCGCGGCAACCACCATTCCTCCCGGACACATGCAGAAAGAGTAGGCAGCCCGGCCGGAAGACCGGTCCTGATAGACCAGCGCGTAATCGGCGGCCCCCAGTTTGGGATGCCCGGCAGCCGGGCCGTACTGGGCCTGATCAATAAGCTCCTGGGGATGTTCAATGCGCACGCCAATGGCGAAAGGCTTTGCTTCCATGGCCACTTTCCGCCGGTAGAGCATGGCGTAGGTATCACGGGCACTGTGCCCGATGCCGAGAAATAACACATCACAGGGAATGCGCCTGTTGTCGTTCACCGTAATGCCGGTAAGCCGGCCGTCAGCTATCGCCACATCAGTAAGCCGGGCTTCAAATTCCACTTTGCCGCCCATTTCCCTGATCCGGGTCCGTATATTTTTAACGATAGTTCTTAATTTATCTGTACCAATATGGGGTTTATGCAGGTATTTGATTTCCGGCGGCGCCCCCCAGTCAACCAGAAGATCAAGCAGTTGCCCCAGCTTGGGATCACTTACTCTGGTTGTCAATTTGCCGTCGGAAAATGTTCCGGCTCCCCCTTCGCCGAACTGGACATTGGATGTCTCGTCAAGCCGGCCGGTACGCCAAAAGGCTGTAATGTCCTGAGTCCGTCGGTCCACGTCCCGCCCCCGCTCCAACAGCAAGGGTTTATAGCCGTGGCGAGCCAGGATATAGGCGGCCAAGAGCCCGGCCGGTCCTGCCCCGATGACTACCGGCTGGCAGGTTAGCGGTCTGGTCCCGGTCTCAATGGCCCCGGACGCCGCCGGTACGGCTTTAACCACGTCCTTATCGCCGGACAGGCGGGAGAGAACCTGGCCTTCAGGCATCTTTACCGTCACTTCCAGCGAGTAGACAAAGTTGATATTATTTTTTCGGCGGGCGTCAAGTGCCCGCCGGACAATAGTTACGGATTCGATGGCCGCCAGGGGAAGTTTCAGCCGTTTGGCGGCCAATTTGTCGATGGGTGTGTCGTCAGTCAGCGGTATGCGGAAGTTGGTTACTCTGAGCACGCACTTATATCTCCTTATGGCTGATGAACAAGCGAGTCCAGCTTAATATGCACAATAACGTTAGCCACAGGTCCTGTCGTGCCTTCCACGTACTGCAGTTTGACTTCCCTGCTGGTATCTTTGTCAATGAGGGTAAGATTAACCGGCTCGGTATATATGGTGTCAAGCTTCGCCAGATTCTTTCCCTCTCCTTCTTCGCTGACTTCAACTTTATCCGGTTCAGTAGTAATACTCTTCAATACCAGTCCCTTAGGCAAATCACCCTGGACAACCGGCTTAATATCCAAAACTTTCTTGCTAATACCGGGAGACAATTTGACTTCTATCCTGGTTTTGGCCGGCGAAAGAGATACGCCATCCACTTCTTTGCCATCTTTGGTGACAGGTATAAGTGGGACTTCCCCGGAAAAGTCGCCGACTCTGCCGGATAGGTCAATATTGGCCACGACTTTGTCCACCATATTGACAGAATTTTTCGGCCCTTCCACGGTTGCGGCGTCCACATTGGCATATCCCTGCTCCACAATCATGCCTTTGGTTGCCGCGCCGGTAAATGCCGCTACCACCGGCACGGTACGGCTAATTGTGGTGTCGATCCGGACCATAATTCTATCGGGACTAATTTCAATAAGTTCCAGACTGGCAGGAATGGCAGCCCCAACTTTTAAGCTCTGCCGTCCTTCCGGAACTCCTTTAAGATCAATAAAAGCGTTAATCTCCCTATTGATTATACCGGCTATCGTGCTCCGGGGACCCCGGACCTTGACGCGCACCGCTTCGGGAGCATCAAACACCACTTGGTTGGCAACTTCCTTCCGGATCTCCAGCGGTACGGTAAAGTAGGCCTCAATCGGTGGATTCTGCTCGTTCATTACGTATAGCCACAAAACGATCGCGATGATAACAGCTATGATCTTGGTGGTAATATCGCGAAATCTCTTCTTATTATCTGGCATTGGGTGGCCTCCAGCTAAAGAATTCGCTCAATGAAGACGGCTTGGCAGCAAACAAGGGCCGTAAGTGTTCCACCAGCTTATCGCAGTCAATATACCGGATGAGCCGCCCGCCGCGCGCCACAGATATAATCCCGGTCTCCTCGCTGACAACGATGACAACCGCGTCAGTCTGCTCGGTGATACCGATGGCTGCCCGGTGCCGGGTACCCAGTTCTTTACTAAGGGACCGGTCTTCGGTTAAAGGCAGCAAACAACCGGCTGCTTGCATCCGATTGCCGCGGATAATGACAGCGCCGTCATGCAGCGGCGTATTGGGGATGAAAACATTGGTGAGAAATTCGCTGGTAATCAAGCCATCTACCTTAATGCCTGTTTCAATGTAATCATTTAGCCCGGTATCCCGTTCCAATACTATTAACGCCCCGATTTTATTCTTGGATAGCACTGCTACCGTCCGGGCAATTTCCGCAAATAAAGTTTCTTTTTCTTCGGCGTTCAGTAAGCTGCTGCCCTGAAAAAACCGTCCCCGTCCCAGGTGTTCCAGAGCGCGCCGGAGTTCCGGCTGAAAAACAACCGGCAAAGCCACCAGCACAACGGTCATGGATTTTTGCAACAGCCAGTTTACCACATTGAGGCCCAGCCATTTGCTGACCAGAGTAGCCAGAAGGAGCACAATAAGACCTTTTAACAGCGCCACCGCCCGGCTGTCCTTGATCATGAAATAGAGCTTGTATAAAACAACGGCTACAATGACAATGTCGGCAATGTCTAATAAATTGATTGTGGAAATTATGCCCTTTATTTGCAATAACATGCCCGCACGCTCCAAGAGTCTATCTGAAAATAGTAATGCGTCAAAAGCTACTTAAATATTATTCTACCCATTTACCCGGAAAACCTTTTGAAATCGGTTCCTGGCGGCAAAAAAATTAAGAAAAAAAGCTTGTGCCGGGTTTCGGTACGACACCGGCACAAGCCTGTTTACAGTTATCTATTATTTATGCAGGTTGGCAACTTCGTGAATCCAGCCAAATTTATCGTCGACCCGGCCTTGTTGAATGCCGGTGATGTAGTCAAACAGCTTTTGGGAGGTTTCGCCGGTCTGGTTGTTGTTGATGATAATTTTTTTACCCTGCCAGCTAAGTTCGCCCACTGGGGAGATAACTGCTGCTGTGCCGGAACCAAAGACTTCCCGCAGACGGCCCTGGCTATGGGCCGCATAGATTTCTTCAATGGCTATGCGGCGTTCGGTCACTTTCATTCCCCAGTCCCTGGCCGCCTCAATCACCGACCGCCGGGTAATACCCGCGAGAATGCTGCCGTTAAGCTCAGGCGTAATGAGCTCATCATCAATTTTGAAGAAGATGTTCATTGTGCCCACTTCTTCCACATATTTTTTCTCAACCGCATCGAGCCAGAGAACTTGGGTAAATCCCTCTTTTTTGGCTTCTTCCGAAGCTTTAAGGCTGGCGGCGTAGTTGCCGGGAGTCTTGGCTTCCCCGAGACCGCCTTTAACTGTCCGGGCATAATATTGTTCCACTTTGATTTTAACCGGTTTAAAACCGGAAGCATAGTAGGCGCCGACAGGTGAAAGGATAACAAAGTAAGTATAATGGTCAGCCACTTTAACGCCTATATAAGGGTCGGCCGCAATGACAAACGGGCGAATATACAAGGAAGTGCCCAGTGGCGCCGGCACCCACTGCCTGTCAATATCAATCAGCTGATTTAACCCTTTGTGCAATAGTTCAACATCCAGCTTGGGAATACATAAAATTTCCGCCGACCGGTTGAGACGGTTCAAATGATCTACCGGACGATATATAGCAACCCGGTTGTCGATGGTGCGAAAAGCCTTTATGCCTTCAAATATGGCCTGGCCGTAATGCAGCACCATAGCCGACGGATACAGGGGAACCTCGCCGTACGGAACAATTCTGGGGTTGTGCCAGCCTTGCCCGGTGATATAATCCATAACAAACATATGATCCGTAAAGATTTTGCCGAAACCGAGAACGTCCTCGGAGGGCGGGGTATTTCGTTCAGCCGCCAGTGTTACTTTGATATCGGCCATAGTAAGAGTGCCTCCTTTATGCAATATCCAAAGTCCAGCCAATTACTTACAATTACAATCTATTATAGTGCTGTTTTTGCATACATGTCAAGGTGTTTCCGTTGGCTGGACATTATGTTCCGGGCGGCTGCAACGGCTTGTCCGACCTGGGCGGGCGATGTCCCGCCGAAAGAGTTGCGGGCATCGACGCATGTTTCAGGTTTTATAGCCTGAAGGATATCACTATTAAACATTTCCGAGAACTGCCGGAACTCATCCAAAGTCAGCTCCAGCAGGGTTTTTCCCTGATCAAGGCAGAAGGCCACGCACTTGCCCACTACTTCATGGGCCTGGCGAAAAGGCAGTCCTTTTTTTACCAGATAGTCGGCCATGTCGGTAGCGTTGGAGAAGTCGGCGGCCAAAGCGCCGCCCATGTTTTTCTCATTTAGCCGCATGCCCCGCAGCATGGCGGCATATACCGTCAGGCTGAATTTCACCGTATCAATGGTATCAAACAGTCCTTCCTTGTCTTCCTGCAAATCCTTGTTGTAGGCCAGAGGCAGTCCCTTGGCCACTGTGAGCATGGCCATAAGGTGCCCGTATACCCGGCCGGTCTTGCCACGGACCAGTTCGGCCACATCCGGGTTTTTTTTCTGCGGCATGATGCTGGAACCGGTGCAATGAGCGTCATCCAACTCAATAAAAGAGAATTCGGTGGAGGACCACAGAATGATTTCTTCACTGAGACGGCTCAGATGCATCATCAGGATGGAGGCAAAGGACTGGAATTCCAGGATGTAATCCCGGTCGCTGACAGCGTCAATGCTATTTTCATAAATGCGGCTGAATTTAAGTTCATCGGCCACAAACTGCCGGTCGATGGGGAAGGTTGTACCGGCCAGGGCGCCGGCGCCCAGCGGCATAATATCGGTAGATTCCCACACGCCTCTTAGGCGCCGGAAGTCCCGCTCCAGCATGAAAAAATAGGTCATTAGGTGATGGGAGAAGAGAATGGGCTGCGCCCGCTGGAGATGGGTATAGCCGGGCATGATTGCCCGGGGATGTTTCTCGGCCGTTTCAATAATAGCCTGTTCCAATTCATAAATGAAACCGGCAATCCTGGCGATCTCCTCCTTAAGATAGATGTGAGTATCCAAGGCCACCTGGTCGTTCCGGCTGCGAGCGGTATGGAGCCTGCCGCCGGCAGGGCCGATGCGCTCGGTCAGCCGTTTCTCGATGTTCATATGAATGTCTTCCAGGGCGATGTCAAACTGGAATCGTCCGGCTTCCATGTCGGCCAGTATTCCATTTAACCCTTCGATAATAAGGCCAGCGTCTTCCTTGCTGATTATGCCGCATTTGGCCAGCATTTTGGCATGGGCGATGCTGCCTTTTATATCCTGGCGGTACAGGCGGTGATCAAAAGAAATGGAGGAGGTAAACTCCTCCACCATCACGTCGGTGCTTTTAGAAAAGCGACCACCCCATAGTTTACCCATGCTCTTTTTTCGCCTCTGCTTTCATTAGCGCCCGCACTTTGAGGGGCAGGCCAAACAGGTTGATGAAGCCTTCGGCGTCTTTTTGGTTGTAGACTTCATCCCGGCCGAAGGTAACAAATTCTTCGCTGTAGAGGGAGTAAGGAGATGCAGAGCCGGCGCTGATGATATTTCCTTTATACAGTTTAAGTCTTACCGTCCCGGTTACCGTTTGCTGGGTGGAATCAACAAAAGCGTCCAGCGCTTCCCGCAAGGGGGCGTACCACATGCCGTCATAGACCAGTTCGGCGTATTTAACGGCAACTTGCTCTTTGAAATGCATGGTGGCCCGGTCTAAAGTGAGGTATTCCAGTTCCCTGTGGGCATAATAGAGGATTGCCCCGCCGGGATTTTCATATACGCCCCGGGACTTCATACCCACAAGGCGGTTTTCCACCAGGTCGGTGATGCCGATACCGTTGGCTGCACCCATTTGGTTAAGTTTTTCCAGGAGAGGCACGGCCTTCATTTTCACCCCGTCCACGGCTACCGGGATGCCCTTTTCAAATTCGATTTCCACATAAGTAGGTTTATCCGGTGCTTTTTCCGGCGGCGTGGTTACCATGTACACGTCGTCCAGGGGTTGGTTAGCCGGGTTTTCCAGATCGGCCCCCTCGTGGCTCAAGTGCCAGATGTTCCGGTCCATGCTGTAGGGACGGGCTTTGGTTACGGGAACGGGAATGCCGTGTTTTTCAGCATAATCGATGGCATCTTCCCGGGAACGGATGTTCCATAGCCGCCAGGGAGCAATAATTTTAAGCTGCGGTGCCAGTGCTTTGACAGTCAGTTCGAAACGCACCTGATCGTTGCCTTTGCCGGTTGCGCCGTGGGCAATGGCGTCGGCGCCTTCCTTGCGGGCAATTTCCACCAGGGCTTTGGCAATGATGGGACGGGCAAAGGAAGTACCGAGAAGATATTTTCCTTCATAAACGGCGCCGGCCTTTAATGTCGGCCAGATATAGTTTTCCACAAAATCGGCGGTTAAGTCCTGAATATATACTTTGCTGGCGCCGGACTTAATGGCCTTCTCCTTAACGGGAGCCAGCTCGTCGCCTTGGCCTACGTCGGCGCACATAGCGATCACTTCACAGCCGTAGTTTTCTTTCAGCCAGGGAATGATTACCGAAGTATCCAGCCCGCCGGAATAGGCGAGAACAACTTTTTTAATCTCACTAATATTACTAATATTACTCATAATGCGAATCCTCCCAAAGTTCCATGTTTATGTTAAATCAGGTTTACATTTTCGCGGCAGCTTGCGAAAATCCTGCCTATATATATCGTTTAAATGTCGATGTATTTATTCAGATTATCAAATGCCTCGAACTGCTTAGAAATCGTCAGATGCTAGGCGCGATGAGGACCGGAACGGAGGCGTACTGGGTGGTACGTTGGAGTGAGGACCGCAGGAGCAACGACGCAGATGGCGGTTTATAAGCAGTTCCCAACTTAAGGTGAATAGTTACTATCGATATTCCGGGAAGCAATGGTAAGATCCTGGCGCACCGCCCAGCTGTTATGGGTCCAAAAGGCTTTGCCGGTTTCATTGTCCTTAAAGATGAAAACATGGCACTTGGTTATGCCGGCTTCCCGCAGCTTGGCCATGCACCTTTCCACCAGGCTTCGGCCCAGGCCTTGCCCGCGGCAGCAGGCATCCACCGCCAGATGGTGGAGATAGCCTCTGCGCCCGTCATGGCTGCAAAGCACGGCGCCGATGATCCCGGCGCCGTTTTGTTCCGCCACATAGCTAAGTCCCGGATTCCGTTCCATATATCTTCGAATATTCTCGCGCGAATCGGCATCGCTTAAACCGATTCCCGCAGTTTTTTGCCAAAGCTTTATCACGTCATCGTAGTCGCGAATGGTCATTTCGCGGATCATTGTCTCACCCATGCCCATAAAGATTGCCTAACCCATTAACAAAGCCATAATGGCTTTCTGCACATGCAATCTATTTTCCGCTTCGTCAAACACAACCGAGTGCGGTCCTTCCATCACATCATCGGTGATTTCTTCCCCGCGGTGGGCAGGCAGGCAGTGCATCACAATACAGTCCGGCTTGGCGGTGCGGACAATGGCGCTATTAATTTGGAAGCCGGCAAATGCCTGTTTGCGAATAGCCTGTTCCGCTTCCCGCCCCATGCTGGCCCAGACGTCAGTATAGAGGACATCCGCGCCCTCGGCTGCTGCGAAAGGATCGTTAACAATGTTGATTTTACTGCCGCTTGCCGCCGCATCGGCTATGGCTTCTTCCACAATGGCGGCATCAGGGGCGTAATTGGGCGGAGTGGCAGCACTGATGTCCATGCCAACCTTGGCGCAGACGTGGAGAAGAGAATTGACCATGTTGTTGCCGTCGCCAATATAGGCCAGTTTACGGCCTTTCAGATCGCCTTTGTATTCCACGGCGGTAAAGATGTCGGCCATGGCCTGACACGGGTGCAACAGGTCGGTCAGCCCGTTGATGATGGGAATGGAAGCGTATCCAGCCAATTCTTCCACCTCCAGGTGTGAGAAGGTTCTGATCATTACTCCGTCTACATAACGTGACAGTACCCGGGCAGTATCTTTCACCGGCTCACCCCGGCCAATTTGCAGGTCATTGGCGTTAAGAAAGAGCGCCCGGCCGCCTAACTGCCACATGCCAACCTCAAACGACACTCGCGTGCGGGTGGAAGACTTTTGGAAAATCATGCCCAGGGTTTTACCAGGCAACAGTTTGTGTTCTTCGCCGCGTTTTTGCTTATCTTTCAGCGACTTGGCCAGATCCAGGATCTGGTGTATTTCATCTACCGACAAATCATGTATCGATAAATAATCTTTACCTTTAAGGCTCATTGGTGTATACAACTCCCCCACGATCAAATTACATTTCATTCACTTTAAGTTGGGAACTGCTTATAAACCGCCATCTGCGTCGTTGCTCCTGCGTGCTTCACTCCAGCGTACATCCCAGTACGCTTGCGTTCCAGTACTCGTTGCGCCTACGGTCTGACTATGATAGTTCGAACTGTAATTAACAAATATCATTGCAATAAGTTTTTTTCATATGCAACGGTATCTGACGATTTCTAAGCAGTTCGTGGTTTTTGATAACTAAACGGATACAAGGTTACTACTCGTTAAGTATGTTGGAAACTTTTTAACATTTGCGGACAGTTGCCTGATTACTTCGCTTCCTCGGCAAGTACCCGGTCCAAAATTTCCGTCATTTCGTCTACATGGCTTTTGGTGATGATGAGCGGTGGCACGAAACGCAGGACATCGCCGGCCGTACAGTTGATGATAGCGCCATAATCCATGCATTTGTCGACAATGTCCCGGCCGGGACGGCTCAGTCCGGCTGCTACTATCAGACCTTGGCCACGGACTTGGTTAATCAGGTTGGGATATTTATCCTTTAGGAATTCGAGTTTTTCCATCAGATATTGCCCGACCATTGTCACGTTGGCCAGTATGTTCTCATCTTCGATAACGGCAAGCGTCGCGTTGGCTGCGGCGCAAGCCAGGGGATTACCGCCAAAAGTGGAGCCGTGATCACCTGCCGAAAATATGGCAGCCACTTTATCGGTGGCGATAAAAGCACCGATTGGAACACCGCCGCCTAATCCTTTGGCCAGGGTGATAATGTCCGGTTTGACATCGTACAATTGGTAGGCAAACATGGCGCCGGTCCGGCCGATGCCGGTCTGAATTTCATCCAGTATAAGGAGCGCCCCGTATTTATCGCATAAATCCCGTACGCCTTGCAGATAATCCCGGTCCGGGACGTTGACGCCGCCTTCTCCCTGGATGGGTTCCAGGAAGACGGCGCAGGTTTTCCCGGACATGGCTGCCGCAAGAGCCGGTAAATCATTAAACGGCACATGCCTGAAGCCGCCCGGCAAGGGTTCATAGCCTTTCTGATACTTAGGCTGGGCAGTAGCGGTCAGGGTAGCCAAAGTCCGGCCGTGAAAAGAATGCTCGGCAGTAATAATCTCTACCTTTTCCTCACTGATCGTCTTGCCATATTTTCTGGCCAGTTTAATGGCGCCTTCGTTGGCTTCCGCCCCGCTGTTACCGACGAAGACTTTACCAAGACCGCTCAGTTTAACCAGCTTAGCGGCTAAAGCGGCCTGGGCCTCGGTATAGTAAAGGTTGGAGCAATGGATCATCCTGCCTGCCTGGCCGGCGATAGCCGCCACCAGTTTCGGATGGGCGTGCCCCAAAACATTTACGGCGATTCCGGCTAGAAAGTCAATGTACCTCTTACCCTCGCTATCGTAGACGTAAGGTCCTTCGCCATGGGATAATACTATGGAATACCGGGCAAAAACCGGCAGATAATTTTCCTTGTCAAGCTGAATAATCTTTTGTTTATCCACTGATATACCTCCTGTACTTCACGACTTCCGTACCGATCCCCTCGGAGGTAAATACCTCCAACAATAAGGAATGGGGCTGCCGTCCGTCAATAATGTGCGTCTTGGCGACGCCACCGGCCAAAGCTTTAATGCAAGCTTCCACTTTGGGAATCATGCCGCCCTCAATGCTGCCGTCCTTGATCATTACCTGGGCTTCAGCCAAAGACAAAGTGGAGATAAATGTACTCTTATCCTGGTAGTCACGGTAGATGCCTTCCACATCGGTCAGCAGCGCCAGTTTTTCCGCGCCTAAAGCCGCTGCAATTTCTCCGGCCACATAGTCGGCGTTAATATTGTAAGTTGCACCGTCCTTGCCGACGCCGATGGGAGCGATAACCGGGATATAGCCCTTATCCAGGAGGTTTTCCACCAGCGCGGTGTTAAGCCTCAATATGTCACCGACAAAACCTATATCCACTTCTTTGGTCACGCCATCTTCCTGGACCTTGGCCAGATGTTTGACCGCTAAGATAAAATCGGCATCTTTGCCGCTGATGCCTACCGCTTTGGCCCCATAAAAGTTTAATAATTTTACGATCTCACTGTTGATCTTGCCGACGAGAACCATTTCTGCTATCTCGACTGTCTCGGCATCGCTTACCCGCAGGCCTCTGACAAATTCAGACTTCTTACCCAGCTTTTCCAGCATGGCGGTTATCTCAGGACCGCCGCCGTGAACAACCACCGGCCGGATACCCACATATTTTAAAAAGATAATATCCTGGATCACATTCTTCTTCAACTCATCATTCAGCATGGCATTACCGCCGTACTTAATGACCACCGTACTGCCGGCGAATTTCTGCAGATAAGGCAGCGCTTCAATCAGCACCGCCGCTTTCTCAACTGACTTGATCATGGAAATATCATTCCTTCCTAAAAACTATCTCGAAAAGCAGGAACTGCAATTCAATTATACCGCAAGATCGTAGCGCAACATAATCGCAAAGCTTGCTATTACTCGGTGAGACTGGCTTTGGATGCCTATATGCACTGTTGCAAACCAGTCTCACGTGGTGTATTCGGCGTTAATTTTCACATAGTCATACGAAAAATCACAAGTCCAGACGGTAGCCGCCGCCGGCCCCAGGCCAAGGTCCACTGTCACGGCAATATCTTTGGCCGCCATGGCTGCTTTGAGGGACGGAGCGTCAACCTCGCAGCCCTGCCCTCCCCTTACAGTGGTAATACCGCCGATGGTGAGGGAAGTTTTGTCCGTAACAACTTGCGCCCCGGAATAACCTATGGCGCATATAATCCGTCCCCAGTTGGGATCTTGACCGAAGAAGGCTGTTTTGACCAGCGGCGACTTGGCAACTGCCATGGCCGCCGTTTTGGCGTCGCCCAAGCTTACGGCGCCTTTCACGGTTATTTCAAGAAATTTGGTGGCGCCTTCACCGTCCCGGACGACCAGCTTAGCCAGATCGGTAC
Source organism: Methylomusa anaerophila (assembly GCF_003966895.1). Classification (NCBI taxonomy): domain Bacteria; kingdom Bacillati; phylum Bacillota; class Negativicutes; order Selenomonadales; family Sporomusaceae; genus Methylomusa; species Methylomusa anaerophila. The sequence goes on along the minus strand of NZ_AP018449.1, from coordinate 2,285,395 downwards.
ATGTTGCGGTCAGAGCGTCAACGAAAGCCTGGTAGTCCTCCCCCTGGCCGCTATCAATAGGCGCATTGCCGGCCTGCCCGTTGGCCAACACGCAAACTGTGTCGTTGGTACTGGTGTCACCATCGATAGTTATCGCGTTGAATGAAACTTCCACGGCCTGCTTTAGCGCCTGTTTCAGTATTGCCGGCGAAATGGCGGCATCAGTGGTAAGGAAGGATAACATTGTGGCCATATTGGGATGAATCATGCCGGCGCCTTTGGCAATGCCGGCAATTTTCACCGGGACGCCCCCCAAGGTAAACCGGTAGGCAGACGACTTGGGAAATGTATCCGTCGTCATGATGGCTTCAAGCGCTGCCTGGTGGCCATCGACCGACAAATTTGCCGCAGCCTTCTTGATACCTTCAGCAAGCTTGCCCATGGGCAAGCTCATACCAATAACGCCTGTTGACGCCACCACCACTTCACAATCTTTAATATTGAGGGCCGAAGCCGTCATATGGGCCATAGACTGGGCATCAATAAGCCCCTGCTGACCGGTACAGGAATTGGCGCAGCCTGAGTTTACAACAATCGCACAGGCTCGGCCCTTGTCCACTACCCGCCGGGAAACAATAACCGGCGCGGCAACAATTTTGTTGGCAGTAAACACGGCGGCAACAGCAGCAGGCACACTACTATAAATAATTGCCACATCCTCTTTGCCGCTCTTCTTAATGCCGGCCTTAACCCCGGCAGCCGTAAATCCCGCCGGCGCTGTAATCCCGCCGTCTATCTTCATAAGCATTCTAAATGCCCCCGTTTTCTTCTTAAAAAATATTTTTTTCTCCCTGCTCAGATTATCATTGGCCACGAACTGCTTAGAAATCGTCAGATGCTAGGCGCGACGAGGACCGGAACGGAGGCGTACTGGTTGTACGTCGGAGTGAGGACCGCAGGAGCAACGAAGCAAATGACGGTCTATAAGCAGTTCTCCGCTTATGGATATAAAGGAACCTGAGTAAGCCCCATTTGCTCGTCAAGTCCAAACATAACATTGAGATTTTGTACTGCCTGCCCGGCAGCGCCTTTAACCAGGTTATCAATGGCCGCTACCACGATTACCCTGCCGGTTCGCGGATCAATATGCCACCCAATATCACAGAAGTTGGAGCCGCGGGTGTTTTTGGTTGCCGGATAACCGCCTCGCCCTAAAAGGCGAATAAAGTACTCGTTATCGTACATTGCGGTGAATGCCGCATCGACCGCCTCAGCGCTAACGCCTGGCTTTAGGCTGGCATAGCAGGTGCTTAGAATACCTCTGGTCATGGGAATCAGATGCGGCGTAAAACTGATGATCACATCCGTCCCGGCCAGTTCGCCCAAAGTTTGTTCAATCTCGGGAGTGTGGCGGTGGCCGGCAATACTATAGGCTTTTACGCTTTCGAACACTTCCGCAAAGTGGGAGCCAAGATTAAGCCCGCGTCCGGCGCCGGATACTCCTGATTTGGCATCTACGACAATTGTGGCGAGATCAATCAATTTACTAACTACCAGCGGCGCCAGGGCCAAAATGCTTGCGGTCGTATAACAACCCGGATTGCCGACAATTTCGGCCTCGCGGACCCGGCTGCGATAGAGTTCGGTGAGCCCGTAAACAGCCTGAGCTTCCCGGTGGGTATGGGGAACTTTGTACCATTTTTCATATAGATCCGCATTGCGGAAGCGGTAGTCTGCCCCTAAATCGATAATCTTTATCTTAGGATTAACCGCGCGGACTTTTTTACCCACTTCCATGGCATGCCCATGGGGCAAGCCGATAAAAACCGCCTGGCTTTCAGCGGCAATTTTATCAATTTCCTGCACACTTGCTAGAATTCCATCATGAAATCGGGTAAAATGGGGATATATTTCATTAATCTGAGTTCCCGTCCGGCTTTCTGAGGTAATATATAGGATCTCCACCGCGGGATGCCCCGCCAAAATCCTCAGAAGTTCCTCGCCGGTATACCCCGTCGCGCCAATGATGCTCACCTTCATAGCCAATTCCTCCTCACTTGTTAATAATTATACATTATTATTGCATAAAAATGCAAGAAGTTTTTGTACTCATGTATACAAAATTTTATCATATAATTCCTGCCAGATTGAATACAACTTTACATACAAAATAAAAAACTAGCTTCAGCTAAATCCTCCGGGACTTTAGCCGAAGCCTCATTTTTTAGACGCTTAAATCCTTCATTTACGTAACGGCTCAGAGTTGCCAAATGCCACGAACTGCTTAGAGATCGTTAGATACCGCTGCATATGAAAAAAACTTATTGCAATGACATTTGCTAATTACAGTTCGAACTATCATAGTCAGACCGTAGGCGCGATGAGAACCGGAACGGAGGCGTACTGGTTGTACGCCGGAGTGAGGACCGCAAGAGCAACGACGCAGATGACGGTCTGTAAGCAGTTCCCTACTATAAAGCAAATCACATCCTAATGTTGCCGACGACGTAGATGTTGTACCCGCACTGGGGACATTTTTTTTCACTGGTTAAATAACTCTTATATTGCAGTCTGTCAATGACTTTGAAACCACAAGCCGGGCAATAAGTATTGACCCCGTCGCCGCCGACATTGCCCACATATACATAGTTAAGATATCTTCCGGCCGCATTATAGGCCATTTCAAGAGTAGCCAGGGATGTAGCGGGTTCTTGCATCTTATAGTTCGGAAAGTAGCGGGAAAAATGAAGCGGAATATCCCGGCTGATTTCTCCCAGCCATTGGGAAAGCGCCGTCAATTCGGCCTCCGAATCATTTAAGCCGGTTACTGCCAAAGTGGTAATTTCCACGTGGCAGGCTTTGGCCGCAAGCTCTACGGTTGATTTTACACGGTCCAAAATACCGGCGCATACATTACGGTAATAGTCATTATTAAAAGCCTTGACGTCAATGTTCATCCCATCAATATAAGGCAAGAGTTCCGTGAGCGGTTCCGGATTGATAAATCCGTTGGTTACCAGTACATTTTTAAGACCGGCTTCTCTCACTAATTTAGCGGTGTCAAGAATATACTCAAACCAAACGCTGGGCTCCGAATAAGTATAGGCGATGCCGATATTATTTTGCGCTACCAGTTCCCGGGCTGCTTCAACAGCCTTGGCGGAAGGAATATAGGCCGTGTCCGGTTCCCCGTGGGCAATGTGCCAGTTCTGGCAAAACTTGCAGGCAAAGTTGCATCCCCAGGTTCCCAAAGACAGAATATTATTTCCGGGATAAAAATGATACAGCGGCTTTTTTTCAACGGGGTCGAGAGCCTGTCCGGTAGCAAAGGCGTAATTTTGCGCATACAGCTTGCCGCCTACATTTTTTCGAACCCGGCAAAAACCGGTCCGCCCTTCACCGATAACACACTCCCTGGGGCAAAGCCGACATATGACTCCCTGCGCGTGTGGTTCATAATACAATGCCTCCCGCATAATACCCCCCCCATCAATGCATATTTGTATCGGATCAGTTTGACTAACGCCACGAACTGATTAGAAATCGTTAGATGCTAGGCACGACGAGGACCGGAACGCAAACGTACTGGTGGTACGTTGGAGTGAGGACCACAGGAGTAACGACGCAGATGACGGTTTATAATCAGTTCCCATCTTTAAGCCGAAAAGTCCTATTTATATCTTGTTACTGTAAACCTGTACAACTCAATCTGCTCATCGGGTCGAATGCCTGCCTTCCGCCTGGCGATGGAAACCTGATCTTGTACTGTATCGACTCCCTCCAAGTCAGGCAGCAGCAGGCCGGACTGCCTGCCTTTACGAACTATGACACCGTATTTTTTCGGGTCCAGGAGGTCGAAACTGGTGACTGGCTCGGGTTCACTCAATATATCGACAGACACATCCAGTTCCGGCAGCTCATCAAGCTCGATCGGCCAGAATCTGGGGTCCTCGGTTCCGGCACTCACGGCATTGCGAATGATTTCTTCGGCAATAGTAGGCTGGGTTGGTGCGAAGGTTCCGATACAGCCTCGGAGTTCTCCGTCTTTTTTAAATGACACGAAGGCTCCTGCCTGTCCGGCAAGAACAGGGGCAATAGCTTGCGGCGGCTGCATCAATCTTTTGTTCTCCAGATAATACTTCAGACTGGCTTTAGCTAGCGTTACCGGAGCGCTTTCCGTACCCATGGTACCCGTGGCATTTTCCTCCTCCTTTCTTTTACCGTTTATTTTGAAGGATACGATTCCATACCCCACGCCGAACGGTCCCTCATAGGATACGGTGTCGACAGCTACGTCCAAACCGCCCATAACTCCCAGCAAAAAGAAAATCGGTCTTAAGCCGCATTGCCCGGCTTCTTCAACCAGATCTTGGTCAAGATTCAAAAGAGCCTTAACATCAACATTTTTCAGCGCCTCTATAACCAGCCTGTCGAATTCCGCCCCTTTCGGGCTAAATCCGGCCGGGGCGCCGGGGATCAACCGGTGGGACAAATCACCGGAAGCTATAACCGCCACCCGCTTGTCCGTACTGTTGATAGCCGTTTGGACGGCTTTGCCGAAGGTATACATTTCTTCATAAGGCAGCATACCCATAGTTAAATGTACAATCTGCCCTTTGAATCCCGCCCTGGTTAAATAATAAAGCGGCACCAGTGCCCCGTGGTCAAGCTGCAGAGAGATACGATAATTCTTGGCGGCATCGTCAGTCAGCTCCAGCAGATTTACGCCCAGCCGCTGACAACTGCGGATAATATGTTTCATTAAAAGGCTGTCGGTTTCAAATCCCAGTACCACATCCGGAACGCCAAAATTAGTAAAGCTGCCGCGTAAGCGAGGGTGAACGCTGACCGTTACGGCATCATTAAAAACCGGCCCATGGGGTGTTATAATCACTATCGTTTGGGGATTTGCCTCTTTCAGCGTTTCGGAGACCTTTGTCGCAGCTTCTACAGTTTTTTTTATTTTAGTCAGTTCATGCTTCCCTACTTCCGGAATCATGATAGGCGGGTGCGGCATTAACGCACAACCGACCAGATTTTCCATTCTCTTTCCCCCTTACTTCAGGAATCGATATCAGCATGATTTCCCCATATATTTAATATATTTATCTTCCCGCATTATGGTTGAAATGATACGCAAGACCTTTGGCAATTGACAGCGCTAAAGCCTGCTGATAAGCTGAATCAGCCAGTTTTACCGCTTCTTCCTTATTACTGATAAAGCCGGCTTCCACCAGTACACCGGGCATGTTGACAGACTTCAACAGCAACAGTCCTGAATCCTGCTTGGCCTGGCGCTTGTTTCCAGGCGGATAGGATTTCAATGCTTGCTGCATAATTTCCGCTAATACTTTGTTCTCCTCAAGCTTGGGATTGTAAAAGACCTGGGCGCCTGACCATCTGGCGCCTTTGATGGCGTTGCAATGAATACTGACGTACACATTGGCCCCCGACTGATTAATTGCTTCGACCCGCTTTAAAAGATCATTCCGTTTCCCGCCTTTGCCCCGGGTGTAATAATCCACATCACTGTCTCGTGTCAAAACAACATTGGCGCCGTTCGTTTTAAGCACCGCAGCAAGTTCGGCAGCAATGGCCAGATTTATTGCTTTTTCCTGGTTACCGTGCCAGCTGGCGCCTTCATCAATGCCGCCGTGACCCGGATCAATTGCGATGCATTTGCCTTGCAGAACACTTAAGTCCGTGTGTTCAATATCATTGGTAACCAGATACCGGAAGGTTAGCAGATTCAATACTACCACGGCGATACTGAACATTGCCGCCATAAAGATACTTTGCCGCCGCACGGTAAGAAGCCACATACCCATCCCCTCCGGTCCGCCGTTTTGCTACTTATACCCTATGCGGATCGGGCCAGACCTATTACTACCTGGAAAATATGGCAATATACTTGCCAATGGGATACAATAATATTGGGGGTGTGGAATTTGAAAGTAGTCCGCCTGCGCGTGGGGAGGTTTCTTTGCCTCCTGCTAATCGTATTTGCAGCTTCCTTCTTCTGGGCCAGCGGCGACGCAATACTGCGTTTTCTCGTAGGCAAAATCACCTTATCGCCTGCTCCTGTCCCTGCCATTACTTCAACTTCATCCGGTTCAACCATCACGTCCGGCGCCGTGAACGCCTGGAGCCGGCTCCATCGGATCTTCGCCCTCAAAAGCGCTGTGGAAGCCAAGCTAAATAAAAAGTCCTACGTAATTATTGATGATATTCCCCTGTCTTTGCAACAAGCCATCATTGCGGTGGAAGACAACCGGTATTACCAGCATTCCGGTTTTGACGCGGAAGGAATATTCAGGGCATTTTTAGTAAATCTTCAGACTGGTACTGTCACCGAAGGCGGCAGTACCATCACCCAGCAATTGGTGAAAAATTTGTTTTTGTCCCACGACCGCACTCTAACCCGTAAGCTTGAGGAATTCGTGTTATCCCTGGATATGGAGGTTCGCTACTCGAAGGAAGAAATTTTAGAGATGTATCTCAATACAATCTATTATGGTTCCGGGGCTTATGGTATTGGTGAAGCATCCGCGATCTATTTTGGCAAACCACCTGCCAGCCTTAGCTTGCCGGAATGCGCCATGCTGGCGGGGCTGCCCAACTCCCCGTCCCTGACATCGCCGTATGTGGATTTTATAGCGGCGAAACAACGCCAGGCAGTGGTTCTGACTGCTATGGTGCGTTATGGCTACATTAGCCCCGGCCTGGCACAGGAAGCAAAAGCCGCCCCTCTTGCACTGGTTCGGGAAAAGTGAAAGGTAGACTTTGTTTACCCACTTTATCTTCCCTGAAAACTATAGCTTTCCACGACTATATCAACCGGAAGCGGCGGATAGGATTGCCTCTGAGCAGTCTGGCAGGCCACCTGATCGGCGTTGCCATCGGGTGAATATAAATTTTAGAAACTAGGGGGGATTATTATTGTCCTGGAAAAAAGTATTTTCACTTGTGCTGGTAGTTGCCATGACGGGAGCAATCATTGCCGGCTGTGCTAACAGCAAAACAACCAGACCCGATGCCCACAAGCCGATTCGTTACGCTCTGGAATCCGAACCTGAAACATTAGACCCAAGAAAAATGACAGGAAGTCCGGAAATGCATGTTGTAGTACAAATCTTTGAAGGTTTGACGACACTGGACGCAAACTCCACACCTTTACCCGCGGCAGCCGAACGCTGGGATGTATCTTCTGACGGCTTAACTTACAAGTTTTATATCCGGGCCAATGCTAAATGGTCCAACGGTGATCCTGTAACCGCTCATGATTTTGAATATGCCTGGAAAACGGCTTTAAGTCCGGAACTGGGCAGCAAATACGCCGACCAGCTGTACTACCTGAAAAACGGGGAAGAATACAATACCAGGAAGACCGCTGCCGACCAGGTAGGGGTTAAAGCGCTTGACGACAAGACCCTCGAAGTTACTCTAAAAGAACCTTGCGCGTATTTCCCGTCCTTGACAGCTTTTTATACCTATTTCCCTGTTCACAAAAAAACAGTGGAAGCCAATCCTGCCTGGGCATCCGATGGGAAAAGCATCATCGGTAACGGTCCCTTTAAGATTACCGACTGGGTCCATAATGGTAATATGAATTTTGTCAAAAACGAATACTATTGGGACAGCGCCAAAGTGAAAACCACTGCCTTGGAACTTCCCATTGCCGACAGTAACACCACCCGTCTGGCCATGTTTGAAAATAATCAGGTAGATATTGCCATGGATCCGCCTAATGCCGAACTGGAAAGATTGAAGAAAGAAAATAAAGTGACAATCTTTCCTCTGCTTGCAACCTATTTCTATAATTTCAATGTAACTAAGGCGCCCTTTGATAATGTCAAAGTCCGCAAGGCCTTCGCTCTGGCCATCGACCGGGAAGCAATCGTTCAGACGGTTACCAGGGGAGGACAAGTGCCGGCATTAGCCTGGGTACCGCCGGGAGTGCCTGATGCCAAAGCGGGTGACGACTTCCGCAAAGCCGGCAGCGATTTCTACAGAAACAATGACATAGAAACCGCCAAGAAGCTGTTAGCCGAAGCAGGTTATCCCGACGGCAAAGGGTTTCCCGTCATTACGATTACCTATAATACCCTCGAAAATCATAAGGCAATAGCTGAAGCCCTGCAAGAGATGTGGAAGAAAAACTTAGGTGTTGAGGTCAAGATCACCAACCAGGAATGGAAAGTCTTCCTCAATACCCGCAGACAGCTTGACTTCCAAATCTCCCGTGACGGCTGGGTTGGCGACTACCCTGATGCCCTGACCTTCATCGGCCTGTTCACTTCCTATAGCGGCAACAATAGCACCGGCTGGAAAAACAGCCGGTATGACGCCCTCGTTGCCCAGGCGAAAGGCAGTTTAGACCCGGCGGTACGGATGAAGGCTATGCATGAAGCCGAAAAAATCCTGATGGAAGATATGCCGATTGTGCCCATTTACTACTACACTCAACCATGGTGCATTAAACCCAATTTGAAAGGTTATGTACGAACCATTACGGACGTAATCTATTTCAAAGAGGCATATGTTGAATAAATCTGATGCAGTCAAAAACCCCGCCGGTATTTCCAGCGGGGTTTTAATTGCATAGATAATATTAACGTTTGGAGAACTGGGAAGCTTTGCGGGCTTTTTTGAGGCCGTATTTGCGACGCTCTTTTTCCCTTGGGTCACGGGTAAGCAGGCCGGCTTTTTTAAGAGCCGGGCGGAATTCAGTGTCGACCTTTAGCAACGCGCGGGCAATACCATGCCGTACAGCGCCGGCTTGGCCGGAAACACCGCCGCCTTCAACATTGGCAAGTACATCATATTTGCCAAGAGTGTCAGTGAGGTTGAGCGGCTGCTTCACAATAAGTTCAAGGGTCTTAAGGCCAAAGTAATCATCCAGCGCCCGCCGGTTAACGATAATTTTTCCTTCACCCGGAACCAGACGAACTCTGGCAACCGAGGTTTTTCTGCGGCCTGTGCCGTAGTAAGTAACCAATGCCATTCTATTGTTCCTCCTTTCCGGTATTAGCGAATGTTGAGTTCCAGAACTTCCGGCTGCTGCGCAGCATGCGGATGGTTCGGACCGGCATAAACGCTAAGTTTTCGGTACATTGCCCGTCCTAAACGGTTTTTGGGCAGCATGCCTTTTACAGCAATCTCTACTACTCTTTCCGGCTTGTCGGCAAGCATTTTGCCGGCAGTCGTAAAGGTAGTTCCACCTGGGTAACCGGAATGACGGAAATAAGTTTTTTGCGTGAGTTTATTGCCGGTAAAGGCAACTTTATCAGCATTGACCACAATTACATGGTCGCCGGTATCTACATGGGGGGTAAAAATCGGTTTATGTTTGCCGCGCAGAACTTTGGCAACTTCGACGGCTAATCGACCAAGAGTTTTTCCTTCAGCGTCGACAACGTACCATTTGCGCTCAATATTGGCCGGATTGGCCATAAAGGTTTTCATGTCTATCCTCCTATCACAAGCATAAAGACCAGAAGTAGTTAATCATTTTTAAATGATTTCTTAACCTTGAGTTCCGGGGCTAATGGAAGTCATGGCAAAAATCTCATAAAATTATTGTAATAAAATCACCAGGCAATGTCAAGCAGAATGCCTTGTCATGCGAAAAAAAATTATACGCCTTTACCCTTTTCCGGTCTTATCTAAATTGTCTTTGTCATGGCAATATGTTTAATACCGGCGTCAAGATATACTTCGCCATAGGACTGATAGCCGAGACGCTCATAAAATTTTCTGGCGTGCAGCTGTGCGCTCAGTTTCAAACATTTATACCCTGCTTTTCGGGCCTCAGTTTCAATTGCTTCCATTATCATTCTGCCAACACCGCCGCCGCGTTGCTCAGCCAGAACAGCTACGCGCTCAATCTTTAAAACACCATCGCCATAGGGACGAAATCTGGCTGTTCCCACTGCCTTCTCTTTATCGGTAAACAAAAGCACATGTTGCGTATTTTTATGGTTGTCATATTCATCAAGTTCCAACTCTGCCGGAACATTTTGTTCTTCGATAAATACCCGGCGTCTGATAGCATATGCTTTCTCCCGTTCTTTAGCAGTATTAGCAATAATAACCTGGATTTCCATTCATTATTCCTCCCCGACACTCAAAATTCACTTACGCTCTTTTTCTTTTTTAACAAAATTTTGGCCTTCATTCCCCTACTCCAGCTACTCCTTTATATACAATCTGTAAAATCTTGAATCTACCTTCATTATGGGAAAAGCATCCGGCAGGTCCGCTTTAGCTATTTGAACAAATCCATTTTTTTCATAAAAACGATGGGCTGCCAAAAATTTTTCAGTTGTTCCAAGGTAAATTTCTTGAATGTAGTGTTCCCTGGCCCAGTGAATCAGGTTTAACAGCAGCAATTTCCCTATATTATAGCTACTGCCCCTATAAGCTGCTTTTACAAACATCTTTCGCAATGCGCCTTGCTTATTCCCGATATCGCGCAATGAAATAGTTCCCACCACCCGGTTGTTGCAAATTGCCATCCAAAAATTCCCATGTAAGGCTTGATAGAAATTAGGTATATCATTCAAATCCGGTTGATCTTCTTTTTTAATAGGAATCTGAAATTCATTTTGCTGAATATCAAGAATTAAATCAATAATTTCATCTTTGTATTCTGCCGAATACTTTTTTATAATAATTTCTTCCTCTTCCATTAAAAAATTGCCTCCTGATTGATCACTTTCCCGCATTCGAAAAGTTTATTCCTGTTCCTCCCTGTTCCTCTTTGTATCTTTTTAAATCCCGCCAATCCTGTTCAATATTCTCACGCATCCGTTTGAGTAATTTATATACAGCCTCTCTTTCTTCCGGGCTAAAACCGGTAAAACAAGTTTCAATATTCTTGTTTTCATCCTGAATAATATAAGCATAGATTTCCTGTGCTTTTGGCGAAGGAAACAGATGCCACATCCTTTTATCGGTTTCATTACGATTTCTTAATACATAATTCTCTTCTTGCAGCTTTTTTATCGCCTTAGTAGTTGTTGCCTTGTCCACTTTTAGGATGTTGGACAATTCAATCAGGTTAATTCCCGGATTCTCGCAAATGCGGGTTAAAAAAATGAATTGACCTCTTTGCAGGCTAATTTCCCGATACTTGATGTCACAGATGGATTGGATGCAGCGGGCAAGCATACCGGCCTCCCGCAGCACTTCACTTGTTAGTCTGCCGATGCTAACTCCTCCAGTACATTCAAAATATTAAAATAAGTTGATATTTCAACTAATCTAAATTATATTGCCATTTAGTTGAAATGTCAACTAAATAAAGTATTAACTGCGAAGCTAACAAATAAGATGACCGGGTCCCCGTTCTCATGTTTCAGTAATAAAAAAAAAATAGGCTCCCGTCTTAGGAGCCTGCTCATAAACAATAAAATACTCAGTTAGTTAAACCATATCGGCGTTGTAAAAGCCCGATAATTTCCGTTGGTCTTTTCCTTGCAGTATGCCCGCAGATAACTTCCGGGCTCCACACCGACAGTTATGGTGAAAAAGCCGCTTCCTGGGCTGACTGTCTTGGCGTAAACCTGCTGTTCCGCAGTCCATCCCGTTTTTCCTTTCATCACGACTATGTCCAGGGAATCGGCACTGTCCGCATAGGATATGTACACCTCTGCGTTGCCGCTGCCTATCGTGAGGCTGTCTCCCATCCAGGACCAGGTTGAGGTGCCGCTTTTTCTCGCCCATTCCGCCAGACCCGGGCGTGTCGTCACGTAATGGTGACCCAGTCCAAGGTTGTCTTTAATGTTTTGCTGCGTTAAATAATCGGCATATACCACCGTGTAAGCCCCGCCCAAATAATTGGAGGATTCCGTATCGCTGCCGGCAAAGGGGAATACTTTTTCTCCGTTCAGCAGCCGATGATCAATCCAGCGGGTAGTTGAACCGAGGTTGGTGTCGCTGCTTGAGCTGGCATTTATGATTTCCATGCCGGTTTCTCCGTGGGTGTACGGATAAGTATTAATGTTAAAATTCCAGGCTTCCAGCACCCCTGTTCCCCAGTTGGGATGGTTTGTTTTTACAAGTCCCCCATACTGCTTTATATAGTTAATAGCCTGCTGGGAATCCGGCGATGAAGCTTTCCGGAATATATCAGTCTGGCTGGGGACAAAAGTACTGTTCAGGATACTCCCAAAGTGGCAAGTATCATAGGCTTTAACGCCGTTTACCAGCTCGGCGGCGGAAAGCTCTTCACCGTAGAGAAAGGCAAATGTGCCGTCCGACAGGGAAGTGACAGTATTTTTCTGTTCAGTATATTTATTGGCATCCAGGCAATAGGAGTGGTCGGTCAGAACAAGCCAATCCAGGCCGGCTGCCATTGCTAAAGATTTTAATTCCGGAATGGTGTAAATCCCGTCACCGAAGTAGTAGTCCCAGGTGTATGTTGAGTGGGAATGGGTGTCCCCGAAATACCAGTCGCTGTGGTGAGCGCCGGGGGCAACAGGCGGCCTCTCCGGGGCACGCCCCGCCGTCAATACAACTTCCTGTAAAGCATGCACTTCATTTTGATCCGAGAGACTTTGCCCGGTTAAATCAATGCTCAATTTTATCGAACCCTTAGCCAAAAGCTCTGCCGCCATCTCCTTGGTAACCGTAAATCGAACGTAACTGGTAGCTTTCTTCAAATTTTCATAATGAGCTTTTGCTTGATTTTGTTCAGCCGCGCTTAAGGTACCTCTTTCATTTTTGCCTTGTAACGTTTTCAATGCCTGGCGCGCTTCCCCACCGGGCCGAATTGCTTGATTTATTTCCTTAACGTATTCCCTTTGCGCCCAGTTCCATGTGGCTTTTTTTAGCTGAATATCACCTGCCAACTTATTGTTTGTAACCTTAGCCACCACCGGAAAGGCTACTGCCTTACTAACGGATAATGGTGTGATCAAAGTTATTTCCACATCATCCGCTTTCGCTGCTGCTGTTGAAGTATAAACACAGAATAAGAGTATAAATGTCAGCATTGAAATCATTAAGCCGGAAAAGAAACGTTTCATTTATAAACCCTCCTTATTAAATTAGTTTATTTCCATATATTTACTTCTCAACAGGAAATTTCCTTCTTATTTATCATGAACTTTTATTTACATACTTTAACATACTTTAATTTGATTATTTTAAAAACATAACGAATCAAGACCTGAACTCTTACTCACCCTAAAAAGGCTACACCGCAAAATTCTTGGAACCGTTTTCTTTTAACTCTAATAAGTAAGTCAACAAGTCAATGCCCTTATTTATGCTATTGACCCATAAACCAAAAGTTGATATTATTAATAATGATAAATTTAATAAATTTAGCGAGGGGATTTTTTTGGCGTCCAGGACTGACGATTGTTTAAGTTTCATGCGATTGGTTCTTGGCATATATATATTGAAAATATTGCAGCAAGAGCCGGCGCACGGCAACAAATTGGCGGAGGAGATCAGGCAGCGTACGCAAAACGCCTACACGCCGAACACCAATGCCCTCTATCCGCTGCTCAGAAGGATGGAGGAAAAGGGATATATCGTTGGGGAATGGGATAGCCCGGTTAGGCGGAATAAACGGATTTATACCATTACGGCAGCCGGCCTGGGCCGTATCCCGGCATTGGAGACAATGCTGGCAGAGCGGCTCAAGCACCTGGAATGGAAGATCTCTGTTTTGCGGGAGGATTTACTCCCGCATTAACGTTTTACAAGCATTTTACAAGCAGGGATGAAAAAATCTATCGTTTATTAACAGAACAAGACAAAATATAAGCAGAAAAAGGCGAGGGAATTTTGTGGAAAAAGAGACTTCTAAACTGAGTAACCGGCAGATGGTCATGATCTGCGGGGTATTGGTAGCTATTTTAGTTGTTGGCGGCGCATGGTGGTGGATTCGCGCCAGCCGGATGGTTTCCACCGACGATGCCCGGGTAAAAGGCACCATCGTTGCCGTGAGCGCCAAGGTTAACGGCCGGATTCAAAATGTACTGGTAAAAGAAGGGGATCATGTCAAAGAAGGCCAGATCATTGCCGTGCTTGAGCGGCAGGAGTTTGAGGCGCAGGTGGAGCAAGCCAAAGCCAATTTAGCCATGGCCCAGGCTAAACTGGCTGCGACGACTGCCGGTAACCGGCCGCAGGAAGTTGCACAAGTCAATGCGGCAACCTTGCAGGCCAAAGCCAATCTGGAAAATACCCGCAAAAACAGTGAGCGGGATGAAGCTCTTTACCAGCAGGGAGCCATATCGGTTCAGCAAAGAGATGCCAGTAAGACAGCCTATGAGGTCGCGCAGGCTCAATATATCGCCGCCACCGAGCAGTACAGCCTGAGCGTCGAAGGCTCGCGCAAAGAAGATATCATGATGGCTCAGGCCCAGGTGCAGCAAGCACAGGCCGCCTTAAAAAACGCCGAAATCCTCCTGACTGATACCGAGATTAAGGCACCCGTCGGCGGCGTAATCGCCCTAAAATCAATTGAGGCCGGCGAAGTTATTGCCTTTGGCCAGCAGCTATTCAGCATAAGTAACCTTGCCGATGTCTGGATCGGTGCCAATATTGAGGAAACCTATATTGGCCGGATCAAGGTGGGCCAGCCGGTGGAATTTACCGTTGATGCCTATCCGGATAAAAAATTTACCGGCCGGGTCAGTGAAGTCGGTCCGGCCGCCGGGTCTCAGTTCGCGTTGCTGCCGACCGAAAATAGCTCTGCTAATTTTACCAAGGTTACCCAGCGGCTGCCGATTAAAATAAAGGCCGAAGAGTCCGAGTATGTGCTGAAGCCCGGCATGTCGGCCATCATTCATATTATTACAAAATAGGCAGATAGGCGTGACAGCAGCCCCAAGGCCTGGCTTGTAGCGAAAGGTTCTTTTTAATTATGCTAAAAAAATATGCGATTTTGTGTGCTGTTTGTCTGGGAACGGTGCTGAGCGCTTACGTCAGTAGCTGCGTTAATATCGCCCTGCCCAATATTATGTCCGCCCTGAACTTTAATATGGACTCCATTGTCTGGGTGTCGCTGGGGTATATGCTGCCCTATGGTTCTACCTTGCCGCTGACTGGCAAACTGGGTGATCAATTCGGAGCCAAAACAGTGTATATAGTAGGATTAGTGCTCTTTACCGCGGCCTCCTTGCTTTGCGGTATAGCCACAAACTCGACGGCCATGGTCATTTTCCGGATTGCGCAGGGAATAGGCGCCGGCATGCTGTTGCCCAATGCCATGACCATTGTGGCGCAAACCTTTGCCGCGCACGAGCGGGGGCAGGCGCTGGGATTGTGGAGCGCCATGGCCGCCGCGGGGGGCGCCATGGGGCCGACTGTCGGCGGCTATATAATCGAGAATTTTGACTGGCGCTGGATCTTTTTCTCGGTGGGCCCTGTCTGTGTACTCAGTATTATCTTTGCAACGGCCGTAATCCCCAAATCCGGCCGCAATTTGACGGTCAGCATGGATTTTGCAGGGGCCGCCCTCCTTATTACCAGTATCAGTTCGCTGCTGGTTGCCCTGAATCAGGGCCAGAAGGAAGGCTGGGACTCTCTTTATATTCTGTCGCTGTTTTATCTGGCGTTTACCGCATTTGTGCTGTTTCTGGCAGTGGAATTCAAGGTGGAAAAGCCCATGATTGATATGCAGCTGTTTGGCAATTCCACCTTTGCCGTAGCCAATATTATCGGCTTTATCTCCTTTGTTGCTTTCTACGGCGGGAACTTCTTATTACCGTTTTTTCTCAAATCAATTTTAGGGTATAGCTCCACTACCGCCGGCTTAATGCTGCTGCCGCTGACGGCTACCATGGTTGTATTCTCGCCGCTTGGCGGGCGGCTGGCCGACCGTTTCGGCTCGCGCCTGCCGGCTTTTGCCGGTATCATGATGATTGCCGGCGCGTTATACTCACTGGATACCATTAACGCCGATTATTCCAGCCACAATTTTTTTATCCGCCTGGCTTTATTCGGTATGGGTCTGGGGCTTACCATGTCGCCATTAACCAATTGTGCGGTATCATCCCTGCCCCAAGATAAGATCGGTGTTGGTTCGGGAATTTTTAACCTGGCGAAAATCATCGGCGGCAGTATGGGGGTCGTGTTTGCCGAGACCTTGCTGACGCGCCGGGAAATCTATCATACGGCCGTCCTAAAGGAATATCTCAACCCCGCTACTCATTCGTCCAGTGACATATACCGCCTGCTGCAGGCACTGTGGGGCAACCAGGGGATGGACAGTACCATGCTGCAGGCAGCGACTCACGGCTGGTTAACAGGACAGGGCTTTTTGCCGCAGCAGCATGTGATGCTCAAAGCACTGTTAAGTGAGCTGGTTTCCCGGCAGGCTTCCATATTATCATTTCAAGACGTGTTTTTCACGGTTTCTTTTGTGTGTTTTGCCAGCGGCCTGCTGGCGCTGTTCATCCGGCGGCGGACCACGGATACTGCCGCCGTGCCGGAGGGGCGGTAATGGATACGACGTGTTGCCGCAATGCACGGGTTTTGCAGCAGCGATTGACGGATTCGCTGGAAAGCGGGATAATTGTTATAGGGAGGGATGTGTTTATGGTAGCGTTTCAACGTATTTTACTTCCGGTCGACGGTTCGGCCAATTCACAGCGGGCCTTGGCTTACGCCGTTTATCTGGCTGAACTTTGCCAGGCTGCTGTCGGCATTTTGCATGTGGTCAATCTTTCCCAGGCTATATCCGCTATTGGACAAGTCGATACCGGCGGCTATATTCCCGGCCAGGTTTTGGAGGATCTTAAGGAAGGCGGCCGGCAAATTCTTGACAAAGCCGTGCAGCAACTGCCGGCAACGGTAGCGGCACAGGGCTTCCTGGAAATCGGCACTCCCCCGGAAGTCATTGTGACTTTTGCCAATAAACATGGCTATGACCTGATCGTGATGGGCAGCCGGGGCCGGAGCGCGATCAAAGGGCTTCTCCTGGGCAGTGTCAGCAGTTATGTTTTACATCATGCGGCCTGTCCGGTCATGGTGACCAAATAGTTTATCCTGTGACTAACCCGCTCTAAGACTCCCGTTTGGCGAAAGCGGGAGTAGATACCCTTACGGGCACAGGCCAGCGGATAATAAGTCCCTGTAATGAAGTAAACTTAGCTTCAGTTGGGTGGTTAAAACCCCACCCGGAAGCTAAGTTTACTTTATACCTCATATCTCGGCCACAACCTGGCACGGCAAGCCTGGCCCCCGACCCCACCCTGTGCCGATCAGGGTTTGACAGTCGCTTTGAAAACCTGTTTGCCGTCCTTCATTTCAATGATAACGGCGCTTTTTTCCGCATCATGAGTTGCATTCAGCGTAGTGGAACCGGTAATCGCCGGATAATCTTTCGTGGCGGCCAGGGCTGCCTGGATTTTCTCCTTCTCGCTACTGTTGGCGCGTTTGATGGCGTCGATCAGAAGATTGGCGGCATCATAGCCAAGCACTGCCAGCGCATCCGGAACTTGCCCGTACTCTTTTTTATACGCCTCCACGAATGCCTTGGAAACCGGGCTGCTGTCATCGACAGAGTAATGATTGGTAAAATAGGTCTTGTTCAGCGCAGCGGCGGTGCCCATTTCCACCAGTTTGGGCGAATCCCAGCCGTCCCCGCCGACAATGGGCACGGTAATCCCCATCTCCCGGGCCTGCTTGACAATTTTACCCACTTCCTCATAATAGCCGGGAACGTATAAAACTTCGGCATTAAGCGCCTTTACCTTAGTCAGAATGGTTTTAAAATCCTGGTCTTTTTGCAGATAGGCCTCTTCCGCCAGAATACTGCCGCCGCCTTTGGTAAAGGCGTCTTTAAAGAAGGCGGCCAGACCCTTGCTGTAGTCGCTGCTGTTGTCAACCAGCAGCGCGGCTTTTTTGGCCTGGAGGGTATTCAGGACAAAATTGGCGCCCACCGTCCCCTGAAACGGATCAATAAAACAAACACGGAAGGTATAGTTTTTCACCTTGCCGCTTTTCTCGTCCACAGTTACCTTAGGATTGGTAGCGCCGACCGCCAGAAATGGAATTCTATTCGCTTCGGCAACGCTGGAGGCGGCAATCGCATTGGAACTGGCAAAAATACCCGTTACCGCCGCCACTCCGTCCTGTGTCGCCAGTTTCGTCATGGCATTCGCCGCCTCTGAAGGCTCGCTTTTGTTATCGGCGACAACTGCCTGAATCTGTTTTCCCAGTACCCCGCCTTTGGCGTTGGCTTCCTTAATGGCCATTTTCGCGCCGTTCGCAGCTGAAGTACCAAATGTGGCATTGCCGCCGGTCAGTTCATTTAAAAGGCCGATTTTAACGATATTGGCATCCTGGCTGCTGCCGCAGCCTGCCAGCAAGCTTCCCAGCATTATCACAACAACCAACACCGCCGCCGCTTTAAAACCTGTTTTTCTCATCGGGAAACCCTCTCCTTCATTCTCCTTCATTCTCCTTCATTGTTGAGCGTATTGTGCACAGATAAATAAAGCCCCTGATTCCGGAATCTGGAGTTTCACCACTTACCGCCCTGGCTGCCAATAATAAAAGAGCCAAATCATATGAATTCAAAGCTGATTTCCCCCGATGTAATACCCAAAACATTTCGATGCTTTACTGCGTTTGGGGCATTACACCGGTAAATCATGTTTGAAAACAATCGACCCGACTCTGAAAAAAGACAAAGTGCATAGTCTGAATAAGCTATATTAGTTCTGTCCTTTTGCCTGAGAGTTTCACCGGTCCCGTAACAGGACGGTTTGCCCCTTCGGCGCCCTGTTGCCAGGGGCTCTCCAGAGTTCCATTCATTTGCGGTCCGTAACGTAAATTGCCTGCAAGCGTTTCTGTAGACATAATTTTCGTTCCGCAAACTTCACTTGGATAAAAATATTATTTTTTCAATATATAGTGCACACAAGTGCTATTATAGTAGACATAGTGATGGCTTGTCAAGGAGAATTCTTCTTAAATGCCACAGGGACGGTTCCTTCAACATATGTCAATGCTGATCCCAAAATCATCCCTATCATCATCTGCCACTTCTGGTGTATTATATAGGTGTATTATATTTGTGGCAATTTATACAAAAAATATCGGGAGAGAAGGTGGGTATAAATGGGTACTCTTATTAAAATATCGTCCCAAGAAGATATTTTCCCGGAATATAGGGGAACGCCTATTGAATTATTACTTGGCTATCATAATTTAAACTGGGAGTATTCACAATATACAGAAGCACAAATGCTAATTGGCATGTGTATGGATCACCGGAAACATCTCCGTATACCAGAAAACTTTGCTTATATTATCCGTAGTGGTGGCGCTAATCTCCGCTATACTGAATTTAAGGTTTCTTATGCTATTGCGGTTGGAGGCGTGAGGTATATTGTAGTTATCGCCCATAATAACTGCGGTATGGTCAATTTGATGTCTAAGCAAAAAGCCTTTATACAAGGTTTAACGGAAAGCGCCGGCTGGAAAAAAGAGTGGGCGGAAGAACATTTTAGATATTTCGCACCCATGTTTGAAATTGGCAACGAGATTGATTTTGTACTAAGTGAATCTAAAAGATTAAAACTGCGTTATCCCAAAATTGAAGTTGCGCCTATGTATTATCGGCTAGATGATAATAAGCTCTATTTGATAAAAGAGGATTAATGTTTCCGGTATCAGTTATTGCGGCACTGGATAAAGTGATAAAAGGGCTGTCTTAAAATAGATTCAAAGAACCTATTTTAAGGCAGCCCTTTTAATGCTTGGTAAACAAAAATAACATTTCCCCGGAAGGTATACTTAATAAAAAAAATCAAAGAATACCTTTATTCAACAATTGAGGTGAACTACATGCCAGGCATCTATTGGTATTGCGTCCTTGCGGTTATCGGTGCGGGAATGACAGCTTTTCTTCTATACAAAAATAAAAAAAAATCCATATGAACTTATATCATTTTTTTTGTTTGCCATAATGCTGACTTTTACAGGTGAAATGATTGTATTGCTCTTGCTGGACAGTTATGTTTATAAGCCTGGCGTTTTTAAGGATTATTACGCGGAAAACATTTTTGGACATATCATAACCAATGCCACTTTATGGCCTACGACCGCTCTGTTGGTGGTTGCTTACTCGCTGCGCTGGCGCTGGCTAGTACTGATAACCGTCATCTTTACGCTTTTGGATATTCTCTTTGTGAATCTCGGAATCTATCAGCACAACTGGTGGCAAACCTGGATGACCAGCGTTGCAATTTTCATTTATTGCCTTTTGATGAAGATATGGTTCGGCCAGTTGCAAAGCAGACGGCGCGGTATCCTGAGATATATCACGTTCTGGTTCATTTTACTGGTTATACTAAAGCTTCCGGAAAGCTTTCTCCTGCTTACCGGAATGCAATATGCCATCGTCGGCTGGTTTGAAAACCTTTACCGGGACGCCGGCGTATTCTCAGTCATTTATAACGCGGTGTTGTCTTTCTTCTGTGTCTTTTTCATTTGCATATTGGGAAACTGGTATTGGAAACTGGTTCCCTTTTTTATCTATTTTTCCTTTGATGCTATTCTTTTTGATAGGGGAATACTCTTTTTTAACAACGGCTGGAATATATATTACCTGATGCTAATACATTCGGTATGTCTGGTATTATTCACTGCACTTGAGAATAAATACCCCTATAACCCGCAACGCATAAAATATAAATCCTGGTAAGGATAAATGATACTCCTAACTGGAGGCCGGTGGCCAGCTTTGGTTGGCAATATATGTGGTCAACCGGCAGAAAATTTGCTATACTGATAAAAAAAGTAAAAAAAGCCCGCATACAGATAAATGGAAAACCGTGGTAAAAAGATTGCACAAACAGGGGAGCAAAAACAAATATGGTGAACGGCTGGGATGAAATAAAGCTGGGCTTGAAGCAGCAAGGATACATTGCCGACGACAATACGGCAATGCTTCTCCGGATATCCATGCTGCTGAACAAACCCATATTGATAGAGGGACCGGCGGGAGCAGGCAAAACGGAATTGGCAAAGGCCTGGAGTCATTATCTGGACCGGCGCCTTATCCGGCTGCAATGTTATGAGGGGATTGACGAAACGAAAGCTTTGTATGACTGGAATTATCAGAAACAACTGCTATATATCCAGTCCCAGGGGACAGACCGGCAAGACTGGGCCGGTATGAGCCAGAATATTTACACCAGGGAGTTTTTGCTGGCAAGACCTCTACTGGAGGCCATCAGCAGTACCGCCGCCGCCGTCCTGCTCATTGATGAAATCGACAAAAGTGATGAAGAATTCGAAAGTTTCCTGCTGGAAATTCTTTCCGACTGGCAAATATCCATTCCGGAGACAGGCACCGTAACCGCCGCCAGCATTCCCTCCGTCATTCTTACCAGCAATAATACGCGCCGGTTAAGTCACGCTCTGCGCCGCCGCTGTTTATACTTATATCTGGATTATCCCCACGAACAGCGCGAACTGGAAATCCTGAAGATGTATTTTCCCGTGCTTAACGATGATTTGGGAAAACAGGCCGTAGCTTTTGTCAGACGGGTACGGCTGGAAAAATTGAAAAAGCATCCCAGCATTAGTGAAGTAATTGACTGGGTAACCGTTCTGGACCATATGGGCGTGCGGGAGCTTTCCCCCGATTTGCTGGTAAATACGGTAAATATCCTCTTGAAATACCGGGAAGATTGTCTGGCAATTACTGAAAAAATCGGTCAAAAGGACTGGTTGCGTGGAATATTTAATCTTTGATATTGCCAGGATACTCCGGCAGTCAGGCATAAATGTCAGCACCCGGGAAATTGCCGACAGCATACAGGCGCTGCAACTGCTGAACGCCACGCAAATGGACAAATACGCTTTATATAATTTGTTAAATGGGACAATGCTCAAAACCGAATGGGGTGCCGGTTATCTGCAGCGGCTTATTGAACTTTATCTGGAGCCGGATCCGGAAATTATGGCAGACCGCGCCGGTGTACTCCCACTTAAAAGTTCTTTGCCGGGGGAAGCCGGCTATGGCGAGGGCGGTTCCGGCGGAACAAGCGGCGGCTCGCCGCTGCAGCTGCTGATCGAGGCGGTATTAAACCGGGAAACGGATTTGCTTTATTCCAGTGTCAAAAGACATATGCAGGGGATAGAGGATATCAGCGAGAATCAGGAGGAGGCCCTTGCCTCCCTTAAGCAGGGCAGCGGCTGGTTTGAGGTATACGGCCGCATTGAGGAAGATTACCGCTGTGGCCGGATTTCAGCGGCTGAGTATCAGTGTGCGCAGAACAGCCTGGCCTTATGGGAGAATTTTTTTATTGCGGAAATAGAGCGTTTGCAGGCGCGGGTGATGAGCCGGGATTATCTAAGCCGGCTAATGAAGCGGCAGAATCCCTGGCAGAGCAATATTCTTGACAGCGATGCCCCTTTAGATATCATGTCCCGCGAGGTGGCGAAGCTGGCGAAAAGGCTGGCGGTAAAAAAAGGCCGGCGCCGGCAGGTATCGATTCAGGGCAGGATTACTATCAGCAAAAGCATAAAACAGGCGATGAAAACAGGCGGTATATCCTTTAAGCTGGTCAGGACGGCAAGGAAACCGTCCAAGCCCGATCTTTGCCTGCTATGCGATGTGTCCAATTCGGTGCGGCGGTTCAGTTATTTTATGTTGTTGTTTGTGTATGCTTTACAGAAGAGATGTTCCAGTATCCGCTCATTTCTGTTTATTGATGAAGTGCTGGAAGTGACCGATTATTTCAAAGAACAGGATGCCGGCAGCGCCCTGGCAGCCATCGGCAGACTGAAAGGCTTTAACTGTACCGGTTTTTCTCATTATGGTAAAGTGCTGCATCAGTTTGCCGGCCGTTACCTGGAAGTATTGAATAAAAGCACCACCGTCCTGATTCTGGGAGATGCCAAAAATAACCGGAATACGGTGGACGGCAGCGAAGTTTTATATAAAATCAGGGAAAATGCCAAAGCTCTGTATTGGCTCAACCCGTTAGCCAAAGAATTATGGGACCGCGATGACTGCATTATGGAAAAGTACCGTCCAGGCTGTACCGGTATGTACCCCTGCGCCAATATTGAACAACTGGAGCGGTTTGTTGCCGCAATTTTATAACAGGTGTCCTTTTAATACTTAACTTCCACAAGATACAGTCCCTGGGGCGGCGCCGTGATTCCGGCCGCCTTCCGGTCCCGTCCGGCCAGAATAGCCGAAAATTCGTCTACAGTCATACGGGTTCGCCCGACTTCTACCAGGGTACCGACCAAATTGCGCACCATGTGGTAGAGGAAGCCGGTTCCCCAAAATTCAAATTCAATTATTGTCTCCCGGCGGCGGCGGCACTCTACCGCCAAGATTGTGCGTACCGGGTTGACCGGAACGCTGCCGGTCGCACGGAAGGCTGAGAAATCATGCGTGCCGGCGATTAACTGGGCAGCTTCCTGCATGAGCTGCCAATCGAGTTTTTCGGGAAAGTGCCAAGCATAGTTTCGTTCAAAAGGATTCAGCAGCGGCTGATTCAGCAGCCGATAACGGTAAATCTTGCTCTTCGCCCAAAACCGGGCGTGAAATTCCCGGGGCACATCCTCAGCGTCAATAATAACAATATCCGGTGGCAAGAGCCCCTTAGCCGCTATGGGAATCCGGCAGGTTGGGACAGTTCCGCCGGTGTAAAAATTGACAGCTTGTCCATAGGCATGGACCCCGGTGTCGGTACGGCCCGATCCGTTTATTTTAAGCTCATGACCAAATAATTTAGCAAGTCTTTCTTCTACTACCTGTTGAATGGTGAGGGCGTTTTTTTGCCGCTGAAACCCATGGTAGTGTGTACCATCATAAGCAAGGGTAAGCTTTATGTTACGGGTTTGACCGCCAGACAGCTTAAACACCTCCATCAGTTGGAAATACCGATTATATTAATTGTTAATACTAACAATATACTTAAGAACAAACAAAATAGCAACTAACAGCGCCAACATCCCGCCGGCAATCCAATCGCCGGCGCTAATTTTCAGTTCCTTCATCCGGGTGCGGTTCTCCCCGCCGCGATAACATCTTGCTTCCATGGCGACGGCTAATTCATCGGCTCGCCGGAAGGCACTGATGAACAGCGGTACCAACAGAGGAATCAGGCTTTGGGCCCGCTTAAGAATATTACCGGAGCCAAAGTCGGCTCCCCTTGCCATTTGCGCTTTCATAATCCGGTCGGCTTCCTCCAGCAAGGTGGGAATAAACCGAAGAGCAATCGTCATCATCATTGCCAGTTCATGGGCTGGAAGCCCAAGCCGCCGGAAGGGATTCAGCAGTCTCTCAATGCCATCTGTTAAGGAAATGGGTGAAGTGGTAAATGTCAACAGCGAAGACACTGTAATAAGTAACACCAGACGCAGAGACATCATGATGCCCTGCCGTACACCTTCTGCTGTTGCCGTGAGGGGTCCCAGATGATACAGGACATTTCCCGGGGTTGAAAATACATGGATCAATAGCGTAAGAACTACAATAATCCACAGCGGTTTAATTGACCGGAGTACCAGCCGGAAGGGAATGGCGGATACAAGCACAACAAACGCGGCAAAGGCAGTCAAAATAGCATAAGCAAGATAGTTTTCCGCCAGAAAAACGCTGCCGATGTAGGCAATAACCGCTAAGATCTTAGTCCGGGGGTCCAGGCGGTGGATATAGGACCGGCCGGGAAAATACTGCCCGAGAGTAATGTCTTTCAGCATTTTTTCTGCCCCCTCGGCACCGCGAGTATGGATTTAACAGCCTCTTCCACGGTGAGGGCATCATCGTTAACAGGCAGGCCCCGCTCATTTAATTTATTTAAGAGGGCGGTAACCGGCGGTACGTCCACGCCGGCAGCGTGAATTTTATCCCGCCCGCTTTTGAATATTTCCCGCGGCGGACCATCTAAGCTTATTTCGCCGTGATTCATGACAATTATCCGGTTTGCCATACGGGCCACATCGTCCATGTTGTGTGAAACCAGGATCACGGTTACTCCTGTTGCCTGGTGGAGTTTCATTACCTGGCCGAAAATTTCATCCCGGCCCCGGGGGTCAAGGCCGGCAGATGGTTCGTCAAGGGCCAGATACTCCGGCTCCAGAGCAATTACTCCCGCAATCGCCACCCGCCGCATTTGGCCGCCGCTTAAATTAAACGGCGACCTCTTTTTAAATTTTTCAAAGTCAAGACCGACAAAATCCATTGCCCGGCAAACCCGCCGCTTCACTTCCTCATCGGCAAGTCCCAGGTTCCGTGGGCCAAAGGCGATATCTTCATAAACGGTTTCTTCAAACAGCTGGTGTTCAGGGTATTGAAACACCATGCCGACTTTGCGCCTGGTTTCTTTCACCGCCTGACTTTTCTCTGACAGGTCAACCCCGTTGACCAGCACTTTCCCCGCTGTAGGATTGATAAGACCGTTCATATGCTGAACCAGGGTGGATTTTCCCGATCCGGTATGCCCAATAATACCTAAAAATTCACCCGGCAGTATTGTCAGGTTGATATTGGTTATGGCTGTTCGCTGGTAGGGAGTGCCCGGCATATATGTGTAGGTTACGTTTTCAAAGACTATGGACATAAAGCCACCACCAGTTCGTCGTCGGTAGTCAGGTTGTCAGGCAAAGGAACTCCTGCCTGGCGCAACAGCTGACTGACTTCAGCCGCAACGGGAACATCAAGGCCAATGTCTTTCAGTTTTTTTACATTGCTGAAAATAACGGCAGGCGGGCCTTGATCGACAATCCTGCCTGCCTCCATCACAATCACCCGGTCGGCGGTAACCGCTTCTTCCATGAAATGAGTAATATATATTACGGTGATGCCTTCTTTTTTATTCAGTTTGTGAACTGTTTCCAGAACTTCCTTCCGTCCCTGCGGGTCCAGCATGGCCGTTGGTTCATCCAGTACCAGACATTCCGGCCGCATGGCCAGCACGCCGGCAATGGCTACTCGTTGCTTCTGGCCGCCGGACAATAAATGGGGTCCGTGCTGCCGGTATTCTTCCATGCCTACGGCCCTAAGGGCATCGCTGACTCGTTTCACGATCTCAGACGGTATGATTCCTAAGTTTTCCGGACCAAATGCAACATCTTCTTCCACAACGGCGGCAACAATCTGGTTATCCGGATTCTGAAACACCATACCAACCATTTGCCGTATGGACCAAAGCTTATCGTTATCGGCAGTGTCCATGCCATCTACCAGGCACCTGCCGCCAGTAGGCAATAATAAAGCATTCAGATGTTTAGCCAGCGTCGATTTACCAGACCCATTGGTCCCGATAATCGCCGCAAACTCACCTTTGGCAATGGAAAGGCTTATATCGGCAAGCGCCGGCACCTCCCGGCCTTCATAACCGGTGTAGGTGTGGCACAAGTTTTCAATTTTAATGATTTCTCCCATAACGAGGCTTACACCCCTTTTTTAACCGCGCTGAGGCACAGAGGGCACGGAGGGACGCAGAGGGTTATATGGTTTGTGCTTTTCCTCTGTGCTCCTCCGTGTTCTCTGCGCCTCTGTGTTTAAATCGTTTAATTCTATAAATCTGTTACTGCCAGAAAGGCGACCTCTCAGGTCGCCTATTTCAAGTTACTAAACCAGTTCAATAATCGCCATCGGTGCGGCATCGCCCCGCCGCGGACCAAGTTTCATAATCCGGGTATAACCGCCTTGACGGTCGGTATATTTCGGTGCAATTTGTTCAAAAAGCTTTTTAACAACTTCTTCGTCCATGAGGTATGATAACACTTGGCGACGTGCATGCAAGTCGCCTCGTTTGGCCAAAGTAATCATTCTGTCGGCAAGGCCGCTGAGTTCCTTGGCTTTGGCTTCGGTTGTTTCAATACGCTCGTATGCAAAGAAGGAAGTCAAAATACTGCGAAACAGCGCTCTGCGAGCGCTTGTGTCCCGTCCTAACTTTCTATAGAACAACACTCTTCCCTCCCCTTACTCTTCAGTTTCAGCTAATGCAAGCCCCATTTCAATGAGCTTTTTCTTAACTTCTTCCAGTGACTTGCGCCCCAAGTTGCGAACTTTCATCATGTCTTCCTCCGACTTTTGCACAAGCTCAGCCACTGTATTGATACCTGCTCGTTTTAAGCAATTATAGGAACGTACCGAGAGATCAAGATCTTCAATGGTCATTTCCATTGTGCGATTCTTGCCCTCGGCCGGCTCTTCGGAAATATTTCCTTGCTCCGCATCCTCTTCGGGCGGTTCGCCGGCAATATTTTGAAACATCTTCAAGTGCGACACCATGATACCGGCGGCTTTGCTGACCGCTTCCTCGGGACGCATACTGCCATCAGTCCATACTTCCAAAGTCAGTTTGTCATAGTTGGTTACATTACCTACACGGGTATCTGTGATGTTGTAGTTCACACGAACGATAGGAGAAAAGATGGAATCAACCGGGATGACCCCGATTACATGGTCGGATTTCTTGTTTTTGTCGGCAGGCACATAACCTTTGCCTCGCTCGACATAAAGCTCCATAAATAATCTTCCACCTTGCCCGATAGTTGCAATGTGAAGTTCCGGGTTTAGAATTTCCACATCAGGATCGGTAATAATATCCTCTGCTTTGACTTCCGCGTCTCCTTCTACTTCGATCCTGAGCACCTTAGGTTCGTCAGTGTAAGTTTTTAGACACAGTTCTTTAAGGTTCAAAATAATGTCGGTGACGTCCTCCCGAACATCAGGTATAGTAGAAAATTCGTGTAGCACACCCTCAATTTTGACACTCGTGACGGCAGCACCCGGCAATGAGGATAAAAGTACCCGCCGGAGGCTGTTGCCCAAAGTGATGCCAAATCCTCTATCCAACGGTTCCCACACAAATTTGCCATAACGATTGTCGTCACTTATTTCTACTATTTCGATCTTCGGTTTTTCGATTTCAATCATCCGGAAAAACCCTCCTCAGTTTGCGTAAACTTACAGTTAACGCCATTGCCGCGATTGAGGGGCAGCTTATCTTGAATACAATTCTACAATCAAATGCTCCTGGATAGGAATATCAATTTCCTCCCGGGTGGGGTAGCGTACAATCTTGCCGTTAAGGTCGTCAGCCGAAACTTCCAGCCAAGCCGGAGCTGTTTTTCGGCTCAGCGCCTCAGCAACGGATTTAACAAGCGGCGACTCCTTGCTGCCTTCTTTAACAGCCACTACATCGCCAACTTTAACGAGGTAAGACGGAATGTTTACCCGGTGGCCGTTAACAGTGAAATGGCCGTGACGGACCAGTTGCCGGGCCTGATTGCGGCTTTCAGCCAGCCCCAGGCGATAAACAACGTTATCCAGTCTTCTTTCCAAGAGAATGAGCAGATTTTCACCGGTAATGCCTTTTTGACGTTCAGCTTTATCAAAGTAAGACCGGAATTGCCGCTCCAGTATACCGTAAACCCGGCGGGTTTTTTGTTTCTCCCGGAGCTGAATGCCGTATTCGGAAACTTTCTTCCGGGTTTGGGTTGCACCATGTTGTCCCGGTGCAAAACCGCGATCGGTGAAGGAGCATTTATCACTATAACATCTGTCGCCTTTAAGATATAATTTCGCGCCTTCCCGGCGGCATAATCTACAAACAGGACCTGTATACTTTGCCATTCTTATCAAACACCTCCCATAGCCCTATACTCTTCTTCTTTTTGGCGGACGGCAACCATTATGAGGAATGGGTGTTACGTCTTTAATCATATTTACTTCCAGGCCTGCTGCCTGCAGTGAACGGATGGCGGCTTCCCGGCCGGCACCAGGTCCTTTTACAAATACCTCCACTTGTTTCAAGCCATGCTCCATTGCTGCTTTGGCAGCGGTTTCCGCCGCCATTTGGGCGGCAAAAGGCGTGCTTTTACGGGAACCCCGGAAGCCAAGCCCGCCGGCGCTGGCCCAGGAGAGGGCATTTCCCCTGGTGTCGGTAATGGTTACGATGGTATTATTGAAAGTAGAGCGGATATGAGCCACACCGTGTTCGATATTTTTACGTTCTTTACGTTTAGGTCTGACAACTTTCTTAGTAGCCAAGCTTTGATCCCTCCCTTACTATTTCTTCTTTTTGGCGCCAACAGTCTTTTTCGGACCTTTGCGGGTACGAGCATTGGTCTTGCTGCGCTGACCACGCACCGGCAGACCCATACGGTGCCTCTTGCCCCGATACGAACCAATCTCGATAAGGCGCTTGATGTTGAGTTGTTCTTCCCGGCGGAGATCGCCCTCTACCCGATAGTTCTTGTCAATATTCTCACGCAGCTTAGAAACTTCTTCCTCAGTTAAATCCCGGGTCCGGGTATCCGGATTAATTCCTGTATTGCGAAGAATTTCTTTTGATAATGTTAGTCCGATGCCAAAGATGTATGTCAAAGCAATTTCAATACGTTTATCACGTGGTAAGTCTACACCAGCAATACGTGCCATTCGTCATCCACCCCCTGTCTCCTTTATCGTTTATCCTTGCTTTTGCTTATGTTTGGGATTCTCGCAAATCACCATTACTCGGCCATGACGTTTAATTATCTTGCATTTTTCGCAAATAGGTTTAACCGACGGTTTTACTTTCATTATTGAACCTCCTTATCGTGTATCGTGTACTGGCTGTTCGCTGGTCCGTTTGCCCTGCGGGCTGTATACCGCCGGATTAACGAACAATTGCAGGCCCACGAACCCGCTGCTATTTGAATCGATAGGTAATCCGGCCGCGCTTTAAATCATAAGGGGTAAGTTCAATGGTGACTCTGTCTCCCGGTAGTATTCGTATAAAATTCATGCGAATCTTGCCGGAAACATGGGCCAGTACCACATGTCCGTTTTCCAATTTTACTTGGAACATGGCGTTGGGCAGCGCCTCAACCACAGTGCCTTCCATCTCGATTACATCTTGTTTGGACATGAGTTAATCCCTCCTCGTCCGCTTCTCACAGATTATCCGGTTTATACATTAGCGCAAGAGCTTGGCGGATGTCTTCGTCAGTCACTTTTTGTCCTGTGGCAATTCTTTCCGCCACTCTGTCAGCAATAGCAGAATTGAATTTTTTTATGTGTTTTACATTTTTTTTCTTAGGATTCCCAATGCTGCGACCACGTCCGTCAGCTAACAGGAGGTCCCGCTCTTTATGTCTTCCTATCACAACGTAGAGATGCCCTTGATCTCGTCCAGCCGATGATATCACAAGCTCTCCCACTACGATGTTCCCGGCTGACACAAATCGTCTCCTCCTAAATAAATACTATAATTTTGTTAATATTTCCGGACCATCGGCGGTAATGGCAATGGTATGCTCGAAATGGGCCGACCGTTTCTTGTCAACCGTCACCACTGTCCAGTTATCACTGAGGGTCTTCACCTCATGGGTTCCCAGATTGATCATTGGTTCTATCGCTAATGTCATACCGGATTTTAATCGTGGGCCGTGGCCGGGAGGTCCGTAATTCGGCACTTGCGGGTCTTCATGCATATTTCTGCCGATACCATGGCCAACATAATCGCGCACCACACCATACCCGTGTTCTTCGGCGTATAACTGAATGCTGTGGGATATATCTCCCAAACGGTTTCCGGCCACAGCTTTTTCTATGCCTTTATGCAAAGCTTGTTCGGTAACCTCAATCAGCTTTTGTACTTCGGTGTCGACTTCCCCCACAGGTACGGTAATTGCGGCATCGCCGCAATACCCGTTAATGATAGCGCCGATGTCAATACTTACATTATCTCCAGATTTTAACTTTTTTACTCCGGGAATACCATGTACAACCTCTTCATTAACTGATGTGCAGATATTACCCGGAAATCCGTGGTAACCTTTGAAGGCGGGAATACCGCCCCGGCTTTTGATATATTGCTCGGCGATTCGGTCCAGTTCTTGCGTAGTGATCTCGGGTTTAACGGCCTTTTTTACTTCGTTTAACGTTTCCGCCACTATTTTTCCAGCCTCACGCAGGTAGCTGATTTCCCTTTGTGATTTTAGGATGATCATGCCTGTATGCCTCGCAGACTGCTCACAATATCTTTTAATACGTCCTCGATTAGCTGCAAGCCATTGATTTCGGTGTACAATCCTTTGTCTTGATAATACTCAATGAGGGGCTGGGTTTGTGCCTGGTAAACCTTTAACCGGTTTACCACCGTTTCCTCCCGGTCATCATCTCTTTGATAGATCTGACCGCCGCACTTATCGCAAATATCAGGCTTTAGCGGCGGATTAAATACGGCATGATAAGTAGCGCCGCAACTTTTGCATATCCGCCGCCCGGTCATACGTTTTACCAATTCTTGGTCAGGAGCACTGATATTGATCACCCGCCCGAGCTTAATGCCAAGTTCCTGCAAAGTTTGATCCAAAGCCTCTGCTTGGGCAGTGGTGCGAGGGAAACCATCCAGAATAAAGCCATTTTGGCAATCGGGCTTGGCGAGGCGTTCTTTCACGATTCCGATAGTTATGTTGTCCGGAACCAGTTGACCGGCATCCATGCAGGCTTTGGCCTGTTTGCCAAGCTCAGTGCCTTCTTTTACCGCCGCCCGAAACATATCGCCGGTTGAAATGTGTGGTATCTTAAACTTTTTAACCAGTTCGACCGCCTGAGTGCCTTTACCGGCGCCAGGCGGGCCCATTAACAGTATAAACATGACGCTACCTCCTTATTTCATGAAGCCCTGGTAATGACGCATAAGAACGTGCGCTTCAATTTGTTTCATGGTGTCAAGGGCTACCCCTACTACAATCAGCAGGGCAGTACCACCGAAATAAACCCCTTGGATATTCGTTGCCGCGGCGACAAAATTCGGCAGTATGGCTATTATGGCCAGAAAGATTGACCCAGCCAAGGTAATTCGGGTCATCACGCGGTCTAAATAATCGGCGGTTGGTTTACCGGGCCGCAAACCTGGTATGAAACCGCCGTGTTTTTTCATATTCTCTGCCATATCTGATATGTTCATGGTAACCGCAGTGTAGAAGTACGTAAAGAAGATGATGAGAAGCGCATACAATGTAGTCTGTAGCGGCGTTCCCCACGCAAACCACCCTGCCACGGTCTTTACCCATTCCACTTGAATAAACTGGGCAATGGTTACCGGGAACATGAGCACAGATGACGCAAAGATAATCGGAATAACTCCCGCCTGATTGACTTTGAGCGGGATATGAGTGGAGTGTCCACCGTACATTTTACGGCCAACCACCCGTTTGGCATATTGAACAGGAATTTTACGCTGCCCTTGCTGAATAGCGATAACAAATACAATCATCGCTATGGCAATAATAAGGAACAAGATAAGATTAAAGAAATTGATAGTACCGGCGGTAAAATACTGGTAAATGACGTATAATCCATCCGGCAGCCGGGATACAATACCGGCAAAGATGATAAGCGAAATACCGTTTCCGATACCTTTTTCGGTAATTTGTTCACCTAACCACATGAGGAAGGTAGTTCCCGCAGTAAGGGTAATAGCAATGAGAAGAACGGAGCCAATCCCAGGTCTGATGATGGCGGCATTAAGTCCAACCGCCATGCCGATTGCTTGAATAAAACCGAGAAGTACTGTGCCATAACGGGTGATTTGGGTAATTTTCTTTCTACCTTCTTCCCCTTCTTTGGCCCACTGCTCAAATTTCGGTACCACAATCGTTAAAAGCTGCATGATTATGGAAGCATTAATATAGGGAGTAATACTCATGGCAAATATGGAAAACTTGCTTAAGGCGCCACCTGAGAACAAATCCAGGAGACCAAACAGATTACCGCTGGTAAATAGCTGTTCAATTACGGCGGCGTTCACACCCGGAACCGGAATGTGGGTACCCAGTCTAAATACGAAGAACATTATTAAGGTGAATACGATCTTCTGTCTCAGTTCGGTAATCTTAAATACATTCGACAGCTCTGACAGCACCTAAATCACCTCAACAGAGCCGCCGGCAGCTTGAATCTTCGCCACAGCCGACTTGGTAAAGCCATTTGCTTTTACTTGCAAAGTTTTGGTAAGCTCACCGTTGCCTAAGATCCTGAGTCCGTCAAGTACCTTCTTGACAACACCGGCTTTAACCAAAGCTTCCATGTCAACAACCGCGCCGTTCTCAAACCGGTTCAGCTGAACGACGTTGATTTCCACGTATTCCTTCGCGAACTTGTTATAGAAGCCTCGTTTGGGAAGTCTCAGGTATAAAGGCTTTTGGCCGCCTTCAAAACCAGGACGTACACCGCCGCCAGCCCGGGCTTTTTGCCCTTTATGACCTTTGCCGGCTGTTTTGCCAAGACCGGAACCCAAACCACGGCCTATGCGAGTACGCACTTTTTTTGAACCAGGCGCTGGCGCCAATTCATGCAATTTCATATTACAGCACCTCCTTAAATTCTAATCTTATCCATCCCGTCCGCTCAGCTCAGCCATCAGATACCACGAACTGATTAGAAATCGTTAGATGCTAGGCGCGACGAGAACCGGAACGCAAGCGTACTGGTGGTACGCTGGAGTGAGGATCGCAGAAGCAACGACGCAGATGACGGTTTATAATCAGTTCCCCTCTTTAGGTCGACCAATCATTCCGGCTCTACTGTTACTAAGTGTTCTACCTTCCGAATCATCCCTCTAATAACCGGAGTGTCTTCCTGAGTTACCGAGCTATTGGTTTTTTTGAGTCCCAAGGCTTTCACAGTTGCGCGCTGATCCTCCGGTCTGCCGATTAGGCTACGGGTCAGAGTGATTTTTACTTTTGCCACTTTTAAGTCCCTCCTTAACCCAGCAGTTCCTGAACGGTTTTGCCGCGAAGAACTGCAACTTCTTCAGCCCGTTTAAGCTGTTTTAGTCCTTCGATGGTAGCGCGTACCATATTGTTGGCGTTCGAGGAGCCGAGTGATTTGGTCAGGATATCGTGAATACCGGCAAGTTCAAGTACGGCGCGAGCCGGACCGCCGGCAATAACGCCGGTGCCTTCGGAAGCAGGTTTTAAGAGAACTTTGCCTGCGCCAAATATGCCGATAATTTCGTGGGGAATGGTGGTGCCAACGATTGGAACGTTGATAAGGTTTTTCTTAGCGTCTTCTACGCCTTTACGGATAGCTTCCGGTACCTCTGAGGCTTTGCCCAAGCCGAAGCCTACATGTCCGTTGCTGTCACCGACGACTACCAGGGCGCTGAAGGAGAAACGCCGGCCGCCTTTTACTACTTTGGCAACACGGTTAATAAATACTACTTTTTCTTTTAGATCCAGACCGGTGTAATCAATTCTGGCCATTACTTTCCCTCCTTTTCTTAAAACTCAAGACCAGCTTCCCGGGCGGCGGCCGCCAAGGCCGCGATACGGCCATGGTAGATATACCCGCCGCGGTCGAATACCACCTTGGTTATGCCTTTTTCCAAAGCCCGTTTCGCAATTGCTTCACCAACCGCTTTTGCTGCTTCGATGTTGCCGCCATATTCCATTTTGGCTTGAAGTTCTTTCTCCACGGTATTGGCGGCTACAAGGGTTGCGCCAGTCTGGTCATTTATAATCTGAGCGTAAATATGCTGTAAACTGCGAAATACGTTCAGCCGCGGACGTTCAGCATTACCTGCCAGGGCTTTACGCGCTCTTAAGTGCCGCTTTTGGCGTGATACGTTTCTGTTTCCTTTATGCAGCAAGATGTTCACTCCTTTCGCCTAAATTCGCTTTGCCAGGCTTACTTCTTGCCTTTACCGCCGGCTTTACCAACTTTGCGGCGGATGAATTCGCCTTCATATTTGATACCCTTGCCCTTGTACGGTTCAGGTTCACGGTAGGAACGGATTTTGGCGGCAAGTTCGCCCACCGCTTCTTTGTCACTACCTGACACAACAATTTTGTTTGGCGCCGGAACCTCGATGGTAATACCTTTCGGCGGTACTATCTCCAAGGGGTGGGAGAAACCTAATGTAAGCGCCAGTTTAGTGCCGGATTTTGCTGCCCGGTAGCCAACGCCTGCGATTTCCAGGGTTTTGGAAAAGCCGTTTGTCACGCCTGTTACCATGTTTTGCAGTAAAGTTCGGGTCAGTCCGTGGAGTGATCTGTGTTCTTTATCATCAGAAGGCCGTTTGATAGTGATAACGTTGCCTTCCTGCTCGATAGCCATATCTTTATGGAGCTGGCGGCTAAGTTCACCTTTGGGGCCTTTAACTGTCACCAGGTTGCTTTCGTCTACCTTTACGGTAACGCCAGCGGGAACAGTAATTGGACTCCTGCCAATTCTAGACATGTTGCACCTCCTATTAAAGCCTGTTTCAAAACGCCCATCTGCTTCGTTACTCTTGCGGTTGCTTGCTTGCGTACAACCAACGTACGCGGCGCTGCGCAATCCTCATCGTGCCTCGGTCTGTTAAAGCCTGCTTTATCTATAAGAGAAAGCGATCGGCACAATGTAAGAGGTATGCAACGACGCATCTGAACACTTTTAAACAGTCTTTTATCTAAAAATTACCAAACGTAGGCAATAACTTCGCCGCCTAAACCTTCTTTGCGGGCGACTTTGTCGGACATAACACCTTTTGATGTGGAAACGATTGCAATACCAAGACCGCCAAGCACACGCGGCATTTGTTCTTTCTTCGCATATACTCTGAGACCGGGCTTGGAGATCCGCTTGAGACCGGTAATTACCTTTTCCCGGTTCGGGCCATATTTCAGGCTGACCCGGAGTATTCCCTGCTTTCCGTCTCCCAAGGTGTCATAGTCCCTGATAAAGCCTTCGTCTTTTAAGATTTGGGCAATGGACTGCTTAATTTTTGATGCCGGTATTTCCACTTTATCGTGATAAACCGAATTAGCATTGCGGATGCGTGTCAGCATATCGGCAATCGGATCGGTCATTACCATGTTTTGAAACCCCCTTCCTATATGTTCATGCTGTTACCAGCTTGCCTTGGTTACTCCAGGAATGGCGCCTTTATAGCTGAGTTCCCGGAAACAAATCCGGCACATTTCAAACTTGCGCAGGTAACCGTGCGGGCGACCGCAGATTTTGCAGCGGTTGTACTTGCGCACTTTAAACTTAGGCTCACTTTTCCACTTCTCAATGAGTGCCTTTTTGGCCACAGGTTTCCCTCCTTAACTTTACTGCCGATGGGCGTTAATGGATAGTCCATTATGCGCTGAACGGCATACCCATCAGTCTTAATAACTCCCTAGCCTCTTCGTCGGTTTTAGCGTTAGTGACAATGATGATGTCCATACCACGGATTTTATCGATCTTATCATAATCAATTTCAGGGAAAATAAGCTGTTCTTTTACCCCTAAGGTGTAGTTACCGCGACCATCGAATGCTTTGGGGCTAACACCGCGAAAGTCACGCACCCGCGGTAACGCAATATTAATTAATTTATCCAAGAATATATACATCCGCTCGCCCCGCAAGGTCACTTTCGCGCCAATCGGCATGCCTTCACGAATCTTGAAAGCAGCGATGGATTTCTTTGCTCTGGTCACAACCGGTTTTTGGCCGGCAATTTGAACCATATCGTTAACAGCAGCATCGAGAACTTTGGGATTGGCTACCGCTTCACCCACGCCCATATTGAGGACAATTTTCTCGACCTTAGGTATTTGCATTACATTTTGGTAACCAAATTTCTCCATCATCCCTTTGGTTACATCATTAAGATACTTTTCTTTGAGTCTTGCAGCCATGAGTTAACCTCCTTTCCGGCAGAGTGGAAATTATTTGTCTTTATCAATGATTTCGCCGCATTTTTTGCAGGCGCGGGCATAGGAACCGCTGGCCAGCAGAGTTTTCTTAATGCGGGTCGGTTTGTCGCAAGCCGGGCATACCAGCATCACTTTAGCGGACGCCAGCGGCGCTTCTTTTACCATGATTCCGCCCTGCGGAGCTTTCGCCGAGGGTTTGGTATGGCGTTTTACCTTATTGACACCTTCAATCACTACCTTGCCTTTTTTCGGCAAAGCTTCGATGATTTTACCTTGCTTACCTTTATCTTTACCTGACAAAACGACGACTTTATCGCCTTTTTTGACGTGCAGTTTTATAGCTTCAGACACTCCGGACACCTCCCTTAATTAGATTACTTCCGGTGCCAAAGAGATAATCTTCATGAATTCTTTGTCCCTGAGTTCGCGGGCTACAGGTCCAAATATACGTGTACCTCTCGGGCTTTTATCTTCTTTAATAATAACGGCTGCGTTTTCGTCAAACCGGATATAGGAACCGTCCGGACGGCGCAGCCCTTTATTCGAACGGACAACTACGGCCTTAACAACATCACCTTTTTTAACAACGCCACCGGGAGAAGCATCTTTTACCGAGGCTACAATCACATCGCCAATATTGGCATATCTACGGTAAGAGCCACCCAGTACACGAATGCACATGATTTCTTTCGCGCCTGTATTGTCAGCCACATTCAGCGTAGTTTGCTGTTGAATCATAGTACTTATCCTCCTTCCTTCCGAGGCTCTAGGAGGCCGTTGAAAAAGGCCCATCTACGTTGTTATCCCCTCTCACCCATTGCTAGCGTACATACCCAAGTACGCGTCACTGCTGGGTTCGCGGGGCTGCCTAGGTAGTCTGTCAACTCTAAAAGTATAGATGAATTCGCGAGGATTTTTTCGCAAGGCAAGGCGGAGGAGGTGCGCATATCGAGTAATATGCAAGCCGACGACAACGCAGCATTGCGGAAAAAGACCGCGAAGACAATCATGGTTTTAGAGTTTACAGGCTACTAATATCTGGACCTTTTTGAACGGCCTCAGATATTGTGGCACAAGTAGGCTTTGCAACAGATTCCTAGGGATTTAATTGGATATGATTTATTTCGCTTTTTCCATAATTTCCACTACGCGCCAACGTTTTTCTTTGGACAGCGGGCGGGTTTCCATGATTTTCACAACGTCGCCGGTGTGGCTTTCGTTGTTTTCATCATGGGCCTTGAATTTAGCCGTTTGCTTCACGGCTTTATGATAAAGAGGGTGCTGAACCAGACGTTCAACAGCCACTACAACCGTTTTATCCATTTTGTCGCTGACTACTTTGCCAATACGGACTTTGCGCTCGCGTCTTTTCTCATTTACATTTGCATTATTCCCATTCTCTGCATTCTCGCTTGTCATGTCCCCATTAGCCTCCCTTCACTATCTACTTAACTAACCAGCCTGATTATTGAGCCTTAAGTTCACGTTCCCGTTGGACGGTTTTGATACGGGCAATGGTTTTTTTGACGGCAGGAATCCGCATCGGATTATCCAGTTGGCCGGTAGCGTGCTGGAATCTTAAGTTAAACAGTTCTTCTTTCAGCTTTACAAGTTTTTGGTCAAGTTCAGCCGGACTCAGGTCGCGGATATCGTTAGCCTTCATTTATTTCACCACCCATTTCTTGAGGTTTAGCCGGCGGCGCGTCCATGTTCAGACCTTCCGTGTCTTTCTTGGTCACGAATCTGGTTTTAATTGGCAGCTTGTGAGCAGCAAGACGCATAGCTTCACGGGCCACTTCTTCAGCCACGCCGTCCATTTCGAACATGACGCGGCCAGGTTTAACTACCGCCACCCAGTACTCCGGCGAGCCTTTACCACTGCCCATCCGGGTTTCAGCCGGCTTGGCAGTGACCGGCTTATCAGGGAATATTTTAATCCACACTTTACCACCCCGTTTAATATAACGGGTCATGGCAATACGGGCTGCTTCGATTTGGCGGTTGGTAATCCAGGCCGGCTCTAAAGCTGCCAGCCCGAACTCGCCGTGGGATACGGTATTGCCTTTGGTGGCTTTGCCGGTCATACGGCCACGAAATTGTTTACGATGTTTCACTCTTTTTGGCAGAAGCATTACTGTTCGCCCCCTTCAGATTGAGCAGCGGCAACAGGAGCAGCAGCTTCTTTCTTAGCTTCAGGCAGAACTTCCCCTTTATAGATCCACACTTTTACGCCGATACGGCCATAAGTGGTGTGGGCTTCAGCTGTGCCGTAGTCAATGTCGGCGCGCAGCGTGTGAAGCGGAATGCTGCCTTCACGGTATCCTTCAGTCCGGGCAATTTCTGCTCCGCCTAAACGACCGCCTACCATTACTTTGATACCTTTGGCGCCCATTCGCATAGTGCGG
This sequence comes from Methylomusa anaerophila, assembly GCF_003966895.1. NCBI lineage: Bacteria > Bacillati > Bacillota > Negativicutes > Selenomonadales > Sporomusaceae > Methylomusa > Methylomusa anaerophila. Next base: position 2,246,380 of record NZ_AP018449.1, on the reverse strand, counting down.
CTTACCGATTGTTTCATTGCCCGGCGGAATGCAATTCTTTTTTCCAGCTGAACAGCTATGTTTTCGGCAACCAAAGTAGCATCCAGTTCCGGTTGCTTGATTTCCGCGATATTGATATCAACATTTTTACCGGTGAGATCTCTAAGCCACTGCTTAATTTGCTCAATGCCGCTGCCTTGACGGCCAATGACCATGCCTGGTTTGGAAGTGTGAATAACGACTTTAATCCGGTTGGCAGCCCGCTCGATGATAATCTGCGATACATTGGAAGTATAAAGTTTTTTCTTTAAAAGTTCACGAATTTTAATATCTTCATGCAAAAATTTTGCATAGTCTTTATCGGCATACCATTTAGCATCCCAAGTCTTGATGATGCCGAGGCGAAGACCATGCGGATTAACTTTTTGACCCACTAGATTCCCTCCTTTATCCTTCGTCTCAGCTTACTTTTCTTTCACAACCAAAGTCACGTGGCTGGTGTACTTTAAAATTTTGAAGGCCTGGCCACGAGACCGTGGATGAATTCGTTTCAGGGTGGGGCCCTGATCTACATAGGCAGCAGCTACATAGAGTTCGTCGGAATTCAGATCATAGTTGTGTTCAGCGTTTGCTACTGCCGACTTTAAGACTTTTTCGACAACTTCGGCTCCGACTTTCGGAGTGTGTTTTAAGATTGCAAAAGCCTCTCCCACGTTTTTACCGCGGATCAGATCAATTACGATGCGGATTTTACGGGGTGCAATGCGGATATATTTGGCAATCGCTTTAGCTTCCATTCGTTAACCCCCTTCCGGCACTAAAATTTACCGGATTATTCCATAATTGTATATATCACCGCAGCGAAGTGGATTTTTCCGAGCCTGCGTGACCTTTGTAAGTCCGGGTAGGCGCAAATTCACCCAGTTTGTGACCTACCATGTCTTCCGTAATATATACAGGTACATGCTTCCGTCCATCATGCACTGCAACGGTATGGCCGACAAAATTGGGCAGAATGGTGGAACTGCGCGACCAGGTTTTAACGACTTTTTTCTCGTTCTTTTCGTTCATGGCATCAATTTTCTTAATCAGACTGTCATGCACATAGGGTCCCTTTTTGATGGATCTAGACACCTTATCTTACCCCCTTTCGGCGAGCTGTTTCAAAACCCCCATCCGCATTGTTGTCATCCGGGTATTTTTAAACACCTCGCATAAATATAAGAACATCTATTTCGTCCGTCTCTTAACAATCAGTTTATCCGAAGCTTTCTTTTTCCGGGTCTTGGTACCCATGGCGCATTTGCCCCAAGGAGTAACCGGATGTTTACGTCCGACAGGTGAACGTCCTTCGCCGCCACCATGGGGATGGTCGATCGGGTTCATGGCCACACCGCGGTTAGCGGGACGAATACCCAGCCAACGAGTGCGGCCGGCTTTGCCGATGGTGATGTTTTCATGTTCTAGGTTGCCTACTTGACCAACAGTCGCCCGACAGTTGGTGTGAACTTTACGAAGTTCGCCGGAAGGCAATCTGAGAAGCGCGTAGTCGCCTTCTTTGGCCATGAGCTGCGCACCGGCGCCGGCAGAACGGACCAATTGGCCGCCTTTACCGATTTTAAGCTCAATGTTATGGAGTATGGTACCCACAGGAATGTTTTTCAGTGGTAAAGCGTTGCCGACTTTGATGTCGGCTTCCGCACCGCTCATTATGTTGTCGCCTACATTGAGGCCGTTGGGAGCGAGAATGTAACGTTTTTCACCATCAATGTAGTTTAAAAGCGCAATCCGCGCCGAACGGTTAGGATCGTATTCAATAGTGGCCACTTTTGCCGGGATGCCATCTTTATTGCGTTTAAAATCAATGATACGATACAGTCGTTTATGGCCGCCGCCTTGATGCCGGACCGTTAAACGGCCTTGCTGGTTGCGGCCGGCATGTTTTTGCAGGCGCTCGGTCAGTGATCGCTCCGGACGGTCGGTAGTAATTTCGGAGAAATCGGCTACTGTCATAAACCGTCTGCCGGGAGCGTATGGTTTAAAGCTTTTTACTGCCATTAGTGCCCCTCCTTCTTTGAACGTTTCGGATTATACACCTTTTATACACCTTCGAAGAACTCAATGCGTTCGCCGGGAGCCAGTTTGACAATAGCTTTTTTATAATCCGGGCGTTTACCTTGAGTTTTACCCATGCGTTTGTTTTTTCCCATTACCCGAATGGTATTTACGGCCAGTACTTTTACTTTGAAGATTTGTTCCACAGCTTGGCGAATTTCCACTTTGTTAGCTGTTAAAGGAACGATAAAAGTGTATTTGTTGTCCTGCATCAGGCTGGTGGTTTTTTCAGTGATGAGCGGACGAATGAGTACATCGCGCGAAATTTCCATTATGCCAGCACCTCCTCAATCTTGGCCACGGCATCTTTGGTTACCAGTACCTTGTTATGATGGAGAAGGTCGTAAACATTAAGCCCCAGCGAATTGATGGTTTTTACCCCGGGAATGTTACGTGAAGATTTCTCTACGTTTTCATTGGCCTCAGCAGTGATGATGAGCGCCTTGTCGTCTTGCGCCTGGAAGCCATCCAGCATTTTTACGACGTTCTTGGTTTTAGGTTCAGCAAAATTAATATCTTCCACTACGAGAAGCTGGCCGGCATTTACTTTCGCGGTAAGAGCCGACTTGATAGCCAAACGGCGGACTTTACGCGGCATGCTGAATTTATAACTGCGGGGCTGAGGTCCAAATACGGTGCCGCCGCCAACCCATACCGGCGAACGGGTACTGCCGGACCGCGCCCGGCCGGTACCTTTTTGTCTCCAGGGTTTTCTGCCGCCGCCGCGCACCACACCTCTGGTCTTGGTAGCGTGGGTACCGAGGCGCTGGCTAGCCAGTTGCATCACAACCGCCTGGTGCACAACCGCTTCATTTATCTCTACGCCAAATACGTTATCATTAAGTTCCATCTCACCGGTTTGAACACCGGTTATATCATATACTGCCACTTTCGGCATATAGCGCATCCTCCTTTCGATGCCCGCAACCTTTGTTTGCAATAAAAGCTGCAAGCTGCAATTACTTACCGGGTTTGACTGTATTTTTAACAACTACCAGGCTGCCTTTGGGTCCGGGAATTGCACCTTTGATAAGAATCAGGTTGCGGGGTACATCTACCCGTACAACAGAGAGACGCTGAACGGTTACTTTGTTGCCGCCCATACGGCCAGGCAGTTTTTTCCCTTTAAATACTTTACCGCCGCCGCCGCTCATCCGGGAGCCGATGGTACCGGGTTCGCGGTGGGATTTGGAACCGTGAGCCATAGGTCCGCGTCTGAAGTGGTGGCGTTTGATACCGCCGGCGAAACCTTTGCCCTTGGCGGTGCCGGTTACATCAACCAATTCACCTTCAGCGAAGGTTTCAGCGGTTAATACCTGACCAACTGTATATTCAGAGGCTCCAGGCAGGCGCAGCTCGCGAATGAACTTCACCGGTTTGACATTAGCCTTCGCAAAGTGACCTTTCATCGGTTTGGTTACTTTTTTCTCTTTTACTTCACCGAACCCAAGCTGCACTGCGTTGTAGCCGTCGTTTTCGACTGTTTTGTTTTGAATTACGACGTTGGGACCGGCTTCAACAACTGTAACCGGGATTACTTTGCCCTCAGCCGTAAAGATTTGTGTCATGCCAACTTTTTTTCCTAAAATGCTTTTAGCCATTTATCGCACCTCCTCCTACAGCTTGATTTCAATGTCCACACCAGCCGGAAGATCAAGACGCATCAAAGCGTCTACCGTCTTTGGCGTCGGCTCCAGGATGTCGATTAAGCGCTTGTGTGTACGCATTTCGAATTGTTCCCGGGAGTCTTTGTTGACATGGGGTGAACGAAGAATCGTGAAGATATTTTTTTCGGTAGGAAGGGGAATGGGACCGGAAACTAACGCGCCGGTTCTTTTTGCGGTATCAACAATTTTAGTTGCACTTTGATCTAGTGCTTTGTGATCATACGCTTTGAGGCGGATTCTGATTTTTTGCTGTTTAGCCATTAATTTGTTCCTCCTTATCGCCCAGTTTCTCTGAACGGACATTCTCGGTGAAAATTCCCCCGCGCGAGTCGGGCCACCTTTCACCTCATCGCCGGTCATATCCGGCCCAAGGGCGGTTCCCAACCGCCCTTGCCAGATTTAACTTTGTCTTTGCACCTTAAGTTTGGAACTGCTTATAAACCGCCATCTGCGTCGTTGTTCCTCCGGTCCTCACTCCGACGTACAACCAGTACGCCTCCGTTCCGGTCCTCGTCACGCCTAGCATCTAACGATTTCTAAGCAGTTCGTGCAATTGTTGATCTGAGTAGCTTTTTAGCTTCTTGATTTTTGTTCGTATTATTCGGAAATAGCGGTTACCACGCCGGCGCCTACGGTACGGCCGCCTTCACGGATGGCGAACCGCAGACCTTCTTCAATGGCAATGGGGGTGATGAGCTCGATGGCCATTTGCACATTGTCACCCGGCATTACCATTTCCACACCTTCCGGCAGGTGTACCACTCCGGTTACGTCGGTGGTACGAAAGTAGAATTGCGGCCGGTAGCCGTTAAAGAACGGCGTGTGGCGGCCCCCTTCTTCTTTGGACAATACGTATACTTCCGATTTGAATTTGGTATGGGGTTTGATGGAACCGGGTTTAGCCAAGACTTGGCCCCGCTCGATTTCTTTCCGCTCAACTCCGCGCAGCAGGGCGCCGATATTATCGCCGGCTACTGCCGAATCCAACAGCTTGCGGAACATTTCCACACCCGTTACTACCGTGGATTTTGGTTTATCGCTCATACCTACGATTTCAATGGTGTCCCCTACTTTTACCGTGCCCCGTTCTACACGGCCCGTTGCAACTGTACCGCGACCGGTAATGGTGAATACGTCTTCCACCGGCATCAGGAAGGTTTTGTCGGTATCGCGTTCCGGTGTCGGAATATAATTATCTACTTGCTCCATCAGTTGATGGATTTTGCCGCACCATTCACAATCCGGCTTAGCGCACCCGCACTCCAGGCACTTTACGGCCGAGCCGGCTACTACCGGAATGTCGTCCCCGGGAAATTCATAGCTGGAGAGAAGTTCACGAACTTCCATTTCAACCAGTTCCATCAGTTCGGCATCGTCAACCAGGTCAGATTTGTTTAGGAACACAACCATCGCCGGCACACCTACCTGGCGGGACAGGAGGATGTGCTCACGGGTTTGCGGCATCGGCCCGTCGGCTGCGGATACAACCAGGATGGCTCCGTCCATCTGCGCAGCACCGGTAATCATATTTTTAACGTAGTCGGCGTGGCCCGGGCAGTCGACGTGGGCATAGTGACGCTTTGCCGTCTCATACTCAACGTGAGCGGTGTTAATGGTAATCCCCCGCTCTCTTTCTTCCGGGGCTTTGTCAATCTGGTCATAAGCCATGAACTCTGCGCCGCCGTGTTTGGACAATGTCAGAGTGATTGCAGCGGTCAGGGATGTTTTGCCATGGTCAACGTGACCAATTGTACCAATGTTAACGTGGGGTTTGTTTCTTTCAAATTTTTTCTTAGCCATTTGAGTTTTGACCTCCTAAATTAATTATACAATTATTTACATTTACACTTATCAATGATAAGTGTTAACTTACACACCTTTTACCTTAGCAGCGATTGCTTCTGCAATGTTTTTAGGCACTTCCTCGTAATGATCGAATTCCATGGAGTAGTTGCCGCGGCCTTGGGTTTTCGAACGAAGGTCGGTAGCATAGCCGAACATTTCGGAAAGCGGTACAAAAGATCGGATGGCTTGAGCCCCGGCACGGGCTTCCATACCTTCTATCCGGCCCCGGCGGGAGTTGAGGTCGCCAATAACGTCACCCATGTATTCTTCCGGTACGGTAACTTCCACTTTCATATACGGCTCTAAGATGATTGGATTAGCTTTGGCGGCACCGGCTTTAAAGCCCATTGATCCGGCAATTTTGAACGCCATTTCGGAAGAGTCCACATCGTGGTACGAACCATCGTAAACGGTTACCTTGATGTCAACCATCGGGTAACCCGCCGATACGCCGGTTTCCATTGCTTCTTTGACGCCAGCCTCGATAGGACCGATATACTCTTTGGGAATGGCGCCGCCGACGACTTTGTTTTCAAAGGCAAAGCCTTGACCGGGCTCAAGCGGCTCGATTTCCAGCCAGCAGTGACCGTATTGGCCGCGGCCGCCGGACTGGCGAACAAACTTGCCTTCAGCCTTGACTGCCTTCCGGATGGTTTCGCGGTAAGCAACTTGAGGCTTGCCTACGTTACATTCTACTTTGAATTCCCGCAGCATCCGGTCGACGATAATCTCCAGATGTAATTCACCCATACCGGAAATGATAGTTTGCCCGGTTTCCGGATCAGTATGCATGCGGAAAGTTGGGTCTTCTTCGGCGAGACGGGACAGGGCGGTGCCCATTTTTTCCTGATCGGCTTTGGTCTTTGGTTCTACAGCAACTGAAATAACCGGTTCGGGGAAGACCATTGACTCTAAGATAATCACGTTTTTATCGTCACACAGGGTATCACCGGTGGTTGTGTCTTTGAGGCCAACCGCTGCCGCAATGTCCCCTGTGTAAACTTCTTCGATTTCTTCCCGGTGGTTGGCGTGCATCTGCAGAATGCGGCCGATACGCTCCCGTTTGTTCTTAGTGGAATTAAAGACGTAGGAGCCGGATGCCAGTTTACCGGAATATACCCGGAAGAAGGCTAGTTTACCAACATACGGGTCGGCCATAATTTTGAAGGCCAGAGACGAAAACGGCAGATTATCGTCGGCTTTCCGCTCATCTTCGGCGCCGGTTTCAGGATTCACCCCTTTAATAGCCGGAATATCGGTAGGAGCCGGCATATACTCGACAACAGCATCCAAAAGCGGCTGCACACCTTTGTTTTTGTAGGATGAGCCACACAGTACCGGTGTCATTTTACAGGCGATTGTGGCTTTACGGATGACGGTTTTAATTTCCTCTTTGGAGAGTTCTTCACCCTCCAGATATTTCATCATCAGGTCGTCATCGCTTTCAGCTACGGCATCCAACAGGTTCTGCCGGTAAATTTCCGCCTGTTCCTGCATATCTTCAGGAATGTCGGTCGCCTCGCTTACCTTGCCGAGATCATCCGTATAGATAACTGCCTTCATTTCAATCAGATCAATGAAACCTTTGAAGGTGTCCTCAAACCCGATAGGCAGTTGAATGGGTACAGCATTGGCGCCAAGGCGGGATTTCATCATGTCGATAACCCGGTAGAAATCAGCCCCGGTGATATCCATTTTATTTACATATGCCATGCGCGGAACGCCATATTTGTCGGCTTGACGCCATACGGTTTCAGACTGTGGTTCAACACCACCCTTGGCACAAAAAACAGCAACCGAGCCATCAAGAACCCTGAGCGAACGTTCTACTTCAACAGTAAAGTCCACGTGCCCTGGTGTGTCAATGATATTAATACGATGACCGTTCCATTGACAAGTAGTGGCCGCTGAAGTAATTGTAATACCTCTTTCCTGCTCTTGAACCATCCAGTCCATAGTGGCAGCGCCATCATGTACTTCACCAATTTTGTGTACTCTACCGGTATAAAAAAGTATCCGTTCTGTCGTAGTGGTCTTGCCGGCGTCAATATGGGCCATTATACCGATGTTCCGCGTCTTTTCCAGAGGAAACTTTCGGGCCACTATTTTCAACTCCCTATTTTTTTTTGCTCGCGTCCATTAGGCTACCGGGATTTGCTTAGCGCAAATCCCATAGGTTAGCGTTTTTTTCACAGCGAGCTATAATTACCAGCGATAATGGGCAAAAGCCTTATTAGCTTCAGCCATTTTGTGAGTGTCTTCACGTTTTTTCACGGAAGCGCCGGCGTTATTTGCGGCATCCATCAATTCTGCAGCCAGTCTTTCATACATAGTCTTCTCACCGCGCTTGCGGGAATAGCCGACCAACCAACGAATTCCCAGTGAGAGACGGCGGTCAGGACGAACTTCCACCGGCACTTGGTAGTTAGCGCCACCAACCCGGCGGGCACGAACCTCAAGCACAGGCATAACGTTTTTAAGTGCGCCTTCAAATATTTCCAGCGGATCTTTACCAGTTTTCGCCTGAATCACATCAAATGCGTCATAAACTATATTTTCTGCAATACCCTTTTTGCCATCCAGCATTACTTTGTTGACAAACCTGGTGACAAGCTTGGAGTTATACACCGGATCCGGCAGTACATCCCGTTTGGGTATAGGACCTTTTCTTGGCATTCATTTCCCTCCTTCCAAACTTTTGTTTCTGCGTAACTCTGTACCTCTATAAATTCTTATTGTTTTTTGGCGCTAGCACGTTTAGCCCCATACTTGGACCGGCCTTGGTTCCGTTTGGCAACCCCGGCAGTATCCAATGAGCCGCGGATAATATGGTAACGCACGCCTGGCAAGTCTTTAACCCTGCCACCACGAATCAGCACAACCGAGTGCTCCTGCAGGTTGTGTCCAATGCCGGGAATGTAAGCAGTTACCTCGATACCGTTCGTTAAACGCACCCGCGCTACTTTACGCAGGGCGGAGTTCGGTTTTTTAGGAGTAGTTGTGTATACTCTCGTGCAAACGCCACGTTTTTGCGGACATTCTTTGAGCGCAGGAGCAGTGGATTTTTTTTCCATATCTTCTCTGCTTTTACGTACCAACTGGCTAATTGTCGGCATCCATCGCACCTCCTTCCCCAATCACGTTATTTACTATTAATAATTGCAAACTATTCAGGTATTCAGAATCCAGGAGTCAGAATTCAGAATATTTCAAGAATATGCTCACTATTTACTGATCTCTTGCCAAAAAAATTTTGTTTCGGTTCTCTATTCTGACTGCTGACTCCTGACTTCTGACTGCCAAATAGTTACAAATTGTTAATACCTTATTGCTGCTCCTTAACAATAGCAACCGAGGCGGCGCCTACCTCAATACCGCAAGCCTTACCCAATTCACCCATTGTAGCTCCGGTTTCAATTGGGATCTGATTGCGTCTACATGTTTCCATTAGCGGGGCTATTACCCGCCGGTCCGCATCCTGTGCCAAATATACCTTCAGGGCCAGACCTTTCTCCACAGCCCGGGCAGTTTGTTTGGCGCCAATTACTTTCTTTGCAGTTTTTAAAGTGTCAAGGGCCACATTACTCACCGCTACCAATCCCCTTTTTCCTGACAAAGAAATCCAACATACGATTCAGACACTTTTATATATTATCATTTTGGTGACTGTATGTCAAGAAACTTATAGATTTTTCGCAGAACTTTAAGTACACCAAACCGGGTGTGTCACATTTGACTGATAATCTAATTAGGGGGGAACGGCTTAGAAAGCACCATCTGCGTCGTTACTCCTGCGGTTCTCGCTCCGACGTACGGCCAGTACGCCTCCGCTGCGATCCTCGTCGTGCCTAGCATCTGGCACTTTCTAATCAGTTCGTACTAATCGTTCGAAGTGACGAATTAGATGGAGATAACAGACAAAACCATGGAGTGACATCGTAAGGTCGTCCTGGCGCTCATCAAACAAAGTCATCATTCTCGGGGGATTAGGGTTTGATGTTGAAAAATACTTTAGGCATTAACTAAAGTTTTTTCAAACAAAAAACTACTCTTAGCATCAACCTTGATTTGCCTCGAACTGCTTAGAAGGTATCAGATGCGAGGCGTGACGAGGACCGCAACGGAGGCGTACTGGTTGTACGCCGGAGTGAGGACCGCAGGAACAACGAAGCAGATGGTGCCTTATAAGCAGTTCCCCCCCTTTTAGACCAAAGAGCGCAAGCCGGGGATTGACCTTGTGAGGTCAATCCCCGGCTTAGCGACCTAGCTATTAATCGGCACTGGCGGGCATGACTGAGAAACTTCCTGGGGAACTGCTTGAGATTTGATACGGATATTACGGTAGCGGCTCATACCGGTACCGGCAGGCACTAGCTTACCGATAATAACATTTTCTTTCAGTCCAAGCAGCGGGTCTACCTTGCCTTTGATAGCGGCTTCTGTAAGGACACGGGTAGTTTCCTGGAAGGAAGCTGCCGACAGGAATGAATCGGTGGCTAAAGATGCTTTGGTAATACCAAGCAAAATGGGACGAGCGACGGAAGGTTCGCCGCCTGCCTCGATAGCCCTGGCGTTCTCTTCCTCAAAGGTGTTAATGTCAATGTACTCTCCCGGCAGGAGGTAGGTATCACCTGCTTCTTCCACTTTTACTTTGTGGAGCATTTGACGGACCATAACCTCAATATGCTTGTCGTTAATTTCAACCCCCTGGGACTTATACACTTTTTGAACTTCATACACCAGGTACCGCTGTGTGTCCTTAAGGCCACGCACTCTGAGGATATCATGGGGATTGACTGCGCCCTCGGTGAGACGTTCGCCAGCCTCTACCAGCTGGCCGTCATTAACAATAAGTCTTGCCCCATATGGGATTTGGTATGCACGCTCTTCCCCCAAAGATGCATCCTGGGGATAAATGGTAGCCCGGCGCATGCCCTTAATTTCTTTAATCTCCACCTTGCCTGCCACTTCGGTAATAATTGCCTGGCGCTTAGGTTTTCTGGCCTCAAATAATTCTTCAACCCGCGGCAGACCTTGGGTAATGTCATCGCCGGCAACACCACCGGTATGGAAGGTTCGCATGGTAAGCTGAGTACCAGGTTCACCGATGGATTGTGCGGCGATGATACCAACGGCTTCACCTACATCAACCATATGGCCGGTACCCAAATTGCGGCCATAGCACTTTATGCAAACGCCAAACCGGGAACGACAGGTAAGAACGGAGCGAATAGAAACTTTCTTGCGGACTGCCACAATTTGATCGGCCAATTCTTCTGTAATCTCATCATTGGCATGCACGATAACTTCACCGGTATTGGGGTCTACAATTTCTTCCGCACAAACGCGGCCGACAATCCGGTCTTTCAAGGATTCAATCACACCGGTACCTTCCGTTATAGCTTCAACTTCGATACCTTTTATGTTGTTGTTACGAACTTTTACTTCCCGCGCATCGCTGGCTAATATGGCTTCAATGTGTTCTTCCGTAAGCAGCGTGTTGGCCGGGACAAGCACCCCGCCGGCGTAGTCTTTGACTGCGTCAACTGTATTTTTGCCGAGCATTTCCCTAATCATAGCCTCTTTCAGAGCCATACGAACCTTTTCTTCCGGTTCACCCAGCGAAATGGTTTCAGCAACGGCAGCGGCGTTACCTTCTTCGGTATCTACGGATGCTCCGCGAACGATGATTTCAGGCACACCATGTTCACCGATTAAGCGCAGGTTATCATCATTAAGCAGTGTTCCTTGCGCCAGAAGCAAATCAGCTGTCTTGGGATCAAATACATCTTGAACCAAAATACGGCCAATCAATGTGTCTTTCAACATGCCGATGGCGCCGGCGCTGGATTGAGCGAGACGGGCTCTTTCCCGCACCAGGTTGACGCTAACTATGTCGCAGTCTTCTTCCCGGACTATCACATCCTGGGCTACGTCCACTAGGCGGCGGGTGAGGTAACCGGAGTCCGCCGTCCGCAGCGCGGTATCGGCAAGGCCTTTCCTGGCACCATGAGTTGAAATAAAGTACTCCAACACGGTTAAACCTTCGCGGAAATTAGCCTTAATCGGCAAGTCAATAATTCGGCCTGACGGATCAGCCATCAACCCCCGCATACCGGCAAGCTGACGTATTTGTTGAATGTTGCCGCGGGCGCCGGAGTTGGCCATCATGTATACAGGATTGAAACGGTCAAGTGTATTCATCAAGGCGCTGGTTACGTCGTCCGTAGCCTTGGTCCACAAGTCGATAACCTTCTTATACCGCTCATCTTCGGTTATGAGACCACGGCGGTACTGCTTATCGATAGTGTCAACTTTATCCTCGGTTTCGGCCAATATATCCTTCTTTTCCCCGGGAATAATAATGTCAGATATGGCAATGGTCACACCGGCCCGGCAAGCAAAAGAAAAACCTAACCGCTTGACGCCGTCAAGTACGACGGCTGTCTTGGCGTTGCCGAACTTACGGTAGGAATCGGCTACAAGTTTACCAAGCTGTTTCTTATCCATCAGCTTGCCCAGATGCCATTCACCGTCTTTATACTCATAATGCCTGAGTTCAGGCGGCAGCACTTCATTAAAGATCATCCGGCCAACGGTGGTATGAACCCGGCCGAAATCTTTCATCCGAACAACCATTTTCTCATGCAGGTTAATGACTTCATGATTGTAGGCCAGCAAAGCTTCGTTGATATTGGCGAAGTATTTGCATTTACCGTCTTCAGGCTCTTTTTCAATACTAAGGTAATAAGAACCTAAAACCATATCCTGGGTAGGCGTCGCAACCGGTTTGCCGTCTTTTGTCGACAAGATGTTATGAGCCGATAGCATCAGCATCCGGGCTTCCGCCTGAGCTTCCGCCGAAAGCGGCACATGAACCGCCATTTGGTCTCCGTCAAAGTCGGCGTTATATGCAGTACATACCAACGGATGAATCTTAATGGCCCGGCCTTCGGACAATACCGGCTCAAACGCTTGAATACCCAAACGGTGAAGAGTCGGCGCCCGGTTTAATAATACCGGATGTTCTTTAATTACTTCTTCCAGTACATCCCAAACCTCCGGTCTTACCCTTTCAACCATTCGCTTGGCGCTCTTGATATTATGAGCGTGACCGGCATTCACCAGTTTTTTCATAACAAAGGGTTTAAAGAGTTCCAATGCCATTTCCTTGGGTAGGCCGCATTGGTGCAGTTTGAGTTCAGGACCAACCACAATAACCGAACGGCCGGAGTAATCAACCCGTTTACCAAGAAGGTTTTGGCGGAAGCGTCCTTGCTTGCCTTTTAGCATGTCACTCAAAGACTTTAGCGGACGATTGCCGGGTCCGGTAACCGGACGACCGCGGCGACCATTATCAATAAGAGCGTCGACCGCTTCCTGCAGCATACGCTTTTCGTTGCGGACGATAATATCCGGCGCACCCAGATCCAACAAACGCTTTAGGCGATTATTGCGGTTGATTACACGACGATACAGGTCGTTTAAGTCGGAAGTGGCAAATCGTCCACCATCCAGTTGAACCATCGGTCTAAGCTCCGGCGGAATGACAGGAACAACATCCATAATCATCCAGGCAGGATTATTGCCGGATTTGCGAAATGCCTCCACAACTTCCAGCCGGCGAATGGCTCTGATTTTCCGCTGGCCGCTGACTTCTTTAAGCTCTTGTCTTAGTTCCCGGCTAAGTTTTTCCAGATCAAGTTCTTCCAGAAGTTTTTTTATAGCTTCAGCGCCCATTCCAACCTTAAAAGCGTTGCTATATTTCTCGCGGTTCTCCCGGTATTCATTTTCATTTAAGAGTTGCTTTTTCATGAGCGGCGTATCGCCGGGGTCAATTACGATATAAGAAGCGAAATACAACACTTTTTCCAGTGAGCGGGGCGAAATATCCAGAATAAGACCCATCCGGCTGGGGATACCTTTAAAATACCAAATGTGTGAAACCGAAGCAGCCAGCTCAATATGACCCATCCGGTCGCGGCGCACCTTGGAACGAGTTACTTCAACACCGCAGCGGTCGCAAATGATGCCTTTATAGCGTATACGCTTATACTTACCGCAATGACATTCCCAGTCACGGGTTGGACCGAAGATTTTTTCACAAAACAAACCTTCCCGCTCCGGTTTAAGGGTACGGTAATTTATGGTTTCGGGCTTTTTTACTTCACCATGGGACCATTTACGAATTTGTTCCGGCGAAGCCAATCCAATACGCATTGAATCGAAGTTATTTACGTCCAACAAGGGGTTATCGCTCCCTTCTAAACTAGTCAAGATCCTCCGGATCCTCGTCCAAATCGTCTAAATCGGGCAGATAATCAGGGGAATTAGACTTTTTTTCCTTCTCCTTTAGCTTTTTGGCAGTACTCGCCTTCTTCACCGAAAAATCGAAATCCTCGTCCGGACTTGTACGGCTATCAGCTTCCATTTCACCGATTTCGGCAATAATATCAAGTTCTTCTTCCAGTGGTTCCAGATCGAATTCGTCAATCATATCGGCTTCAAGATCCGAAGTTTTTCGTTCATGCGGCGATGGCGGGGATGTGTCGCCGCCGCCTAAGCTAAGTTCCAGTTCCTTAGCCGTTTCATGGACATCATCATCTGATTCACGGATCATAATCTCTTGCGCATCTTCAGACAATATCTTGACATCTAAGCCGATACTTTGCAGTTCTTTGATAAGAACCTTGAAAGATTCGGGGACACCCGGCTCAGGCACGTTTTCACCCTTAACAATCGCCTCATAGGTTTTGACACGTCCTACTACGTCATCAGATTTGACGGTAAGAAGTTCTTGCAGGGTATAAGCCGCGCCATAGGCTTCCAGCGCCCAAACTTCCATCTCGCCAAAACGCTGACCGCCGAACTGGGCCTTACCGCCTAGCGGCTGTTGGGTAACCAAAGAGTATGGTCCGGTAGAACGGGCATGAATTTTATCGTCTACCAAATGGGCCAGTTTCAGCATATATACATAACCAACGGTTACCGGATTATCAAAAGCCATCCCGGTGCGTCCGTCATAGAGTATACTTTTTCCATCCTCAGAAAGCCTGGCAGCTTTTAAGGTCTTAATGACCTCTGTTTCTGTGGCGCCATCAAATACCGGAGTTGCCAGATGCACACCGGCAATATCCGGTTTCGGCAGGCCGTTCTTGGCCAGATTATAGCCAACCTCCTGGAGTCTGTCCCCCAGGGTGGGGTCCATGTTTCTGACCTGCATGCCGATAGCGGCGGCCGCACGACCCAGATGGGTTTCCAATACCTGACCAATATTCATCCGTGACGGTACGCCCAACGGATTCAATACAATCTGAACCGGGGTGCCATCAGGCAAGAAAGGCATATCCTCCTTCGGCATAATTCGGGAAACGACACCTTTGTTGCCGTGACGCCCCGCCATTTTATCGCCTTCGGATATTTTTCGTTTCTGCGCGATATAACAACGCACCAACTGGTTGACTCCTGGCGGCAATTCGTCGCCATTTTCCCTGGTAAAGACTTTAACGTCGACAATTTTTCCTGCTTCACCGTGAGGTACACGCAGGGAGGTATCCCGTACCTCCCTTGCTTTTTCGCCAAATATCGCCCGGAGAAGACGTTCTTCGGCTGTAAGCTCGGTTTCCCCTTTAGGTGTAACCTTGCCGACCAAAATATCCCCTGGCCTTACTTCGGCTCCCACACGGATAATGCCCCGGTCATCCAGGTCTTTTAGCACATCTTCCGCTACATTGGGGATGTCCCGGGTAATTTCTTCCGGTCCTAATTTAGTATCACGGGCATCACACTCGTATTCCTCAATGTGAATGGAGGTAAATACATCCTCTTTAACCAAATCCTGGCTTAACAGGATGGCATCCTCGTAGTTGTAACCTTCCCAGGGCATAAACGCTACCAATACGTTGTAACCCAGAGCCAATTCGCCTTTGTCGGTGGAAGGTCCGTCCGCCAAAACCTGGCCTTTAATTACCTTCTCGCCTTTATAAACAATGGGTTTCTGATTGATACAGGTGCCTTGGTTGGATCTTAGATATTTTAAAAGTTTATAAGTATCAAGCCCGCCATTTTCGGTACGGATATGAATCTCATTGGCAGTCACTTTCTCAATTATCCCGGCATTTTTTGCCAGCACCACTACCCCGGAATCCCTGGCAGCCTTATATTCCATGCCGGTACCGACAAGCGGCGCCTGAGTTCTCAGAAGCGGTACGGCTTGTCGCTGCATATTGGCGCCCATAAGGGCCCGGTTGGCATCGTCATTCTCGAGAAACGGAATCATAGCAGTTGCAATCGATACAACCTGCTTAGGGGATACGTCCATGCAATCCACCTGTTCCGCGGGAACAACGAGAATATCGTGTTTGCGGCGGCAGGTTACACGCGGCTCCTTAAACCAGCCGTCCTCACCAACTTCTTCATTGGCTTGGGCTATAATCAACTCGTCTTCCTCATCAGCAGTCAGGTATACAACATCATCCGTTATTTTTCGCTCATGTTTGTTCACTTTGCGATACGGTGTCTCAATAAAGCCAAACTCGTTAATTCTGGCGAATGTGGACAAAGAACCGATGAGACCGATGTTTGGTCCTTCCGGGGTCTCAATTGGGCACATTCGGCCATAGTGTGAGTGGTGAACGTCGCGAACTTCGAAACCCGCTCTCTCGCGGCTGAGTCCCCCCGGTCCCAGGGCACTAAGACGACGTTTATGCGTCAGTTCAGCCAGCGGGTTGGTTTGGTCCATAAATTGGGAAAGCTGGCTGGAGCCAAAAAATTCCTTAATGGCGGCGACAACCGGCCGAATGTTGATGAGAGCTTGCGGTGTAATTACATCAACATCTTGGATAGTCATCCGCTCTTTAACCACCCGCTCCATTCTGGCCAAGCCGATTCTAAACTGGTTCTGGAGCAGTTCACCCACAGAACGCAACCGACGATTGCCCAAATGGTCGATATCATCCGTTGAGCCGTGGCCGTCCATCAAATTTAACAGGTAGCTAATTGAAGCGATTATGTCTTCCCGGGTAATGGTGCGATGGGTATATGGCAAGATAGAGTTGAATATTAATTTGGCAACACCGCCGTCTTTTTGCTGTATTTTTATATCATGAATGCCTTCGCCCTCAAATATTCTGGCGGCGGCAATCTTCTGGATCACATCTTCGTCAACTACGGTACCCTCAGGAACAATCACTTCACCTGTCTCCAAATCTGCCAGCGGCTGGTGAAGGGTTTTGCCCAAAAGTTGGCGGCGCCACCCTAATTTCTTAGCTAATTTATAACGGCCAACTGTAGCTAAATCATAGCGCTTGGAATCAAAAAACAAAGATTCCAGAAGCTGAGCGGCATTTTCAACCGTCGGCGGCTCACCGGGACGAAGACGCTTATAAATCTCTACCAGGGCTTCTTCCCGTGAATCGGTGTTGTCACGTTCCAGCGTGGCCCGGATGCGTACGTCATCATTAAACAGCTCTGTAATCGCACCGTTAGATACATAGCCCAGGGCGCGAACTAACACAGTGACAGGTATTTTACGAGTACGGTCGACCCTTACCGATACAACGTCGTTGGAATCGGTTTCCAGTTCCAGCCAAGCCCCGCGATTGGGAATAACAGTAGCATTGTACAGTTTTTTGCCGGTAGTATCGATAGTTTCGCCATAGTATACACCCGGTGAACGTACTAACTGGCTGACAATAACCCGCTCGGCGCCGTTAATAATAAAGGTGCCGTTGTCGGTCATGAGCGGGAAATCACCCATAAATACTTCCTGTTCTTTGATTTCTCCCGTCTCTTTGTTAAACAACCGGACACTTACTCTCAACGGCGCAGCATACGTTACGTCACGCTCTTTGCATTCTTCCACGTCATATTTTGGCTCACCCAGATTAAAATTTTCAAATGACAATACCAGGTTACCGGTAAAATCCTGAATGGGCGAAATATCATGGAATATTTCCTGGAGTCCTTCTTTTAGAAACCAATTGTAAGAGTTCTTTTGAATTTCAATAAGGTTGGGCATGTCCAGCACCTCGTTGATTTTCGCGTAGCTGTACCTGACCCTTTTGCCCACCGGAACAGGATTAAACATTAACCCTTTCACCCCTTAGCCATGATTCGCTGGCCTTAGTATCTGACAAAGTGCAGCATACTCTGTCTGCGCTAAGCAAATAATAAGTCCGCAGATAGGTAAAATACAAAACAAGCAAGGCTCTTCATTTTGGGCAAGGACCTTGCTTATATCCACGATGAACTTCCCTTTCATCCTCCATTATATTACTATTTCCTGCCAATACATGTCTTATACTATCAATGCAATAATTTTTTGGATAAATTTATAAAAAAAATATGTACGGCAATATATAATGGTATCAATTTTAAATAAATATGTCAAGAAATTTTCTTTATTTTATAAAAAAAATTTTTAAATTTAAAATTTAAAAATTTTTTTAGATTTTATATTTTAAACGTTCTTCAAAATTAAAGAGCACCAAAGGTGTTAGGTGCTCTTTTAACAATAGTTTTTAATAAGAATTACTTGATCTCAGCGGAAGCGCCGGCTTCAACGAACTTAGCTTTGAGAGCTTCAGCGTCAGCTTTGGGTATTTTCTCTTTAACGGGTTTGGGAGCGCCGTCAACCAGATCCTTGGCTTCTTTCAAGCCGAGACCTGTAACTTCGCGAACAATTTTGATAACGTTGATTTTAGCACCACCGGCGCTGGTCAGAATAACGTCAAACTCAGTTTGTTCCTCAGCAGCAGGAGCGGCAGCGCCGCCGGCAGCAGGGGCAGCCGCTACGGCAACAGGAGCAGCGGCCGATACACCAAATTTTTCTTCCAGAGCTTTAACCAGTTCAGACAGTTCCAGTACTGTCATTTGTTCAATAGCTTCCATAATTTGTTCTTTATTCATCTTACGTACCTCCATATACTTTCATATAATTTATTTACTTTTAGGTTGGGAACTGATTATAAACCGCCATCTGCGTCGTTGCTCCTGCGATCCTCACTCCGACGTACAACCAGTACGCCTCCGTTCCGGTTCTCG
Organism: Methylomusa anaerophila; assembly: GCF_003966895.1. NCBI lineage: Bacteria > Bacillati > Bacillota > Negativicutes > Selenomonadales > Sporomusaceae > Methylomusa > Methylomusa anaerophila. The sequence continues at coordinate 2,227,730 of NZ_AP018449.1, read as the reverse complement.
TTGCGCCTAGACGGTCTGACTATGATTGATTATAAATGCTTATCAAGTTGATACTCAATAAGTTTTTTTCATATGCAACGGTATCCGACGATTTCTAATCAGTTCGCGGCATTTGATAAATAGATAAGCTTTTTAGGTAAGAAGAGCTTAAGCCGATTCTTTCTGTTTGCGTACGGCATCAAGCGCATATACAAGATTGCGCAAAGTACCGGAAAGAACATTGACGAAACCGGCAATCGGAGCCTGCATACCTGCCAGGATTTTGGCGACAAGCACTTCTTTCGGCGGGAGACTGGAAAGAGCTTTTACGCCATTGACGTCAATTACTTTTCCCTCTACTATGCCAGCTTTAATTTCAAGAGCCTGTAACTTGTTTTCTTTTACAAACTCAGAAATAACTTTGGCGGGCGCAACCGGATCCACGGAAGAAATAGCGATTGCAGTAGGTCCTTCCAGGTAGGCTTCGAGACCCTCAATGCCTGCTTCTTGGGCGGCGATGCGAGTCATTGTATTTTTAATAACCCGGTATTCAACGCCAGCCGCCCGCAATTTGGAACGAAGTTTAGTGTCCTGAGCAACAGTCAAGCCGCGATAGTTGGTCAAAACCGCTCCTTTGGTGTTAGCCAGCTTTTCTTTAAGTTCCGCAACTATTTGCTGTTTCTCCTGTATTACAGCCATCTATTTACACCTCCTTAGCTAAAGTACATTAAAAAGCGACCCCACGGCAGTAAAAACCGGAGGTCGCTCGAAACGCATACGTCACGTCGCCAAATCCCCGGCCTCGGCAGGCAAGCCATTTTTTCAAATAGCTTATTAAACCTATTCAGTGCCTACTGTCTATAGCCTTTGTTACCTATTCACTTTAAGTCGGGAAATGCTTATAAACCGCCATCCCGATGCCCTTGCAGCATGTTTACTGCCAACCAGGTGCCATATCGAATGTCTCGTAGGCGACGGTGCATCGTTGTTCCTGCGGTCCTCACTCCAACGTACTTGCCAGTACGCCTCCGTTCCGGTCCTCGTCACGCCTAGACGGTCTGACTATGATTGATCATAAATGATTATCAAGTTGATACTCAATAAGTTTTTTTCATATGCAACGGTATCTAACGATTTCTAAGCATTTCGTGCATTTGATAATCTAGAATCTATTCTTTTTTCTCAGAAGCTTTCAACGGGTTAACCTTTACGCCGGGTCCCATCGTAGCGCTTAGGGAAATGCTCCGCATATACTGACCTTTAGCCGCAGCGGGTTTAACCTTAATTAATGTATCAATCAGGGTGCGGAAGTTTTTCAGCAGTTTTTCGCCGTCGAAGGATACCTTACCAATAGGCGCATGAATGTTTCCCGCTTTATCAGTGCGGTACTCTATTTTGCCGGCCTTAATCTCGTTAAGGGCACGTGCCAGGTCCATGGTAACCGTACCAACTTTAGGGTTTGGCATTAAACCCTTGGGTCCGAGAATTTTACCAAGACGTCCTACCATGCCCATCATATCCGGCGTAGCTACTGCCACATCAAAATCCGTCCAGCCCCCCTGGATTTTTTCAACCATGTCTTCGGCGCCGACAAAATCAGCCCCGGCACTCTCGGCTTCTTTGGCTTTTTCACCTTTGGCAAATACTAAAACCCGTTTCGTTTTACCTGTACCATGAGGCAGAACAACTGCACCACGTACTTGTTGGTCAGCGTGTTTGGGATCAACGCCCAGCTTGACAGCAACTTCCACAGTTTGGTCAAACTTGGCGCTAGCTGTCTTCTTAACCAGCTCTACAGCTTCATCAGGATCGTACAGCTTATCGGCATCAATAAGCTTTGCTGCTTCCTGATACTTTTTACCGTGTTTCGACATATTATATTCCTCCTAATGTGGTAATAACGGAAGTGCAAATCCTCCCACCGGGGCATCCCCCTTACAAAGCATCATAATGATTGTTTGTTACATTTGCTACATTTGTTCAGTAGCTTTTTCAGTCAACAATATCAATCCCCATACTTCTGGCTGTCCCCTCAATCATCCGCATTGCAGCCTCTACGCTGGCAGCATTGAGATCCTGCATCTTCGATTCTGCAATTTCGCGAACTTTGGCACGAGCAACCTTGGCAACTTTTTTCTTGTTGGGTTCACCGGATGCTGTTTCAATACCGGCTGCTTTCTTTAGAAGCACAGCGGCAGGCGGAGTTTTAGTAATGAAGGTAAAAGATCTATCTTCAAAAACCGTAATCTCAACTGGAATAATTAAGCCGGCCTGACTGGCTGTTCTTTCATTAAACTCTTTAACGAAAGCCATGATATTGACACCTGCCTGGCCTAGGGCCGGACCTACGGGAGGCGCCGGCGTAGCTTTACCGGCAGGAACTTGAAGCTTTACAAGTTTTACCACTTTTTTGGCCATATATTACACCCCCTTATATCAAACAATATATTTACAAATATATTTATGTTCTTGCAACTTGTGAAAAATCCAGCTCAACCGGCGTTTCCCGACCAAACATGTTTACAAGTACTTTTAGTTTACCCCGGTCAGGATTAATTTCGGTCACTGTGGCTGTCCAATTCTCGAAAGCGCCGGAGGTGATACGCACCAGCTGCTGAACCTCAATATCAACTTTCGGTTTAATTTCTTCTATTCCCATCGACTTAAGGATGTGTTTTATCTCAGTCTGGCTGAGTGGAATAGGCTTGGTACCCGAACCGACAAAGCCAGTTACCCCCGGGGTATTTCGCACAACGTACCAGGACCGGTCGGTAACAATCATTTCAACCAGTACGTACCCGGGAAATACTTTTTTCTTGGCAATTTTCTTTTTGCCATCCTTCATTTCCACTTCATCTTCCATAGGCACAAGCACTCGGAAAATTTCATTTTCCATCCCCATGGAATGAACTTTCTTTTCCAGATTGGCTTTAACCTTGTTTTCGTACCCGGAGTAAGTATGAATTACATACCAATGCTTTTCGAGTTTTTCGGATTCCATTGCCTTCAAGGGACGTTCCAAACGCCCCCTACCCCCTTAGTCTACTTGATAAGAACTTTAAGTATTTGAGTAAGTATGCTGTCGATTACCCAAATTAGAGCCGCTACGACGACGACAGAAACAAAAACTATTCCTGTATAATTGATTAAGTCTTGCCGGGTCGGCCAAGTTACTTTTTTTAATTCGGCTCTAACTTCCCGAAAAAACTTTTTCCAGCGCGCAGTACCGCCTGTAACTGCAGTTTCTTGGGCTGCCATAATTTCACATCCCGTTCAAAGTGCTGGCAGGGGCAGTAGGACTTGAACCCACAACCAACGGTTTTGGAGACCGCTACTCTACCAATTGAGCTATACCCCTACGTTATAGGCATTCTTTTTATGATTACGAAACCATCCGATAATTATTTTGTTTCTTTATGGGCAGTATGTTTTTTGCAAAATTTGCAATACTTGTTGAATTCCAATCTATCCGGATCGTTTTTTTTGCTTTTATTGGTCTGATAATTGCGTTGTTTGCATTCAGTACAGGCCAATGTTACTGCATTGCGCATGGCGTACACCTCTCTTACCAGTAATATAATAGCTCAAACAATTAATTTTGACAACTTTTTTGATAACTTTTTGTAAGGTCACTAATACAATTTAGCATAATTATACCGGCGTGTCAATAGCCCACAGCCTCGGGCATGTCACTAATTATAAGCCTAATTTTTAAATAAAATAAAGCAGGGGTTTGTCCCCCGCTTTATCAATTATATCCAATCTATTCAATATTATGCAAGCGTTTGGTTCACTATTCGGAAATAGCGGTTACCACGCCGGCGCCTACGGTACGGCCGCCTTCACGGATGGCGAACCGCAGACCTTCTTCAATGGCAATGGGGGTGATGAGCTCGATGGCCATTTGCACATTGTCACCCGGCATTACCATTTCCACACCTTCCGGCAGGTGTACCACTCCGGTTACGTCGGTGGTACGAAAGTAGAATTGCGGCCGGTAGCCGTTAAAGAACGGCGTGTGGCGGCCCCCTTCTTCTTTGGACAATACGTATACTTCCGATTTGAATTTGGTATGGGGTTTGATGGAACCGGGTTTAGCCAAGACTTGGCCCCGCTCGATTTCTTTCCGCTCAACTCCGCGCAGCAGGGCGCCGATATTATCGCCGGCTACTGCCGAATCCAACAGCTTGCGGAACATTTCCACACCCGTTACTACCGTGGATTTTGGTTTATCGCTCATACCTACGATTTCAATGGTGTCCCCTACTTTTACCGTGCCCCGTTCTACACGGCCCGTTGCAACTGTACCGCGACCGGTAATGGTGAATACGTCTTCCACCGGCATCAGGAAGGTTTTGTCGGTATCGCGTTCCGGTGTCGGAATATAATTATCTACTTGCTCCATCAGTTGATGGATTTTGCCGCACCATTCACAATCCGGCTTAGCGCACCCGCACTCCAGGCACTTTACGGCCGAGCCGGCTACTACCGGAATGTCGTCCCCGGGAAATTCATAGCTGGAGAGAAGTTCACGAACTTCCATTTCAACCAGTTCCATCAGTTCGGCATCGTCAACCAGGTCAGATTTGTTTAGGAACACAACCATCGCCGGCACACCTACCTGGCGGGACAGGAGGATGTGCTCACGGGTTTGCGGCATCGGCCCGTCGGCTGCGGATACAACCAGGATGGCTCCGTCCATCTGCGCAGCACCGGTAATCATATTTTTAACGTAGTCGGCGTGGCCCGGGCAGTCGACGTGGGCATAGTGACGCTTTGCCGTCTCATACTCAACGTGAGCGGTGTTAATGGTAATCCCCCGCTCTCTTTCTTCCGGGGCTTTGTCAATCTGGTCATAAGCCATGAACTCTGCGCCGCCGTGTTTGGACAATGTCAGAGTGATTGCAGCGGTCAGGGATGTTTTGCCATGGTCAACGTGACCAATTGTACCAATGTTAACGTGGGGTTTGTTTCTTTCAAATTTTTTCTTAGCCATTTACTTAGACTGCCTCCTTATGGAAACTAATTAAAACTAAGCTTATTCATGTTTCTGCAACTGATAGTCGTATAAGTCGTATAAGTCGTATAATTTGCAAAAATAAATCAAGATACTTCGCGGTTCTATAAAGTTAGAATATTCTATCTCACTCAAAAAATTCCTGCAAAGCACGGGGTATAAACACGGGCGCCAGCGTTTTCAACTGTGAAAAATTCAAGTTACTTTCTGCTAAAGTGTAGATAAATCAACTATTTTTACCTTCCTGAAAAGTTACAAATTTTGAGACAAAAATAAAAAAATCTTACAGTTAAACTGCAAGATTTTTTCGTTACTTGGTGGCGGCGCAGGGATTTGAACCCCGGACACTGCGGGTATGAACCGCATGCTCTAGCCAACTGAGCTACGCCGCCGTAAATGGAGCTAGTGACCGGGATTGAACCGGTGACCTTATCCTTACCAAGGATACGCTCTACCGACTGAGCTACACCAGCAAATGTAAAACGGGCTTAGAACGCCCATCTGCTTCGTTGTCGTTCGGACGCTCGCTTGCGTACTTCTTATGTACGCTGCGCTGCACATCCTCACTGCCGCCTCGCATCTGGGCATTCTAAGCCCGTTTTACGGTTAGGTGGCAGAAACAATACATAGTTGCAGTTGGGGTGATTTAAGACCAGATAATTTTAGATGGTTGCGGGGGCAGGACTTGAACCTGCGGCCTTCGGGTTATGAGCCCGACGAGCTACCAACTGCTCCACCCCGCGATGAGTGAGATGAGTGACTGGTGGAGGGAGGTGGATTCGAACCACCGAAGTCAAAGACGGCAGATTTACAGTCTGCTCCCTTTAGCCACTCGGGAATCCCTCCAAAATATAGTGGAAGTGGAGCTGGCGAGAGGAATTGAACCCCCAACCTGCTGATTACAAGTCAGCTGCTCTACCTATTGAGCTACGCCAGCACTTGCCTTTTTTTAGTCACCGCAAACGAGGCCCTCGCCTCAGTGACAAAATTTATTATATAATATCAAAATTGCTATGTCAACTTTTTTTTGCAGGCAAATACATCCTTAATTAAGCTCATAACTAGTGGTCGGTTTACTCTAGGTCCCCAATCCAAAATTCAATTCCAACCGCTCAGAGTCGACCATAATCTCAATCGCCAAAAATTTTGATTCACTCACTTTTATTTTGGAATTGTCCCCAACTACTAAACCTGGCGGCAATAATTTTACCACGACCCCCATTTTTCCCAGGCTGGTCACAGCATTCGAAGTAACCATATTAACCATCTCGGAAATAGCGCTTTGCGCCATATCATCCAAAGCGGCGACCGGCATTCCCATCATCATGGTAGACGCTATCTTTCTGGCTGTGTCCTCCGTCATATTGTAGGCAATACTTCCTGTAAGGGCATTTGTGACTCCTACAACTACGGTCAGACCTTTACTGGTCACGTACTGATCACCGGCAGACAAGCCGCCACGGGAAATTTGGGCGAATCCTAATTGCGGCATCACTGCTGCTACTGCGTCAACAAAGGGATTAATCAACTTTACATCCATACTTGCCACCTCCTATAAACTAATCCATATTAAGATATTAAGATCAAAATTTCACATGTGCAGCTGGATCCGCTGTTATTTTTTTGCTTATTCCGGTATAATATGCCAATTCTATATCAATCGTACATCTTGATTTTCGGATCTTTTTACCAATTACTTAAATTAATTGTCATAAAAAAACGCCTAGTGTCTTGGCCATGTTATATTTTAGTTTTAGGGCGAGACAAAATGGCAAAGGGCAAGGAAGACCCGACGACGCATACTGGAAGGGGTCTGCTAGGAGGGGCTGACGCCGCCATTTGCTATTTTGTCCGTCATCAAACTAAAAAGATAATGTGGTCAAGACACTAGGCTGAAATGCAGCCTTAGGCGTTTTCTGTTGCCGTTACCGCCAGAAAAAGTAATAGTATGACACAGCGGCAACAATAAAGCGATAGTAGGCAAAGGAAGCCAGAGTTGACTTGTTTAAGAATCGCAAAAACCAAACAATTGAAAGATACGCAGTAATAAACGCAACCACAAAGCCAATGGCGATCATAGTCAAATCATCTATACTTAGCTTGTCCAATATTTTTAAGAGATCATAAACACAGGCAACGAACATTAAAGGCACAGCGATAATAAAGGAAAATTCGGCGGCAGCTTTACGGCTCATTCCGAAAAATAAGCCTCCTGCTATGGTCGACCCTGACCGGGAAAAACCAGGCCAAAGAGATAGTATCTGAAACAAACCTACAAAAAAAGCCTGGGAAATGCTCATCTGGTCAACTTCTTTGGTACGAGGATTTGAGAAATATTTCTCAGCGACCAGCATGAGAACTCCGCCCGCTACCAAACCGATAATTACAGTATAAGGAGAAAAAAGATAAGCTTTGATCGGCTTATGTAACAGAAAACCTATTATCATTACAGGAATAATTCCAGCCAATACATGGATTAACGTTAGCTCATTACCGTCGCTTCCAGTCCGCCTAGGAGTTATCATATGCAAAAACTTATCGCGATATAGAATCAAAACCGACAAAATAGCGCCAAGCTGAATAAAGACTTCAAACACGCTGGCTTTTTCCCCTTCAAATCCAAGAAGAGATCCAACTAAAATCATATGTCCGGTGGAAGAGATAGGTAGATACTCGGTCAAACCTTCTACTATACCGATAATTACGGCAATAACATTTTCATTCACAGTTGTCACGTCCTGTCTCAGAATCAGTATTCAGTATTCCGTATTCAGAATTCAGAATGTTTCGGCGAGGCCGTTCTTCCATTCCATCTCCTGACTCCCGCTTCCTGAATAGTCACTCCCTTATTATACTACCATATTTTGCCTCACGTCAAAGGGTCAGACATGGAAACAGAAAAAGAAAACCGGATTAATGTAAAAATATTCCTTGCTCCTTAACGTTATTTGCTATAATATGTACCCGTTTGTTTTGATCCATAAATGCGATGAAAACCTCATGAATTTTGTCTTCATGCTGCTTGCGGAATTCTTCAATCTGCTGCGACGAAAATCCCATGCCTTGTAAAGTATCTTCCTGCAATTTTCCTTCCAGAATGACGGGTATCAAAATACTGTTAGGCGGAACATTTATATTTACCTGGTCTGGTGTTATCGGGGCATGTTCGGCTTTTTTTAAGACGCTTAGTTTACCGTGGGGTTCCAATATAGCCAGTTCTACCATAGTAACATCAAATACATCTTTTTCCCGCAGGAGTTGAAGCAGGCTTTCTACCGGCATGCGAGCCTTACGCAGGTTTTTTTTTAAGATTTGCCCCTTCTCCACCATAACAACGGGCTTTAAGTTTAACTGATAGTTAAGTGCGCGAAATTTGATTACCAGCCAGTCAACTATAATCTGCATCATACCTAAAACGAAAAGCGCAGCCAGGCCAGTGAGAATTTCAATTCGCTGGTCGATGATTAACGCCCCCGCCACCGCCCCGATAGTAATAGAGATGATAAAATCAAAGGGACTCATCTCGCCCATGGATCGATGCCCAATAGCGAGCATTACTACCAGGAGCATCATCATACTTACAACGACCCTGAACAGCGTTATGCCCAGAGTATCCAAAAATATCACCCCGCCATCATTTACCACATAGTGTGATCCGACAGCGGGGTTTATTATTCGCCCGGTGCTCAGGTTATCAAATATCTCGAACTGCTAAGAAATCGTTAGATACCGTTGCATATGAAAAAAGCTTGTTGCAACGAGTTTGCTAATTACGGTTCTACTACTATCATAGTCAGACCGTCTAGGCGCGACGAGGACCGGAACGGAGGCGTACTGGTTGTACGCTGGAGTGAGGATCGCAGGAGCAACGACGCAGATGACGGTTTATTAGCAGTTCCCACCTTTAAGCCGAGTATTAAATCGCCTAATCGCCGAAGCAAATCCCTATGGCCCGCCCCGCCAAAAGCAGCTCATTATCAAGGGGAACATTGTAGGCTTGGCCGGCTATTTCTTCAATAGGAATGCGGATGATCTGATTTTTATTGAGGGCAACCATATGGCCAAATACGTTATCTTTTATGCACTGAACTGCCGCAACACCGTACCGGGTGGAAAGAACCCGGTCAAATGCCGTGGGGCTTCCGCCGCGCTGCAAATGTCCCAAAACAGTGCAGCGGGATTCAATCCCGGTGATTTCTTCAATTTCCCTGGCCAGTTTTTCGCCGGCCCCGCCCAAACGTATTTTTTCATGGCTGCCTTCCACTATGCGGGAAACGGATACTTGGCCACCACGGGGGAATGCACCTTCGGCTATTACGACAATGCTGAACCTTTTGCCGTTGCCTTGCCGCTGCTTGATCTTAGCAATCACCGGTTCGATGGCAAAGGGTATTTCGGGAATCAATATGCAGTCAGCGCCGCCGGCCATGCCGGCATGCAAGGCAATCCAGCCGGCATAACGCCCCATGACCTCCAGGACCATAACCCGGTGGTGAGATTCAGCAGTGGTATGCAACCGGTCAAGGGCATCGGTAGCTGTGGCAACCGCCGTATCAAAACCGAAAGTTCTCTCTGTCCCCGGAATGTCATTATCAATGGTTTTGGGAACAGCCACAACCGCTAATCCCATGGCCTGAAAGTCAGATCCGACTTTCAGAGTGCCGTCGCCGCCAATTACTACCAAGGCCTCAATCCTCTTTTCCCGCAGATTGGCAAGGGCCTGTTCCGACATGTTTTCATAAACGATTTCATTACCCCGCTTTTGAGGATAATGAAATGGATTATCTCTATTGGTTGTCCCTAAAATGGTGCCGCCCCGGGGCAATATACCCGACACCGCCTGATCCGTCATGGCAATCATCTGATTTTCTACCATACCGCCAAAACCATTCTGGATTCCCCACACTTTCATTCCCGCACCTAATGCAGTCTTTACCACGGCCCGAATTACAGCATTGAGTCCCGGACAGTCTCCGCCGCCGGTCAATACGGCTATTGTCTGAATATTTCCATTTGCGACCACATAATCACCCCCTATCCGAAATGTATTTTAACTGATGGCGACAACTTTCAACCCTTCACCGGAATAAGAAACAGGTTCTGATCCCATATTCCCGGAGTACACCAGTTCTCCGTTCTCGAAACTGCCCGGCCAAGCGGCCACAACGGTTTGTTTTTGGCTCAGCCGGCGCAACAAGGTTAACGGATTAACTTGCAGCACAGGCGCGAAGAGCACTTGCGTATTGTCTAACAATATCACATCGGCGCTCTTTTGTTCCAAGACTTCGTCCATAATGTTGGCTGCTTCACCGGCGCGCGCCTTTGGCGACATTTCAAATAACTCGTCGGTCAATAGCGTCTTGCTGTCAACATATACCCACCCGCGCATTTCCGATAATTCACGCATGATTTTACTTTTGCCGCTGCCCGGCTTCCCGGCGATAATTACCAGTCGCTCCCCTTTTTTCCCCACTTCACGTACACTCTCAACCACATGGGTAATAGTTACCTCCATATCGCATCCCCCTTATAATAAGTCTATATGTTACACGCTATATTTTCTTATTCTCTAATCGACCAATTATCTCCTTTGCAAAAAAGCAAAAATGACACCGGTATTAGGTGCCATTTCAATTATTACTATTATTACTATGCTATTAGTTCAGCTATTCGTCACAAACATCGCCAAAATCGGTCAAATTAAGCTGACTATCCTTACCCATACCTGTTAAACCCTTGTACATTCCACGGATATCAGTATCGTCCCCACGGTTTTCCAGGTACCGTTCCAGTTTGCGCTTTACCCGCTGCAAGGCGTTGTCAATGGATTTCACATGACGGTCCAGTTCAATAGCTATTTCTTGATAGGATTTGCCATCAAGATAGGACATAAGCACTTTCCACTCAAGGTCACTTAGAATCTCGCCCATTTTTTCTTCAATATCAACAAACTCCTCGCGATTGATTACCAATTCCTCAGGATCGGTAATTTTTGAACCTGAAAGCACATCCAGGAGCGTACGATCAGAGTCTTCATCATAAATCGGCTTATTTAAAGATACGTATGAATTGAGCGGTATATGCTTTTGCCTGGTAGCAGTCTTAATCGCCGTAATAATCTGCCGGGTAACGCATAGCTCGGCAAAAGCCCGGAATGACGAGAGCTTGTCATTGCGGAAATCGCGAATAGCTTTATACAAGCCAATCATACCTTCTTGAATAATGTCCTCCCGTTCAGCGCCAATCAAAAAGTATGACCTGGCTTTCGCCCGAACGAAGTTGCGGTATTTGTTTATCAAATACTCCAGAGCGACCATGTTGTCATTATCTTTGGCATCAAATACAATCTCTTCATCGGTCAAATTATCAAAACAACTGTATTGATCGCGTTGAGTATTAACCCGCATCGCATCGCCCCCATACTAGTTTTATTTTGTTGTTATAGAAAAAGAAAATGCACTAAAGCGATTAGTGCCGCTACCAACGGTGCATGTCTTGTCACATAAATTATAACTGCTCACAATTACTTAGTCAAGCCCTTAGTCGCGGGTCTCAGGCTTTGCCGCCGCGGCGTATGGCGTCCAGCCGCCGCACCAGTTCGTGATCGAGACGGTTTCCTATTTCATAGCGCTTCTGCGGCAAAAGCTTTCCGGCCATGTTGTCTTGGATCTCTTTTTTGACAGCGGCAACCTCCGCTTTCAGTTCCCTGGCGGAGAGGCGACAAGCTCCCGCGCCAATGACCATCATTTGTTCAGCGGCGTCTGAGGTTACGACATAGACCCGCTCTCCCCCGCGCACAAGATAGTATACCATTTTCTCGATTGAACTGTCAGCAGTCTCTCCTTCCTTGGTAAATACCACCTCTACATTACCTGCCATGCCATAAATTTGATCCTTCCCGGCCGCCAAATGGGCGTCAAAGACGATAACCGTCTTAAACCCTTTATATGCACCATATTCCATAAGTATGTCCACCAGTTTATCACGGGCATATTCCAGATTGTCTTTTACAGCAACAAGGTCAGGCCAGGCATTGATGACGTTATAGCCGTCCACAATCAGTATTTCCATGTACTTGCTCCATTTCTAGTGGTCTGTAAACTCTAAAGCTATAGGATGAATTGCGAGAGGTTTTTCGTCCTGCGAGGCGGAGGAGGCGCGCATATCGGGAATATGTAAGGCGACGACAACAAAGCAAGACGGAAAAGATCTCGCAAGAACACTATAGAATTAGGGTTTACAGACTACTAGTCCTTACTGTCATCCGCCTTCTGAACCGGTTTCGCTTGCAGCCCTACCCTCATAACTGTGTTGTCAGGCAAATAGCGGTCTTTTGACAACACTTCACGTCTTATTTCGTGGCCCGTTGCATCACGCGTCAGCCGGATTGTAGTTACCTCATAACCGGGTTTTCCTTGCTTTTCCACTTTGCTGCCCCCCATAGGCAAATCGGGGTCAGCCTTTTTTATCACTGTGGGCTCAATAGTCTGTTTTTCGGCAGTGACTATTTCTATGGTTTTTTCCGGCGATCGCTGGCCGAATATGCCTATGTAAAGTTTATTGCCTGAAGTTTCCGCCATTATCATCAGCGGCGCCGAACTGTTATTGAGAAATTTAAAGTCCAGAAGGCCGTAAACTACCGTAGCGTCCCGCCCCAATGGGACATAGACCAGGGGCTTGGAGTGATTTGTCCTTTCTACGATATCCAGCCCGGCCATCAGCACAGCATTATACAAGGTGGACGAAACCTGACAAATGCCACCGCCAATTCCGGGGACAAATTCACCATTGATGATTTCCATGGCTTCCTTAAATCCTTGCGGCTTTTCTCTTGGACCTACTATATCGTTAAAGGAAAAAACTTGCCCGGAATGTATCATCCAGCCATTAATTTTCTGGGCTGCCAGTTTAATGTTAGCTGTGCGGTTAACATCTTCAGGGCTGAAAGTAGTGGTATAGACAGAAATAGGTTCCTTAATGTTATTTTCAGCAATATCGGCGGCGGTTATATCGGGGTTTACGGCTTTGACCGGCAATGATATACTGCCTGCTTCCAGACGGTTTAACGCCGCCAGCACCTGATCCCTAAGAAGAGGTATGTCCAGTTGTTTGCCTGCCTGTTCAGGCACTAAACCGCCTTTTAACAGACTTAGGGTAGCATTCTGGGGCGGCTGTTCAACCATTTCTTGCAATTGACGGAATATATCATCTAACTTGTTTTCATTATACTTGATTTTAAGTGGTACTAAATAGCCTTGCTGCTTGGCGTGACGAATATTTTTCAGCCGCTCCCACCAGGAGCCCTCACGCCCAAATTTCCAGGCCGTTTCCGCCGTAGATGCCGCATCAATACTAAAATCAATATTTTGCGGTTCCAGGCGAAATACCAGATCATTATGGGATAAGAGGATAGGCTTGTCAAGGTGATCTTTTTGCCACATCAGCAAAATCTGCGCCACCTCATCGCAAGTTTTTCCACCCACATCAATATTGGCTACCGTTACGCCGGCATAGACTTCACTAGCGAACAAAGGCCGGAGCATCCACCCCAGTCCCGCTAAAATCAAAATCGTTAAGATAGCCGCCGGCAATACCACCCGGCGCTTCACTGTCCTTTCACCTCCCTCTGTCTAAGCACTTCATACATGAGCAGCGAGCAAGCTACAGAAGCATTAAGGGAAGTTATTTTCCCGCGCATCGGTATGCGAACCAGAAAATCGCACGCTTCTTTGGTGAGCCGCCCCATTCCCTCTCCTTCATTGCCAACCACCAGGACAATAGGTCCGGTTAGATCGGCTTCGTAGTAATTCTTTTCCCCGTCCATATCGGCCCCAACTACCCAAAGCCCTTGCTTTTTCAGAGATTCCAGCGTCTGAGACACATTGCCGATACGCGCAACCGGAACATGCTCTACCGCGCCGGCGGAAGTTTTTGCTACCACCTGAGTGAGAGGGCAGCTACGCCGTTTGGGAATCAGCACGCCGTGCACAGCGGCAGCGTCAGCAGTGCGTAATATAGCCCCCACATTATGCGGGTCGTTAAGCTCATCCAGCAGGACAAGAAAGGGCGTCTCATTATGATTTGTAGCATTTGCCAAAATATCTTCCATTTCCACATAACTTACAGGCGCTACCATGGCTGCTACTCCCTGGTGCTTTGTCCCGCCGGACATCTGATCCAGTTTAGTCCCGTCTACCTCCTGTACTACCAGCCCCATAGCCCGTGCCTGACTGATGATCTCACGGATCGAACCATACTTTTCTCCTTTTATTACCAATATCTTGTTAACGGCCCGCCCGGATTTTAGTGCCTCCATGACACTATTTCGCCCGGTAATGATTTCATCGTTCTGACACATCGCAACCACTCCCTGCATCGTCTTTGATTCTATTCTGTCATCTTGAGCCGCAAACCAACCCTGGCTCCCTGACTCTTACTACAATATTTAAGCGATTACTAACAAAGCATGCTTTTAGAAGACCCGCAATCTTAATTTTATAGAAGATTTTATAGAAACCGGTTTATACCTTCATATTACCTCATACAACAATGTATGCATAGTAAATAAACGGCAGACATCACCATCTGCCGTCTATAATAGAGTTCACGGTCCTGATACTCCAAAATTAAGAAACTTCAATAATAAACCGATTAGGATTGACGCTTACATCGATAATTACCTTCTCGCTGATTCGATGCCCCTGATCGTCCGCAACAACCGTAACGATAGGCTTGGTTTTAGTTTCATCGGCATATCCTTTTATCATCCCGGTATACCGGTTGTTCAAACGGACAGTCGCCCCCACGGGAAACACGGCAACATTCGCCACAAGACTGTTTACCATATCCGGATGAAAGTAGGTTGAACCGGTTTTTTGAATAATAGCTAATGTATTGTAAACTGATAAAGCCTTCCGGTAAGGAGTGTTTGCAGTCATAGACGAATATACGTCGGTAATGGCGGTAATCTGCGCAAACTCATGAATCTGATCCTGCCCGATTCCCCTGGGGTAACCGCTGCTGTCGTACCGTTCGTGATGCTGCAAGGCGCAATTGGCCGATACTAGGCTGATATCCGGATTTTGGCGTAGTATTTCAAATCCGGCTTCAGCGTGCCGCTTTACCTCACTCATTTCTGCGGGAGTAAGATTTCCGGGCTTGTTGATTATTTCTCTGGGTATGCTAACCATTCCCACGTCTCTTAGGAGAGCTCCCAACCCCAATTCCTTGAGTCTTGTTCCTGTGAGTTCTCCACTCATACCCATCATCATGGCGAAAAAGTACCCGCTTACAGCATGCTTAAATAAGTAATCATTGCATTTTCGCATTTCAACGAACAGCGGCTGAATCTGCTTATGCATGCAGCACTCAGTGAGCAATTCTATAACTTTTTCCTTAGTCGCTTTTGTATCAACATACTTGCCCACTTCCACTTCATCCAGAGCTTGATAAGCCGCATTAATAATCTCAGCTTTAGCAGCTTGCGCTTCTTTGTCGTTGGGATCAATCAACTGCTGTTCGTCAGGTTCTATGTAGATATATGTGATATCCATATCGATAAGCCTGGCAATATGGCTATCAGTCAATTCCACGCCGCTGCCCAATACGACTTGGCCGTTTAAGCCATATATGGCCTGAGCCAGTTTCATACCGGCAGCAACATTTTCCTTTAATATCCGCCGCACGTATGACCCTCCTTTTACAGCCTTTCCTGTCACTTTCCCTGATACAATTAGCGTAATTAACATAGTTCTACAAAAACCGGCTTATTCCTGCCATACACCGGCACACAGTTGTCCTGCCGGATATACTCCTACGTCAACCTCCAACATAATAAACATCATTTTATCATTCTTATTATTCTTATTATTCTTTAGGTATAAATTTCTGCAGCCATGGCTCTACTGCAAGCAAAAGCTCACTCATTTTTATTATCATATTCCTGATTTCCCATTGGGCCCCATGGGTAAGCACCCGTTTTTGATAAAGATCCAGGAAAGATCGCAAGTTGAGTGAAGTCACAAAGTTTGTGCCAGCACTTCCCGGCAGGACAAACCGGGCATCCTCCTTAGTCACGCCGGCTGCCAACAGTTGGTCATATGCCTCCTGCGCCTTCCTCATGGCAACCATAAATTTTTCCTTGGTTACTTCGTTGTCAGCAACGGTTTGGGGTATGATAAATTCAAACAGACCGTCCGGGTTTTGTGATGATTGTTCCGAAACGTATCTTTGGCTTTGAACCGACAGACTAACCCCGATACGATGACGGCTGTATTGGGCAAGAAGTGTACGGGAAACCCGTTTAACTGCAAAAGTCATATGGCAATGTTCCACAACACTTAAATGTTTATTGGACAAAACATGTTTTATTAATCGTAACATTTCTTCCTCAGTCGGGGTCTGGTCGATAAGTTCGACAGGCGATAAAGGGCTATAGCAGGTTCGAGCCGCAACCCAAATGGTTTTTAGATAGTCCGGTGTTTTTGATATAAGTTTAACTTCCACAACATGCCACTCCTTATATTATTTTGGGGGCAAATCCCACTTTGCTGTTTAATGCGCCGTAACTTTTCCACTCCGCCCCCTGCCCATTGGAATTATTCACTTTATATACTTTTTGTCATCTATTTATCGGCAATTGTCATTTCCCGGGAAATATGAACAAAAGCTTGTCCGGCGATTTCCGACAAACGCTCATGTTTTTCCTGCAGAAACAAAAATCCCAGCAACGCTTCGAAGCCTGTGCTATAACGATATTCGCCGATCGAAGCGCTTTTAGGCACAGTTGACTTGGTGTTGCGGCCACGCCGCACAATACTCCGTTCCTCTTCCGTCAGCATGTCTTCCAGTGCCTTTAGGGCTTTAGCCTGCATTACCGCCGAAACCATTCGCGCGTCAAAAGTATGTAACACCCGTACTTTATTCTGTTCATAGGCAAGTAATCGCGTACGAACGTACAAGGTAAAATAGGCATCGCCGATATAAGCCAGAACAAGCGGGTGCAGGCGCTCCGCCGAAAGATGGTCAAATCTTGCCGGCGGAGCGCCTCCTTCAGCCGCTGGGGAAAACATATTTTCTACTAACGACCGGAAGTGATCAAACTTCACGTTTTTTCCACCTTACTCCTTGCGGAGAATCTTCCAGGATGATGCCGATCTCCGCCAGCCGGTCCCGAATACTGTCGGCTGCAGCCCAATCTTTTTTCTTGCGTGCTTCCTGTCGAATGTCAATGATAATTTCCATCAGTTGCTCCACCAGGCGGGCATCTTCGTCCTTTGAGCCACTATTATCTTCTGCCAGAATTCCCAGAATATCAGCCATAGTAGTAAATGCCTGACGGGCAGCAACAATCGCTTGACTATCGGCTTTAACCTTGCCGCCCGCTACTTTACCGTGGTAAATATTAATTTCCCGCGCCAAACCGAACTGGGCACTGATCGCCAGCGCGGTATTAAAATCATCATCCATGGCTTCGGTGAAATCTTTGAGGGCGCCGGTTGCAGCATCACTTAAAATTGTTGCGTCCTGACCCTCTCCTTGTCCTTCACCCATACCAATCAAATGCTTTAAGTTTTCCTGCGCCGTTTTCAATCGTTCCAGACTTCGTCCGGCTTCCTGCAGCCGCTCATCACTGAAATCGAGCGGGCTGCGATAATGGGTAGACAAGATGAAGAAGCGGAGAATCTCCGGCCGGAAGTGTTCTAATATATCTTTTACTAAGAAAAAGTTGCCCAAAGATTTACTCATTTTCTCTTCATTCACAGTGATAAAGCCGTTATGCAGCCAGTACCGGACAAAGGGCTCTTCCCCGGTGAAGGCTTCGGACTGAGCGATTTCGTTTTCATGATGAGGAAAAATAAGGTCACTGCCGCCGCCGTGAAAATCAAAACTGCTGCCAAGATATTTATAAGACATGACCGAGCATTCGATGTGCCAGCCGGGCCGACCGGCCCCCCAGGGGCTTTTCCATGAAGGTTCACCAGGCTTGGCGCTTTTCCACAGCGCAAAATCCATCGGATGTTTTTTCCGTTCATCAACGTCGATTCTAGCCCCGGCTTTCATATCTTCCAGGCTGCGTCCGCTTAACTTGCCGTAACCGGGAAACTTTTCGACACTATAGTACACATCGCCGTCTACTTCATAAGCAAAGCCTTTATCAATCAGTGTTGCAACCATGTTGATAATATCTGCCATATGTTCGGATACCCGGGGGTAAAAATGGGCGCGGCGAATATTCAATTTGTCCATTACCTCGAAATAGGAGGCAATATAGCGGTTGGCAATTACGTCCCAGGTTACTTTTTCCCCATTGGCGGCATTAATTATTTTATCGTCTACGTCGGTAAAATTTTGTACGTAACATACTGCAAAACCTTTGTACTCCAGATAACGGCGAATAGCATCCCAGGTAATAAACGGTCTGGCGTTGCCAATATGCGGGTGGTTGTAAGGGGTTACACCGCATACATACATTTTTATTTTGCCGGGCTCCAGAGAAACGAACTCCTCTTTCTGCCTGGTTAGTGTATTATACACCCTTAAGTTCACGGTTTTTCAACTCCTTTTCCAGTTGGGCCACTCTTCCTTCTAAACGGGCTATGTTACGCTGCATACAAAGCATCATTTCCGCCATTGGATCCGGCAGGTCGTCATGCTCTAAATCAATCGCATCCGCGTCTTCATAGCGGTTTACTTTTTTCCCGTCATGCCATACTATTTTACCCGGTATACCTACGACAGTTGAGTTGGGTGGCACTTCCCGCAACACTACGGAGCCGGCGCCAATTTTCGAATTGTCGCCTACTTTGAACGATCCAAGAACTTTGGCGCCGCTGGCAACAACCACATTGTTGCCGATTGTGGGATGCCGCTTACCTTTCTCTTTACCTGTACCGCCAAGGGTAACTCCCTGATACAATGTTACATTGTCACCGATAATACAGGTTTCACCGATTACCACACCGGTAGCATGATCAATAAATAGTCCTTCGCCGATGGTTGCACCGGGGTGAATGTCCACACCGGTTAAAATCCGGTTAAAATAATTGATCATGCGTGGCACAAGCACCCAGCCCCTGTTAAACAGCCAGTGAGCGATTCGATGCAGCCAGATGGCATGGAGTCCGGGATAGCATAAAAGTACTTCCACTACGCTTTTGGCCGCAGGGTCCCGTTCAAATACTACCTTAATATCTTTTCTAAGACGATTAAGCATTGGTATTTATCCTCCTTGAAATATTCCACAGGCAGAGAAAATATAAAATGACCACCGTCTCCTACAGAGACGGTGGTTCCGCGGTCCCACTCTGTTTGAGTTATAAAACCCCTGCTTTTTCAGCCGGTAACGGCAGCCTGCCGGGATAACCTTTCAGCCATCCTGCTCCCAGGCGCACTTCGGCGGACCTAGCCCGGCGCCGTTTTCAGCCTTTGACAGCGCCTCTCTGAAGGGGAAGTAATCCGCGTACTATTCCTGTTCATCGCATTTAGTCTATGTTATTCACATTAAGTCGGGAACTGCTTATAAACCGCCATCTGCGTTGTTGCTCCTGCGGTCCTCACTCCGGCGTACAACCAGTACGCCTCCATTCCGGTCCTCGTCGCGCCTAGACGGTCTGACTATGATAGTAGTAGAACCGTAATTAGCAAACTCGTTGCAATAAGCTTTTTTCATATGCAACGGTATCTGACGATTTCTAAGCAGTTCGTGGCGATAGATAACCTGGGCAGTTACTTAGTTACATAAAATAATCGGATTTCCGAGTCATTATTTGGGTTTTTGTATAAATATTATACGCAAGGCGGCTTAAACATGTCAATAATGATTAATAATTTGGTTAAACTTGGGCCAGCATCCTTTCCATTCGGGCCAGGGTGCGTTCTTTGCCAAGAAGGGGAATCAAATTAATAAGTTCCGGCCCGTGCATTTTGCCGGTAATGGCAATTCGGACAGGCATGTATACTTTTTTGCCGCCTAGCTTAAGTTCTTTCGTAATACTTTTTAAAATGGCTTGTACACCGGCAGATTCCAGCGGGTCGAGGGCAAGAAGCCTCACTTTAAACGCTTCCATGACTCTGGGTATATCCGCATCCCGCATGACTTCCCTGGCTTCTTCGCTTTCGAAGGTGATGTGGTCATTGAAGAATACATCCACATGATCGACGGCCTGAGCGGCATAACTAAGGTAATCCTTTATTTCTGCCATGACCTTAATTAACCAATCTTTTTTTTCACCCGAGATGTCATCCTGTACGTAACCTGCTGCCTTGAGATGAGGCAAAGCCAGCTCGGTTACCAGTTCCGGACTGGCTTGTTTCATATAATGAGCGTTAAGCCAGTTTAATTTGTCAATATCAAAGACTGCCGGATTTTTGGCCACCCGGTCCATAGAAAATTCGTTTATAAGTTCCTCACGGGAAAATATCTCTTGTTCCCCGGCAGGAGCCCAACCGAGAAGAGCGAGAAAGTTCACAATGGCCTCAGACAAATAACCCTGGTTCCGATACTGATCAACAGAAGTTGCCCCATGGCGCTTACTCATTTTGGTCCGGTCCTTCCCAAGGATAAGCGATATGTGACCAAACTGCGGCACAGCTAGGCCAAGAGCTTCATAGAGAAGGATTTGCCGAGGCGTATTGGAGAGATGCTCCTCTGCTCTGATAACGTGACTGATTCGCATCAAAGCGTCATCCAGCACAACAGCATAGTTATACACGGGAATGCCGTCGGACTTAACAATGACGAAATCGCCGATACCGTTGGAGTCAAAGCTTACCGTATCCCGCACCAGATCTTTAAAGACGATCTGTTTGTTTTCCGGGACTTTAAACCTTACAGTTGGCTTACGCCCTTCTGCCGCCAAGCGTTGTTTATCCTCCGGGCTTAAGTTCCGGCAGCGGCCCATGTACCGGGGTGTTTCCCCTTTATCCATTTGCTCCTGACGCTCGGCTTCCAATTCTTCCTCGCTGCAATAACAATGAAAAGCTTGCCCTGATTCTAGAAGCTTCTCTGTGTAATGCCGGTAAATGTCAAGACGCTCAGTCTGACGGTAAGGACCGTAAGGACCTCCCACATCTATACCTTCGTCCCAGGTAATCCCCAGCCAACGCAACGCTTCCTTGATGTTTTCCTCCGATTCTTTCGTCGAACGTTCCAGGTCGGTATCTTCAATGCGAAGTATGAGTTTTCCACCGTACTTTTTGGCCAAAAGCCAGTTAAATAAGGCCGAACGGGCTCCACCTATGTGAAAAGGTCCGGTTGGACTCGGTGCGAAACGAACTCTAAGTTGGTCTTCATTCATATATAGTTACTCCTTCCGTTAAACTCGGCAATGATAGAATGATAGAATGATAGAATGATAAAATGACAGAATGACGGCTTATATAAAAAACCGCCAACATATGCTAATCATTGTATATTCTATCAGATTATAAGGATACATGCAAAGGAAGTCTAGTCTATTGCGTCATTCCTTTTGACGCAATGTATTGCCTTTGCGAATCTCGAATCTCAGTATTTAAAATAAATGCGGCACAAAAAGTGCCGCATTTATTTTAAATACTACTAAGCTACTACTAATTTGTTATTCAAATTTGATCACAAACATACCTTTGATAATATCGGGAATAATCAATGTGGTGTTGGAAGTGGCCGTTCCCCTTGATACAGGCCTGGCCCCGTCAGGTAATATAGCCACCCGCCATAAGAGCCCGTCTTTTAACCACAATTCACCGCACGTACTGCCGTCGCTTTGTCTGACAATATTTATATTAAATGTAAAGTCGGCGGCTTTAGCATACCCTGGACTTAACAGCGACAGCACAAGCACAAACGCAACCACCAGCATAGTCACTTTTAGCCAAGTTTGTCTCTGCATAAAAAACCTCCAAAATAATTTTTAATATAGCTTATTCATAATATGTGTGAAAGAAAAGCTTTTATGCACAAAACTAATCACAGTAAACTTGATCCGCGGATGATTGAAACTGTGGCATAAGCGGCAATGCCTTCCCGCCGGCCGGCAAATCCTAACCCCTCGGTAGTTGTAGCTTTGATATTTACTTGGCCGGCGCCCATATTAAGAACCGAAGCCACATTTATATTCATGGCCGGCATGTAGGGAGCAAGTTTGGGTTGTTGCGCCACAATCGTCGCATCGATGTTAATTATCCGATAGCCCTCAATGAATAATATGTTTCTTACTTTTTCCAGGAGTGCAAGACTGGAGGCACCCTTATATTGATCGTCGCTATCCGGGAAGTGCCGGCCAATATCACCCAGGGCAGCAGCGCCCAAAAGGGCGTCTTTTATCGCATGAAGCAGCACATCAGCATCAGAATGGCCTTCCAGTCCATGAGTGTGAGGAATTTCCACCCCGCCCAGAATAAGTTTACGTCCTGTAGTCAGACGGTGAACATCATAACCTATGCCCACCCGGACAGATTGCATCCTATTATGAGCTTCCTTCTTAGGGCTTTGTCCTGCATTTAAGAGTGCGTCGGCAACAATTAAATCCTCCGGCGTTGTAATCTTTATATTCCTATAGCTTCCGGCCACAATTTTTACAGGAATCCCTATCCGCTCCACCAGCGAAGCGTCATCTGTTCCCAGATATTCTTCCTGCTTAGCCTTACAGTAGGCCTCTTTCAACAATCGGCCGTGAAAAGCCTGCGGAGTTTGAATAGCCCACAGCTTGCTTCGCTCAAGAGTATCAGTAACATATTTTTCGTTATTCACCGTCTTTATTGTGTCTTTTACCGGCACAGCCAAAACTGCCGCCTGATATACGAGCGCCGCCGCAATTACCTCCTTGATCAATTGCGGGTCAATTAAAGGCCGGGCTCCGTCATGAACCAAAATTATATCCTCATCTTCCGGTATGAGACTAAGAGCATTGTCGATGGAATATTGTCGTTCATTGCCGCCGGCAACAACTTGACAAACAGCCTGTAATCCTTGTCTAACAATCAGGCTCTTGACTGCTTCTATTTCATCTGCAGCCGCCGTGACTACCATTCTGTTGACATCTGCGCAGGCAGCCACAGCTGATAATGTATGTACCAAAACCGGATGCTCTCCCAACGGCATCAGGACTTTATTAAAGCCGGCTCCCATGCGCCTTCCTTGCCCGGCGGCAGTAATTATCGCAGTAACCACTCGTTTTTCCCCACCTCCAGCTTATTGAACAGCCTTTGCCGGACAAAGGCTATTCAATTTAAAAAGGTACTGATATTATTTTCGTAAAACGTGTAAAATGCCTACAAGCCGTTAAGACTTATAGGCATTTTAAGTTAAATAAAATCCATATTAGGCCATTACTTTAGGCTTGGCAAAAATCATTCTGCCGGCAGCGGTCTGAAGAACCGAAGTTACAAGTACGCCTACCGTTTCACCAATATGTTTTTTGCCGCCGTCAACAACAATCATGGTTCCGTCATCAAGATAGGCAACGCCTTGGCCGAACTCTTTCCCGTCCTTCACAACGTGCACCGTCATTTCTTCACCTGGCAACACCACCGGTTTAACGGCATTAGACAGTTCATTGATGTTGAGAACAGGAACCCCTTGCAACTCAGAAACCTTATTAAGGTTGTAGTCATTGGTAATGATTTTGGCTTTAAGTGTTTGGCCAAGTTTGATGAGTTTAGAATCCACTTCGGCAATATCTTCAAAATCCAAAGTATCAATTTGAATGCTCAGCTCCAGTTCCTTCTGCATCCGATTTAAAATATCAAGTCCGCGTCGACCACGATTACGTTTTAACAAATCGGATGAATCAGCAATATGCTGCAATTCCTCCAGAACGAAAATAGGAATAATCAATGTTCCTTCAATAAAGCCACTTTTGCAGATATCGGCAATACGCCCGTCAATAATCACGCTTGTGTCTAAAATCTTCGGCTGTGATACTCCCCCCTGTTGTTGTTCCTTGCCATGATCCTTACCATCCTTACCGTCTTTATTGTCTTTATTGAGCCATGGCAGGTTTGGCAAGGAAGAGAACATGCTAATCAATTCTTCCCTTTTCCGAATGGCGACGTTTATACCCAGATATCCCAAGATTATACTTAGTATTAAAGGAACATATTTGCCAACTATGGGGATAGGTAAAAAAGCAGAACCTAGTAAATTCGATATAATGAGTCCGATGGCAAGCCCAAGCGCACCGGCTATTATGTCGTATACCGGCATTTTATTGAGTTTCACTTCCACCCAATAGGTAAACCGCCATAGATGTTTGATAAATAACGGCGCTACCAGAAAACCAAGGATGCCGCCGACTAAGCCGCCAATAATAAAAGATAATATAGTGGTCATTGTCACCCCGAAAACACCGATGCGCAAAAATTCTTCACTAATTACCGCTGTCAACAAGGGCATTATCCTATCGGTTATCATCAGTCCTCCCACAGCAGCCAAGACTGTGATAAATAACCGTAAGATCTGGTCTAACACCCGCTCACCTCCCTTCAAAATTATACTCTTGCCATAGAAAATTTCACAAAATTTGCAGATAAACATTGTCATCTACATGAAATGTGTTTATAGTATTGTTCCCGTTTTTTTCTAAAATCATACATAAATTCCCATCGCAACAATATTTCTTAATTTCTTGGCTATTATCTTAATATAACATGAAACATGTTATTTGTCAAAATTTTATATTTTAGCATGCTTATTTATCGTTGTCAATAATTCAACTTTCATTATATGCTCAACTTTCATTCACTTATCTTATTTTTCAATTTTTATTTACGGGTATTACTGTAAAATAGGCATTTCATCTGATTGACAATGACTTACGGCTATCTATATAATTAAGGCAAAGCGAGGTGTTTTCCCAATGATGGATAATAAGAATAAATGTGATAAATCAGACAAATGTTGTTTGGATTTCCAGTCGGCGGTAGATAAATACCTTATCCGCCACCGCAGTGTACTCGATGTGGTTACCAAATACCAAGAGGCTTCCGCCCGGGTCAATCGAGCCCTGGTTAAGGCTGTGACCGAATGTGGTTGTATCAAGATTGACGCCGCCAGGCAGCAATTACCCGAAAATATCAGCTACAGTGAATTAAAGGACCATATGTCTTCCCATCTGTACGGCGAACCTTGTGAACAATGCAAAGAAATACTAACAAAAGAGCTGGGGCACAGTCTTTTCTACCTAGCGGCAATTTGCAACCTTACAGGTCTAAATCTTTATGACGTGATGCAGCGAGAGCATAACAATGTCACTACCCTTGGATTTTTTCATCTTTCTTGATGATTCTTCAGTTGATTTACATGTCGCATAAAGAAGACATCCGGATATTAGAATAAGCTGAGGTTAAGCGACAGCGCGGAAGCGTTCCGTATAGTTAAACTGCATTCAGCAGTCCCATTCCGGACTGCTGTTTTTTATTCCGCATAATCGTTTGTTCCCGGGGAATGCTAAATGCTAAAGGTAGTGAAGGTGAAAGTGAAAATATTTTAAATTACGATCACTGATTTTAGCGGGAGTGAGATACATGAGTTACCTGCGCACAGTTTTATTGTATTCCTCCATACTACTCTCCGTATTATTATCCGCCGGAAATTTATACGCTGAACCTTTAGCCCAGGATAGCGACACTGTTTACAATAACGATGCTGAAATGATATCAGGCTACACAACCATTGTTGATGAACAGGGCCAAATTATTCTGCAGACAGGACACCAAGCTTATCCTGGCGACCAATTTATAAACGAGGACGATACCCTGTACGAAATTATTTCAGTGGAAGGTAATGTAGGCAAAGCTCGTGTAATCGGCAGTTATTCCTCAATTCTCCCTATATACAACGTACCGGCTCAAGCTGCTCCAGCCGAAGTTCCCAAACCTCTAATAGGAATATATCATACTCATACGGATGAATCTTATATTCCTTCCGACGGAAGAGCCACAGAGCGCGGGAAGGGCAGCATTATGCTTGTAGGGGATGCCTTTGCCCGAAGGCTCAAAAAACTTGGCTATCAGGTTGATCATAATAAAACACTGCATGACCCGCATGACGCCAACGCTTACCATCGCTCCCGGCGCACTGTAATGAAAATGCTAAAAAATCAGCCGGTAGCGTTATTTGACGTCCATAGAAACAGTGCACCGGCCAGTGCTTATAGAACAACGATTAACGGGCAAGAAGCAACGAAGATTCTATTAGTGGTCGGACGACAAAACCAGAGCCGTATTACAATACAAAACTATGCCAGGCAAATTAAAGCCGCAACGGATGCCAGATACAAAGGGCTTATCCGGGGCATATTCATTGCTCACGGAAATTACAACCAGGACTTAAGCCCCCGTAATATCCTCATTGAAGTCGGCACCCAATATAGCAATCGCGAGGCGGCGGAAAGAAGCGCCGCCCTATTTGCCGATATAGTTCCATCTTTTCTCAATAGCGCCGCCGGCGGCGGAGTCGCCCAGGCCAGCCCCCCCGGAGACGACGGTACAGTTGGTTCATTCACCACCACTGACCCGGTGTCTCCCGCCTATTATGACATACTCTGGATTGTACTCGCCCTTATCGCCGGCGCCGCCGTCTATCTCTATTTAAGCACCGGCAGCCTCAAAGAAGCCAAGCAAAAACTAAGAAATTTCGTCAAATACGAATTCACCAACTTTCTCGGCCCCCGCCGAAAACGTAAATAACGAACTATCCTGAAAAACTAAAATGTCATAAGGCAAAGGAACCGGAACCACAGAGGACACAGAGGGCCACAGAGAAAGATAACGAAGAGTGTGGTAAAACGTTCTTAATGAGTAATAAACTTGTATCCGCCAGCTTATCAATTGCACGAACTGCTTAGAAATCGTTAGCTGCTAGGCGCGACGAGGACCGGAACGGAGGCGTACTGGTTGTACGCCGGAGTGAGGACCGCAGGAGCAACGAAGCAGATGGCGGTTTATAAGCAGTTCCCCCCTTAAAGTGAATAAACCCACTACAAATGACGGTCCATCAGCGCTTGCTCCCGCACTCGCTTAAGGCCGTCTTTTACTGTTTTGGCCCGTACTTCGCCAATTCCCTCTACTTCATCCAGTTCAGCAATGTTTGCATTATTAATCCGGTGCAGAGTTTTAAAATGGATCACCAGTTTTTCGACAATTTGAAGAGGAAGCCGTGGTATTTCGCTCAGGACCCTGAATCCCCGGGGTACAACCGGTATATCCATAGCGTTGGGACTAACTCCATATCCCAAAACGCGACATACCGGATAAGGTTCGAGATTATCCTCCGGCAGGGCGGCTAACTGCTCGCGAACACTTTCAAAAAACTTCTGATCGTACTGAATAGCGTAGTCCTTTATTAATAGTTCGACATCATCATCGTCGGACACCAGTTCTTCCATTTGCATACTAACCAAGCGTCCCTCAGTACCCAATTCAATACTGTTATACTTTATCTCCGTGGCAATACGGTTAACCTGCTCAGCCCGAATAAGCACGTTGGCCACATCGTAAAGTGTCACCAAATCTTCAAACTCAAGGGCGCTTAAATTGGTCAAACCCTTGATTAAAACCGACTTATACTTTTCCAGCGTTTGCAAGGCTTGATTGGCACGGTTCAAAATCACCGGAATATCTTTTAACATATATTTGAGGTTTCCCAAATACAAAGTAATAATATTCCTTCTTTGCGAAATACCAATAACCAACGTCCCTGTCTCTTTGGCAACCCTCTCGGCTGTACGGTGTCTGGTACCCGTCTCGGACGTAGGTATGCCCGGTTCCGGAACTAGCTGAGCATTAGCATACAATATCCGTTTGCCGTCGGAAGATAAAACGATAGCGCCATCCATTTTCGCCAGTTCATAGAATCCCGAAGGCGTATATTCGGAATTGAGCTCGAAGCCGCCATCCACTACTTCCAGTACCTGCGGACTGTCACCCACCAGTACCAGCGCTCCCATTTTGGCTTTCAAAACATTCTCGAGACCTTCACGCAGCGGTGTTCCCGGCGCCAGTGATTTGATTGTCTTGATAAAACGTGTGTCCCATAGCCGTTCCACTCGTTCGGAACGTTCAGGACGTGCAGCTTGTTCGTCGCGATTTTTTGTCATATGTACACCGCCTCCATAGCTTCGCAGACACTTCCCACCCCAACTATGCTAAGATCCTGCCGGCAGATCTTCAGGTTGGTCAAGTTGCCACCGGGAATAACAAACCGTTTAAAGCCTAAAGTAGCTGCTTCCGCAATCCGGACTTCCGCCCGGTTGATCATTCGTACTTCACCGGTTAAACCAACCTCGCCCATTACCACTGTTTCCGGGTCCACGGCAGCATTGCGAAAGCTGGATGCAATTGCCAGTGCAACCGGTAAGTCCGCCGCAGGTTCAATGACTTTGAATCCGCCAACGGCATTAACATAGGCGTCTTGGTTGGCCAACATCATGCCGACCCGTTTTTCCAACACGGCCATCAACATGATAAGCCGGTTGTAATCAAAGCCTACAGCCATTCGCCGGGGCATGCCGAAACAGGTAGTACTGACTAAAGCCTGGATTTCAATCAGTAACGGTCTGACCCCCTCCATATAAGCCAACACCACAGACCCCGGAGCTCCCTGGGGCCGTTCCGCCAGGAGAATGCGTGAAGGGTTAGGCACTTCAGTCAAACCTGATTCTTCCATCGAAAAAATTCCACTTTCATTTGTGGAGCCAAACCGGTTTTTCATGGCCCTTAATACACGGAAAGCGTAATTTCGCTCTCCCTCAAAATACAGTACCACATCAACCATATGTTCTAAAAGGCGTGGACCGGCAATATTTCCCTCCTTGGTAACGTGCCCGATGATAGCCGTTGGAATTCCGCTATCTTTGGTGAATCTGAGCAGCTTGCCTGTTGATTCCCTCACCTGGCTCACACTGCCGGGCGCTGAGGCAATATCGGCGCTGTACATTGTTTGAATAGAGTCAATGATAACAAAAGCCGGCTTTTGGTTTACCGCCTCATTAATTATAGTCTCTAAATTATTTTCTGTAAAAACCAATAAATTATTACCTATCTTCCCTAATCTTTCCGCCCTAATTCGAATCTGGGCGGCCGATTCCTCACCTGTAATGTAAAGAACAGTCCCATACTGTTCGCTGACACCGGCTGCTACCTGCAGCAATAATGTGGATTTGCCAATTCCCGGATCGCCGCCAATTAGAATGAGTGCGCCCGGCACAATTCCCCCGCCAAGAACCCGGTCAAATTCTCTCACACCTGTTACCAGCCGCGGTGTCACTGTTGAATCCACATCCCTGATAGAACGCGGTTTGGAATCAGACAGCCGTATTCCGGCAGCATCTGTTTTTTTCACCACCAGCTCCTCGATCATGGTGTTCCAGGCCCCGCATCCCGGGCAACGTCCCAGCCACTTGGAAGAATCCGCGCCACATTCTTGACAGACAAACTTTGTCTTAGTCTTGGTCAAAGGTATCTTCCCCTTAAAAAAATTATATATTTTATATGCTAACTGAGGTGTCTTAATGAATTAAATAAGCCTAATACTGGAAAAAGCACTCATATATGAGTGCTTTTTCGCTCTTTAGGGTTTAATTTCCTGCTATAGGCACTTGTTAACCGATACGGACATTTTAAGGAGAATATGGCGATTAAATCCCTGCCTGCATCCTAAGGGACTTGGCACAAATCAAGCCGTTTCTTAACAAATGTTATTTTACCTGTTTCATCAGCATCTACGATTACTGTATCATTTGCAGTTACGTCTTGGCGGATAATCATTTCGGCAATTTCATCTTCTACCATCTTTTGAATAGCTCTCCGCAGCGGGCGAGCCCCAAAAGCATGATCCCGGCCTTCTTGTAAAAGAACGTCTTTAGCGGCGTCTGTCACTTCCAAATTCAAATTGGCTTCAATTAGCCGCTTGGTTACATCTTTGAGCATGATCGCTACAATATTTTTAAGCTCTTCATCTGTCAGACTGCTAAAGACAATGATTTCATCAACCCGGTTAAGAAACTCGGGTCTAAAGGTTTTCTTCACTTCCTCCATAACCCGTCTCTTCGCATAATCCGCCTCATCTTTAACGTCCTTATCCCCTCTATCCTCTCTTAAGAAACCCATTGTTCCGGATTCCTTTCTAAGATACTGGGAGCCGACATTAGAAGTCATGATGATCACAGTATTTTTAAAGTCCACCGTGCGGCCCTGGCTATCCGTTAATCTTCCATCCTCCAGCACCTGGAGCAGCATGTTGAAAACATCATAATGCGCTTTTTCGATTTCGTCCAGAAGGATAACGGAGTAAGGCTTGCGGCGAATAGCGTCCGTTAACTGTCCCCCTTCTTCATAGCCGACATAACCGGGAGGTGCTCCCACCAGCCGGGAAACAGTATGTTTCTCCATATACTCGGACATATCAAGCCGGATCATGGCAGTTTCATCACCGAATAATGCTTCTGCCAAAGCCCGCGCCAACTCAGTTTTACCGACACCGGTCGGTCCCAGGAAGATAAATGAGCCAATGGGGCGTTTAGGATCTTTGAGGCCGGCCCGGGCACGGCGCATAGCGCGGGCTACCGATTGAACGGCCTGATGCTGGCCAATAACCCGGTTATGCAGTATTTCTTCCAGCTTCAACAGGCGCTCAGATTCCTCTTCAGCCAGCCGTTTCACGGGAACTCCTGTCCAAGCGGCAACAACGTGGGCGATATCTTCCCCAGTTACTACAATACGTTCACTTCCCCGCTGCTTCCACTGCTTCTGCATTTGATCCAGTTGTTCCTTAAACAGCTGTTCCTGATCACGCAGACCGGCAGCCTGTTCGAATTCCTGAGCGGCAATGGCCGCTTCCTTCTCCGTGCGGGTTTTATCCAATTGTTGTTCCATTTCCTTAACTTCCGGCGGAATGGAGAAGGCTTGCAGCCTTACCCGGGAAGCGGCTTCATCCATCAAATCAATCGCCTTGTCCGGCAGAAACCGGTCCGAAATGTAGCGGTGAGATAAGTTTACTGCCGCTTCAATCGCCTCATCGGTAATTTGCGCCCGGTGGAAAGCTTCATATTTATCACGAATCCCCCGCAATATCAGGATTGCATCCTCTGCCGTAGGCTCGCCTACCATGATAGGCTGGAAGCGCCTTTCCAGGGCCGAATCTTTTTCAATATGTTTTTTGTACTCGTTTAATGTTGTTGCACCGATAACCTGGATTTCTCCCCGGGCAAGGGCGGGTTTTAATATATTGGCAGCGTCAATTGCGCCCTCGGCAGCTCCAGCCCCGATGAGAGTATGGAGCTCATCAATAAATAGAACTACATTTCCGGCTTCCCGGATTTCTTCCATGACCTTTTTCAGGCGTTCCTCAAATTCACCGCGGTATTTTGTACCTGCAACCATGGAAGCCATATTTAAGGAGATTACCCTTTTATTGCGTAAGATTTCGGGGATTTGTCCCTCTACGATGCGCTTGGCCAATCCCTCGGCAATGGCAGTTTTGCCAACTCCCGGTTCACCAATGAGCACCGGATTGTTTTTAGTTCGGCGCAGAAGAATTTGTACGACTCTTTCAATTTCGGTTTCCCGTCCAATGACCGGATCAATCTTCCCCTCTGTCGACAACTTATTCAGATCCCGGCCGAACTCATCCAACAATGGGGTATTCGTTTGGGCAAGCGGCTGACTGCCTGGGACTTTGGGCTGGGGTGTCTGACCGGACATAGTGTAGCCGCCGAGCATTTCAATCACCCGTTGACGCATTATATTGATGTCGACGCCAAGACTGGATAGCACCTGGGCCGCCACACCTTCCCCCTCGCGAATCAGTCCCAGAAGCAAATGCTCAGTACCTACGTAATTGTGTCCCAAACGCAAAGCCTCTTCCATCGCCAACTCGATTATCTTTTTGGCGCGGGGTGTATAGCCGATTTCCATACTTTGCTCCTGGCCACGGCCCATGAGTCCTTCAACTTGAGCCCGTACGGCATTGAGATCAATACTCAAGGAAGCAAGAGCTTTGGCGGCAACTCCCTCACCTTCCCGCAACAAGCCTAAAAGCAAATGCTCGGTACCAATATATCCATGACCAAATCTCGCCGCCTCCTGCTGCGCGAATACCAACACCTTGCGGGCTCGATCAGTAAATCGATTAAACATTTTTATGACCTCCTATTTTCTTCTTCTCCTATTCTTTTATTCTTCTGTTTCTTCTGTCCCCTTTTTTAATTTCTCCCGGATAATGTCGGCCCGAAGTTTATTCCGGCTTAGCTGGTCTAAGATCCGGTCGCCGGCCAAACTCTGGAGATAGTTTGGCCTGGTTGTTACCAACAACTCATTAAAAATTTCCGGCCGGGCCTCCTTAATGATTCCCACATCAATACCGAGACGTACTTCACTCAGCCTGGCCAAAGCTTCCTGACCGGAGATACTCCGGGCGTACCGCAAGATGCCAAAAGCTCGCCACACCCGATCGTGCAAAATATCATTGGCAGTTTGTATCAACAAAGATCGCGCCGCTTGCTCCTTATCCACAATTTGCTTGACAACTGCAGTCAAATTATCGATAATCTCCTGTTCACTATGCCCGGTAGTTACCTGATTTGATACCTGAAACACATTGCCGACTGCCTCAGTGCCTTCCCCGTACAGACCACGCACAGCCAGACCCAGTTGAGTGGATACTGCTACAATTTGTCCTATTTGTTTGGTTAATGCCAATGCCGGCAGATGCAGCATGACAGAAGCTCTGAGCCCGGTACCCAGGTTGGTGGGACAGGAAGTTAAAAAACCAAAATGTTCAGCAAAAGCAATATCATGTTTGGAGTCAATAATATCGTCTATTGTGTTGGCCTGACTCAGCGCCGCTTCCAAATCCAGTCCTGGTTTCAGACACTGAAGCCGTAAATGGTCCTCTTCATTGATCATGATACTTACACCGGCGTCATCCCGGACAATAAGCGCTCTATTTTCCGGTTCGACGGCATGATTAGGACTGATGATATGTTTTTCCACAAGAATGTAGCGTGTCAACGGCGGTAGTTCATTTAATTCAATAAAGAGATAATCATGTCCGTCCGCCTTGGATAAATCATCGGCTACTTCTTTTAATTCCCTAACCACTGCCGCCATCTGATCAGCATTAGCCTGATTGGGGAAAGGCTGCCCCGAAAGATTACGCGCCAGTCTAATCCGGCTGGAAATAACCACATTGCCGGGCGGCCCGTCACCGTTCATCCAAGGGTTTAATGGCTGCTCCAGTAAACTTCCCAAGATATCTCGGTTCTCACTCACCGGAACTCCTCCTTACCTGTCCCCCGCCAGGGAAGCAGGGGGACTATCATCCTTATCAACTATCGTCTTCTCAAGAATACGGATTTCATCCCTAACTTTCGCTGCTTGCTCATATTCTTCCCTGACAACCAGCGCTTCCAGTTCCTGCCGCAGCGCTTTAATACGCTGTTTTATGTCAAGAGACTGTCCGCTTCGTTTAGGAATTTTGCCGGTATGGCCACAAGTGCCATGCACTCTTTTAATTAATGGTTCCAGATTCTCGCGAAAGGTTTGGTAGCATGTACCGCATCCCAGTTTACCACTGCGGCTAAAATCCTGGTAGGTCATGCCGCACTGGGAACAGGAAATTTCAGTCTTGTGCGCGGCCTCTGCCGATGGAGAATAATGGAACATCTCTTTAAGAAAATCATGAATGGATACCTTGTTGGCAAACAAATTACTTATGCTGCTGGAAATGGCCGCATCTCCCGAATTAGCCGCGCACTGCTCGCAAAGATGCTTTTCTATTTTCTGTCCATTCAAAATCTTGGTAATATGCACACAAGCCGGTTCTTTTTGGCAGTCATCGCATAACATCTATGTCGACCTCCCCTGGTTAAGACTGGTTAAGACTTAATTATGCTCCGCAAGGGTTTCCAATAGAGAACGCAATAAAGGGATACGCTCCGCTGGTTTAACCCTTTCGTAGAGAATGGTCAAACACTTGAGCATTAAAGCCGCTTCACGGTTTGTCATGAGATTGTTATCCCGCAGCCTTTCCACAAGCCTGATAAGCTCACCCATTGTAATATCAGAGGAAATCTGCTCGGCAGCCTCCTCGAAAACCCTTCTTTGCACCGGGACGCGGGCAACTCTCACAAATCCGCCTGAACCGCGCCGCGACTCCACAATAAATCCTCTTTCGAAAGTAAACCGCGTGCTTAAAACATAACTAATTTGTGAGGGAGCACAATCAAGTTCAGTAGCCATTTCATTACGCTTAAGTATAATAATTTCGCCGTCTTGTCCTGAAAGTTTACGCAAAATCCATTTCTCAATTATATCGGCAAGATTATTTGGGTTACTAAATTGATTCACCATTCCACCCCCGTCACCGGCTAACAGATAACCAAAATGCAAATTTGACTTTAATTGACTTTTCGACTTTATTTTACTTTACTTATCTAAAAATAGCAATATGCTATTTCTTCCAAATATATATGGAAAAAACCAATTACTATTGATTATTGCCATTTTTCACCTTCTATATAATCCTTACGCCTCATCTGAATCACTGGACCTGAATTACAAGAAACTTTAGATAGTTTGTTTCGCCAGCGGCAGGCAAAATAGGATGATCCTTAGCCTGCGTCCGGTATTCTACTTCTCTGATAACGCGCTTGGCATCACGAGCGGCATCTACCACCACAGCTTTAAACAGTTCCCTGTCCATATGATAAGAACAAGAGCAGGTAATAAGATAGCCGCCCGGACGGACGAGTTTAAGTCCACGCAGGTTGATTTCCTTGTATCCACGGACTGCGCCTTCAATACTATCCCGGCTTTTGGTAAAAGCGGGGGGATCAAGGATGACTACATCATATTGCCGCCGCTCCCCGGTTAGTGTACGTAGAGCATCAAATGCATTAGCCACCTCAAACCGGCACCTGTCATCCACTTTGTTTAATGCGGCGTTTTTTTGCGCTAAACAAATTGCATCTTCCGATATATCAATAGAATGTACGGATTTGGCCCCAAATAAAGCCGAGTGGATGGCAAAAGAACCGGTATGGCAAAAACAATCTAAAACTTCGGCTTCAGGAACCATATACTTTAAAAAAAGGCGGTTTTCTCGCTGGTCATAAAAAAATCCCGTTTTTTGTCCGTTTTCAATGTCGGCATAAAAAGGAATCCCATTTTCTTTTACCGTTATTAAAGTGGGAAACTTCCCTTTAATATAACCCTTGCGCATTTCCAGGCCTTCAAGTTTGCGAACGGGAACGTCGTTGCGCTCGTATATGCCTGCCGGGTCAAATAATTCCTCCAACACAGATACTATGGTATCTTTATGAACTTCGATGCCTAACGCCAGTGTTTGCATCACCATGTATTGTCCAAATTTGTCCACAATAAGCGCAGGCAAAAAATCGGCTTCCCCAAAAATCAGCCGGCAATATTCCGGCTCCGCTATGAATGTTTGTCGGTAGCGCCAGGCAGTCTCAATCCGTTTTTTAAAGAAATTCCGGTTAATATCTTCCTGCTCGCGGGATAAAATCCTTACTGTAATCTGGGAGCGGGGATTGATGTAGCCGCGGCCAATAAACCGCTGGCGAAAGTTATATACATCAACAATGTCTCCTGGTTGAAATTGACCGTCAACATAGTCAATTTCACTTTGGTAAACCCATGGATGACCACTTTCCACCCGGTGCTGAGCGCCCTTCCGAATATATACATTTACATTAGCAGCTAATCTCATTTTATT
This sequence comes from Methylomusa anaerophila, assembly GCF_003966895.1. Taxonomy (NCBI): domain Bacteria; kingdom Bacillati; phylum Bacillota; class Negativicutes; order Selenomonadales; family Sporomusaceae; genus Methylomusa; species Methylomusa anaerophila. The sequence continues at coordinate 2,192,016 of NZ_AP018449.1, read as the reverse complement.
TTTTTATTTTTCCTCGCTTCTTTCTTTTTTGCCACCATTCGAAAATCAAATAAGCCATAGCAATGGCCATTAATGAAGTATTAACCAGTTTATATTCATGCACCCAGTGATCAGGTTCCCAATAGGAGACAGGGCTTTCTACGGTTAGATGCGATAAAGGATATAAAAAAAAGTTTGAATAAGCCCCGTGCGTTATCGCATCAATAAACAGATGCGACCCCCAGCCAACAACAAAAGCCTTGAACTGTTTAATCCCCGGCAGCAAAAGACATGCAATCATAACAATCAGCCAAATCACCACCGAATGACCAATCAGATCAATTCTTGCCGCCCAGGGATGCAGGGCAACCAGTCCCATCAGCATTTCCGGCGTAAGGCTAATAAGTTCATGCCAATTAAGCAAACCTTGCACCATTACCATGGCAATGAGTATTACATATACATAGTCAGGGAACATGGAACCAAAGACAAAGTGCCAAACCCGCGGATGATTTCTGGTAAAAAAATAAATCCAAAATCCGTGATGTACGGTAAACACGCTAAATACGGCCTCCAAGTACTTTAATCTTAATTAGTATAGTGTGTATATAGTGTGCTAATGTTTGGCCGGCAGTATGTAAATAGAGGGCTTTTTCAGCCCTCCTATCTTTTATCTTTTATCGAGCAACCCGCTTTCTCTCTAAATCGTAGAGGCTGTTTCGCAAACGTTTAGCAAACATCGCTTAAACCTTCTAACGTTTTTCGGCTATACTGGCCAGTACTTTCTGGCCAAAAGTCAGGCCGAACTCAAAGCATTTATTAAGCTCCTCCTTGTCGGGAACCCATTTAAGCGTTAGACCCGGTTCTTGTACAGCTACGCCAGCTTTCGCAAGCAATTCTTCGATAGTTGCTTGGGCGCCGCCGCCCCAGCCATAGGCGCCAAAACCAGCCCCTATTTTGTTAGCGGGTCTTAACCCCTTCAGATATAGTAAAAGTGCAGCAATGTTCGGCAATACACCGTTGTTTAAGGTTGAAGAGCCAATCAGCAAGCCTCCCGCTGTTAAGATGTCTCTGATCACCTCACTCCGGTCGGATACTGCCATTTTATAAAAACTACCCTGTACTCCCGCCGCGGCAACCCCTTCTAAAATCCGGCGGGCCATTTGCTCGGTGCTTCCCCACATACTGTCATAGGCAATTATTACTTTTGCTACATTAATGCCCTTGCCCCACATGGCATACTTTGCAAGAATTTCAGGTATATGACTCCGCCACACGATTCCATGACTGGGAGCAATCATTTTAATCGGCAGTTCCTTGCATTTTTCAAGGGCTTTCAGCACAATTTTACCAAACGGCATTATGATATTGGCATAATACTTCTCAGCCTCGTACAATTCATCGTGGAGGTTGTTTTCGTCATCGAAACGCTTGGTAGTGCAAATATGCTGACCAAAAGCATCATTGGAAAAAAGAATTTGTTCTCCCGGCAAATAGGTAGCCATGGAATCAGGCCAGTGCAGCATCGGCAAAGGAATAAACTTTAACTCATGCCGCCCCAGCTTTAAAGTATCTCCTTCCTTAACTACGCGAAAGTCGTAGTTCTGTTGATAATGCTTTTGAATACCCGTTTGCCCGTGATCCGTTATAATGACTTTCGCCTGCGGCGCCCTGGCCATGATAGCCGGCAGCGACCCGGAATGGTCAGGCTCAATGTGATTTGTAACCACATAGTCAATTTTGGCCGGGTCTACGATTTGACTAATGCGTTCAATTAGTTCCTGGGAAAAGGGAGCCTTAACATTGTCGATAAGACAAACTTTTTCATCTATAATCAGATACGCGTTATAGGTAACGCCGCGTGTTGTTGTATAGCCGTGAAAATCCCGGAGATTCCAGTCTACGGCCCCCACATAATATATGCCTTCCGCCAGTTCAATATTATTCATCTTAAACCCCTCCTATACTTATTTATATATTCTATCTCCTAATAATTTTCCTGCTTAATTTTGAAATACTATTTTCAAATAAGTTTTTTAACAAATCCACATATAAGTATTTAAGATGTTAACAATATTTTGCATAAAAATAACGAAAATACTCTTTACTTTTCCTTGGAGGAGAATTATAATGAAAACCGCATAATTCATTATATTTCTGACCAATAATCGCTCATTATGCCATATATGTCGCATTAAAAATTTATATCCGGGTATTAGGATAAGCTAAGGTTAAGCGGCAGCGTCGAAGCGTTCCTAAATACCCGGATATAATTTCAATTCTCTAATGCGTTCCCTATAGTTGATGTATATTTTCCCAAGCGATTTTCGAAAAATATACGCCTTATAGTATACTTCCCATCGCATTCAGCATAATGAATATTAGAGTTTGGAAGGGACGATGCATTGTGAAGGTTATTGGTAAACACGTAACCGTAGATATGTACGGCTGCAGTTTTGCAAGCCTCGACGATCTGGATTATATAAAAAATGCTCTGCTCGCTGCTGCACAAGAAGCAAATATGACCCTACTTGAGTTGTCCTACCACAAGTTTGAACCACATGGCCTCACTATCCTGGCCTTATTGGCTGAAAGCCACATGGGCATCCATACCTACCCGGAGCTTGGATACGCAGCAGTAGATGTCTTTACTCGCGGCGATCACACTCGCCCTAATAAGGCCGTATCTGTTCTTAAGCGCTTCTTGAAACCCGCTAAAACCAAAACCACAAACATTCTCCGCGGCGATTTTGGCTCACAAAAGGATATGCGTCCACGTGTTAAAATAAGCATTGCCCCGCTGCGGAGCGTGCGCAATACCGGTGCAAGAGTGTTAAAATTTCTAGCAAGACACAAATAAAAAAATTTAACTGGTAATTAAAAGCAATTTGTGTTATAATAACAACCAATTGCTTTTAATTTTTTTTTAATATTTCTTATCGTTTATTAAAGGCGAATTTTATCAATGTTTCTATTTAATGACGATACAGATCATAAATGCGACACTATAGCTTATTATCTCAATGAGTTGTGGCAATAACCTGTCAAAGAGCAAGAAACGGGTTTAGCTGCGTTTTCCAGAGGCAGGGATTGAATGCGCTCACGGCGTTCATGATATCCGTACGTTTTCTGACTTTGTGCGAGGGGGCACTCCCTAGCGCATACGTCGCCATAAATGCATTCATTACATTCAGGATATTCCGCGCCGCGATGCCTTCGCATATAATTAAAAACAGGCGCATGGTCCCAAATATCTTGAAACGGGGTTTCTCTTAAACTCCCGGCAACAGGCTCCCGCTTCAACAGACAAGGAATTACCTTACCCTCCCAGTCAATACAACAACAAGTTCTGCCGGCAAGGCATCCCATAAACATAGGTTTTACCATTCCTTCTTTTACGCATTGAGTGCATGGTTTGTCATAAATGCCATCAACACTGTAAATAAATATTTTATCACCATAATCATTTATACATTGAGACAAAATGTTAGCTATTCCCTGTGTGTCATTGGCTTCAAGGAGTAATTGCGGATGTTCGGATGCTCGGCCAGTGTTGGAGATGGGACCAAACTGTATCTGATCAACCCCTAATTTTGCAAGAAGATCCACTGTGGGTTGTATTTCATGCATATTGTGCTTGGTAATCGTAAAAGAACAGCTTATAAGAGGTATGCTTGTTTCACGGCAAATTTTGATAGCATTTACAACCCGTTCAAACGATCCCTTTTTTTGACGGAGAGCGTCATGAGTCTCCGCATTACAGCCGTCTACACTAAAGCGCAACTGTTTTACAGAACTTTCGGATATTTTTTCTGCCCAATGATTGTCAACAAACCAGCCATTTGTGTTTAACATCAACGGAATCTGCGCTTTGGAGAAATAATCCAAAATGATATCAAAATCCGAACGCAGCAAGGGTTCTCCGCCCAATATGTATACATACCCTATGTTCATAGCTTTCAATTGATCTATGATACCGAAGACTTCTTCCGTTGTGAGTTCAGTTTCAGACCGCTGCGAAGCGCAAGAGTAACAATGCAAACACCTTAAGTTACACTGGCGGGTAATATCCCACCAGATATGGATAGGAGAAGAAAGGTGCGATATGCTTCCCATTACGATGTTGCTCCTTCCAAGAATCTATGTTGGGTGCAGCTACAAATAAACCGACGCACGATATCTTCAGCGTCTCCCGGAACCTCTTCGAATACGTTTTTTATGTGATTGACCAAGGCCATCAAATCATGTGCATACAATAGATCCTTACCTTTAATGTATGACAATATTTCGTACGCAACGAAATTACATATAAAAGATGTCAACTTGTTCATGTCAAACAATAACCCGCCAAATTCTTCTCGCCTGAGCATGAAGCCGCTACCAAAAAGGATCTTTTCAGCCGGGGATATAAACGGTATTTTTATTATGCACCCTGGGGTTTCGCACTGACATTTGCATTGACAGGTACATTCACATACGCAGGTGCAGGTGCAAGTGCAAGTACACTGGCAAGAGCATTCCGAATATGTTAAAATAT